>CAYNDD010000396.1:0-2705 GCA_964395425.1 uncultured Frankiaceae bacterium
GTGGCGCCGGGCCGGGAGCGCGCGCGCGCGACGACGGGAGCCACGCCACGAGTTTGCGCCAGGCAGAATGGACAGATGTCTGCGCCTGCCCGCCCGTCGTCGCTCGACCCGCGGATTGCCGACCGGCTCAAGCGCGACGATCACGGCCTGATCGCCGCCGTCGCGCAACAGTGGGACACCGGCGAGGTCCTGATGGTGGGCTGGATGGACGACGAGGCCCTGCACCGCACCCTCACGACCGGCCGCTGCACCTACTGGAGTCGCAGCCGGGGCGACTACTGGGTGAAGGGCGAGACCTCGGGTCATCAGCAGTGGGTCAAATCGGTTGCGTTGGACTGCGATGGTGATGCGGTGCTCGTTTCGGTCGACCAGATCGGCGCGGCCTGCCACACCGGCGATCGGCGCTGCTTCGATGCCGGTGGCGACCTCGGTGCCGTCGTCGGCGGTCCGGCCCAGTGACCTCGACGGCGCCGAGCGGCGTGCCCGCCGACGGGGTGGTGGTGCCCGACCGCGACACCTTCCTGGCCGATATTGCCGAGCAGCGCGTGGTCCCGGTGGCATGTCGTCTGCTGGCCGACGCCGAGACGCCGATCAGCGCCTATCGCAAGCTCGCGCAGGGCCGGGTCGGCACCTTCCTGCTCGAGTCGGCCGAGCTCGGCGGGGTTTGGTCGCGCTATTCCTTCATCGGGGTTCGTTCCGCGGCCACGTTGTCGGAGCGCGACGGTCACGCGGTGTGGACCGGGATCGGACCGGACGACCACCCGGATGACCCGCTCGACGCGCTGCGGGACGCGGCGGCGCGGTTGCGCACCCCGCGCCGGCCGGGGTTGCCGCCGCTGACCGGCGGCCTGGTCGGATACCTCGGGTACGACGCGGTCCGGCGGATGGAGCGACTGCCGTCGCTGGCGACCGACGACCTCAAGATGCCCGAGTTGCACTTCCTGCTCGCGACCGACCTCGCGGTGCTCGATCACCGGGATGGCTCGATCCTGTTGATTGCCAACGTGATTCGCGGCCTCACCCCGTACGCCGACGACGATCCGGGGGCGGCGTACGACGAGGCAGTGGCGCGGCTCGAGTCGATGACCGCGGACCTGTCGAAGCCGGCCGAGTCCTCGGTCGCGACCCTCGACCGGAGCGCCGCGCCGGGCTACGAGGAACGGTCGACCAAGGCTGAGTACATGGCCGCGGTCGAGCGTTCGAAGGAGCACATCCGCGACGGCGACTGCTTCCAGATCGTCGTCTCGCAGCGGTTCGAGGTGCAGACGTCCGCGGATCCGCTCGACGTCTACCGCGCGCTCCGCGCATCGAACCCCTCGCCGTACATGTACCTGTTGCGGTTCGACGATCTCGACGTGGTCGGGTCCTCGCCCGAGGCGTTGGTCAAGGTCGAGGCCGGGCGGGCGATGATGCACCCGATCGCGGGCACCCGGCCGCGTGGCGCGACCCCTGAGCGGGACGCCGCGCTCGCGGCGGAGCTGCTCGCGGATCCCAAGGAACGGGCCGAGCACGTGATGCTGGTCGACCTGGGCCGCAACGACCTCGGCCGGGTGTGCGCACCCGGCACAGTGGAGGTCGTCGATCTGATGTCGGTGGAGCGGTTCTCCCATGTCATGCACCTGGTGTCGACCGTGGTCGGCGACGTCGTCGAGGGCGCAACCGCGCTCGACGTGCTGTGCGCGTGCTTCCCGGCCGGCACCTTGTCGGGCGCGCCGAAAGTTCGCGCGATGGAAATCATCGAGGCCCTCGAACCGACCCGCCGCGGGCTCTACGGCGGCGTCGTGGGCTACGTCGATGTCGCCGGCGACCTCGACACCGCGGTGGCGATCCGCACGGTCGTGATGCGCGACGGCCGGGCCTATGTGCAAGCCGGCGCCGGCATCGTCGCCGACTCCGACCCGGCGACCGAGGACGCCGAGTCGCGGCAGAAGGCGGCTGCGGTCATCGGGGCGCTCCAGGCCGCCGCGTCGCTTCGACCGGCAGGAGCATGACCGCTCGTCGATCTCCGGCGGCCGCGGTGCTCGCCTGCGGTGTCGGTGGCGTGGTGGTGTTGCTGGCAAGCGGCCGCCAGTGGGCCCGCACGACGCTGACCGACGTCACAGCTGAAGGGCACTCGTCCCTGTCGGTGACTGGGCACGTCGTCGCGCCCGCCCTGCCCGCACTCGGGATCGCGCTGTTGGCGTTGGCGGCGGCGATCCTGGCGGCCCGGGGCTGGATGCGGCGGGTGGTGGGGGTGGTCGTCGTACTGCTCGCCGGGACGACGGTGGGGGTCGCGATCGCTGCGCGCGGCGATGTGTCGGCTGCCCTCGAAAGCCGCGAGGTCGGTGCCCAGGGCCTGACCGTCCACGCGAGCGCGAACGGCTGGTGGCTGGTGGCCACTCTGGCCGGTCTCGTTGCCGTCGTTGCCGGTGTCGTGACCGTCTTCTACGGCCGGCGGTGGTCGGGGCTCGGCGCCAAGTACGACGGGCCGACTGCACCACGGCCCACGAAAGATCCGGCCGCCCTCGCGTGGGAGGCCCTCGACCGCGGCGAGGACCCGACCGCCTGAGCCGGATTGCCGGGTGCGCCTCGGAGGCCCCTGATCGGCCCTCTACCCTGACTGGGTGTCGGTCCTCGATGACATTCTCGCCGGTGTTCGCGAGGATCTCACGGAGCGTGAGCAGGTCTTGCCGCTCGACGCCGTGAAGCAGATGGCCGCTCGGCAG
>CAYNDD010000397.1:0-1068 GCA_964395425.1 uncultured Frankiaceae bacterium
CGGATCGATCAGTGCCGGATGATCGTCGCGGCGCGCGAGCAGATCGAGCAAGGTCTCCGGCCGGGAGTCCTCAGGCATCGCCACCTCGGCGACGGTCGAGTCGGGGCGTCAGCATTGCAGCGACTTCACCTCGAGGTATTCCTCCAGACCGAACGTGCCGAGCTCGCGACCGTGCCCGGACTGCTTGTAGCCGCCGAACGGCGCGAGCACGTTGTACTTCCCGCCGTTGACCGCGACCTGGCCGGTCCGCAAGCGCCGGGCGAATGCCTTCGCGCGATCCGGATCGCTCGACCACACTCCCCCCGACAGACCATAGCTAGTGCCGTTGGCGATCTCGGCTGCCTGGTCCTCATCGCGGTAGGCGATCACCGACAGGACCGGCCCGAAGATCTCCTCCTGCGCGATCGTCGCGTCCGGTCGTACGTCGGCAAAGACGGTCGGTTGGACGTAGTAGCCCTGGCTGAGCCCGGCCGGCGGGTCGGCGCCGCCGCACACCAGTCGCGCGCCGGCTGACACACCCGACTCGATGTAGCCGCGGACCCGGGTCAGCTGCGCGTGTGACGCGAGCGGGCCGAGCGTGGTCTGCTCGTCGAACGGATCGCCGACCCGGTAGGCCTGCGCGGCCGCGCCCACTCGCTCGACGATCTCGTCCTGGCGATCGGCGCTGACGAGCAACCGGGTCCAGGCCGAGCAGGTCTGACCGGTGTTGTAGTAGGCGTTGTAGAGCGCCGACTCGATCGCGTTGTCGAGGACCTCCCCGTCGACGTCGGGCAGGACGACGCAGGCCGACTTCCCGCCGAGCTCGAGGGTCACCCGCTTGATCGTGGCCGCACCGAGCTCGCTCACCCGCCGGCCGGCCCGCACCGAGCCGGTCAGCGAGATCATGTCGATCTCGGGGTGCCGGGCCATCGGCTCGCCGACCGCCATCCCGGTGCCGGACACCAGGTTGAAGACCCCCGCCGGCAGGCCGGCCGCTTCGACCGCCTCGGCGACCATGAATGCCGACAGCGGTGCGACCTCGCTCGGCTTCGCGACCACGGTGCAGCCCGCGCCGAGCGCCGGCGCGAC
>CAYNDD010000397.1:1168-2694 GCA_964395425.1 uncultured Frankiaceae bacterium
CCCATCTCGGTCGCGATCGTGACCGCGATGTCCTCCTGCCGGGCGGCGAGGGCCTCTTGCAGCGCGCGCAGGTGGTCGCAGCGTTCGGCGACCGACAGTCGCGACCATCCGTCGAAGGCCTCGCGGGCGGCGACGACGGCCCGATCCACGTCCTCGACTGTGCCGTCGGGGACCTGGCCGCAGATCTCCTCGGTGGCCGGGTTGATCACGTCGATCGTCTCGGCGCCGGTGCTCGGGATCCACTTGCCGTCGATGAACAACTCGCTGCGGACGATCACACCGGCCCCCTTCGCGGGCTTCGAGAAGCAGAGCTCGTTGAGAAAGGAGGATACTCTTTTGTTCCATGGACGATCAGGAAGCACTGATCGATACCCACGTGCATTTCTGGGACCGCAGCGTGGCGGGCCTGAGTTGGGCCTGGCTCGAACCCGGCTTCTCCCACCCTCGGCTCGGCCGCCTGCCCGAGATCGCGTCCGACCGATACGCGGTCGGCGAGTTCCGGCGCGAGACCACCGACTGCGGGGTGGCGAAGGTCGTACACATCCAGGCCGCGAAAGCGAGCGATCCCGCCATCGAGACGGCCTGGCTACAAGGTCTCGCCACGACCGACGGCTGCCCGGATGCGGCGGTCGGGTACTGCAACCTCGCCGCGCCCGATGCCGCCGACGTCGTACGGCGACACCAGGAGTTCCCGGTCTTCCGCGGCGTACGCGACCTGCCGGCCGGTGAGCGGCTCGACCAGCCGGAGGTGATCCGCGGGTTCAACGCAGTCGCCGCGCTCGGTGTGCCGATCGAGGTGATGACGCCTTGGCCGAACTACGGCCATGTCCGCGACCTGGCCCGGGCCAACCCCGACACCACGGTGATCCTCGGCCACGCCGGGCTTCCAGTCGCTCGCGACCCCGAATACCTCAGCCGCTGGCGAATGGCGATCGGCGAGCTCGCCCGCGAGCCGAACATCGTCTGCAAGATCTCGGCGCTGGCCAGCGGCGCCGACCCGGACTGGACGGTCGCGAGCATCCGGCCGTGGTTCCTCGGCTGCATCGAGGCGTTCGGCGCCGAGCGCTGCATGATCGGCAGCAACTGGCCGATCGACAGCCTGTTCGGCGACTACCCCCGCCTTGTGAGCGCCTACCGCGAGATCGCTTCCGGCCTGTCACCCACCGAACGCACCGACCTCTACGTAGGGACCGCCACCCGCACCTACCGCCTTTGACCCAAGATCATGGCCAGCTCGCTGCGCTCTTTGACAGCAAGACGGCCGCCACGCCCGCTGTCAGTCGCGCAGCGGGGTCAGGGGTCGTCGGTCGTTGCGATCTGCGCGAAGGCTTCGGCCGCCTTCGCGGTCAGCGGCCCGGGAGCGGCCGGGAGCGCCGCGCCGTCGACGGTGGCGATCGGATGGACGTCGCGGCTGGTCGAGGTGAGGAACGCCTCCGGTGCGTTGCGCAACTGGTCAGGCGAGATCTCGCCTTCCTCAACCACGCCGTGCTCGATTAGCAGCTCGCGGGTGACCCCCGACAGGCAGC
>CAYNDD010000398.1:0-2690 GCA_964395425.1 uncultured Frankiaceae bacterium
TTCATCATCCACGTGCTGCTCGTGCCGGGCATCATGCTGGCGCTGATCGCCGCGCACATGATGATCCTCTGGCACCAGAAGCACACCGACTTCCCCGGGCCGGGCAAGACCGAGGACGTCGTGATCGGGACGAAGTTCTACCCGACGTTCTTCCTCAAGACCAACGGCTTCTTCTTCATGGTCTTCGGGATGTGCGCCGCGCTCGGTGCCTTCGCCCAGATCAACCCGGTGTGGTTGTACGGGCCTTACAACGCAGGGCAGGTCTCTGCCGGTTCGCAGCCGGACTGGTACATCCTTTTCCTCGAGGGCTCGCTGCGGATGATGCCCAACTGGGAGACGCACATCTTCCATCACACGATCAGCTGGAACATCCTCATCCCGGGCGTGATCATCCCGGGCCTGATGTTCAACCTGATCGCAATGTATCCGGCGATCGAGGCCTGGGCGACCAAGGACAAGGGCTACCACAACCTGCTCGACCGGCCTCGCGACGTGCCGGTGCGGACCGGGCTCGGCGTGATGTCGCTGACCTTCTACATGATCCTCGTGATCGGCGGCTCCAACGACATCCTGGCCAGCACCTTCCACTGGTCGCTGCAGGCCACGACCTGGATCCTGCGGTTCCTGCTGATCGCGCTGCCGCCGATCGCCTTCAAGCTGACGAAACGACTCTGTCTCGGGTTACAACGCCACGACGAGAACCTGCTGCATCACGGCATCGAGACCGGCATCATCCGCCGGCTGCCACACGGTGAATACATCGAGGTCGAGGCGCCGGTCGCGCCGGAGAAGGCTGCGGTGCTCGCGGCTCAGATCGGTTACGACCTGCACGCCCACCATGCCCCCGCGATCGCTGGTGCGGGCAGCAACGGCCATGGCAACGGCGCAGCGCCGTCGAACGGTCACAAGGGGCCGGCCGGCGCCGAGTCGCGCGCGTCCGACCCGACCGCGAGCCGGCCGATCAAGCGACCGGTCGCACTGATGGAGCGAGCCCGGCTGAAGCTGGAGAAGTTCTACGACGCGCCGCGCGAGGCCGCGCCGGAGCATCCGGTCGACGACAGCAGCCCCACCAGCGCATCGCATTGAGGTCACGACGTCCGGCGCGTACTGGACCTGTGTAGGCGTCGGAGCCTGCGGATGTGGCGCGCTGTGCGTCGCCGCCCGCCGCTCCCCCGGACCGTGGACGACAGTGGCGGCGCGAGCACTCGCGCTGATCCTGGTCGTCGACGCGGCGGTCTTCGCCATCGATCCCGTGATCAGGCACACCTGGACCGCCCGCGCATCCCTGCCACTGTCGCTGTGTGACGTCGCCCTGGTCATCGCGGCCGCGGCCTGCTGGTGGCCGCGTCAACCGCTGCTGATCGAGCTCACCTGGTTCTGGGGGCTGGCCGGCACGCTTCAGGCGGTCGCCACCCCGGACCTGACGGTCGGGTTCCCGCACCTGGAGTTCTTCGAGTACGTCGTCGGCCACCTTGGGATCGTGATTGCCGCGCTCTATCTGGTCGTCGGGCTGGGTTATCGACCACGGGCGCGGGCGGTGCCGCGGGTGTTCGCGATCACCGTGCTCTACACCGGGTTCGTCGGGATCATGGATGCGGTCCTCAACGCGGACTACATGTTCCTTGCCTCGCGGCCGGTCCACTGGTCTCTGCTGTCCGTGCTCGGTCCGTGGCCGTGGTACATCCTCAGCGCCGCCGGGCTCGCCCTCGTCCTATTGTTTGCCCTCGACGCACCGTTCCGGGCCGGACGGCGTACCGCATCCGCATAGGTTCGTGTCTGCCAATCCAGGCTCGGCTGCGCGGCGCCAGGATCGTCGACCTAGTCCGGGACCGGTGGCTGGCGCAGCTTCTTGGTCTGACCCCGGCTCCGCTTGGTGTCGAGCCGGCGTTGCCGAGCCGCGGCCGACGGCTTGGTCGGGCGCCGCGGGGGTGGCGGTGGTGCGATCGCCGCCCGCAACAGGTCGGCCAGGCGGTCGCAGGCCGCCTCCCGGTTGCGCAGCTGCGAGCGTTGCTCCTCGGCCACGACTGTGACGACGCCGTCGACCAACCGGCCCTCGAGCCGGCTGAGTGCGCGTGAGCGCTGGATCGGCCCGAGCGACGGTGACCGGGCGACGTCGAAGGAGAGCTCGACCCGGCTGTCGCTGGTGTTGACCGACTGCCCGCCCGGGCCGGATGACCGCGAGAACCGCCAGTGCAGCTCGGTATCCGGGATCCCGAGCCGGGAGGTCACTTTCAACGGCTCGAACATCACGACATCGTCCCGCCTTCCCGATCCGACCGGCAACCCGGTTGCCGGGTGGCTAGCCTTCGCCGCCCGTCGGACCGGACGGGTCGGCGGTGAGGTGATCCAGGAGGAACTTCAGGATCCGGATGTGCTTGTCGGTGTCGAGAATCATCGTGTCGACGAGCAATGCCCACACCGTCGTGTCCTCGAAGTCGCGCAGCTCCTTGCGGAGCCGCCGGAGCTCGCGCCGGTCCTTCTTCTCGAAGTCGAGCAAGCGCCTGGTCTCCGCGAGGAACTCCGCCGCCTCGGGCCGATGGTTGCGAAGATCCGGCAGCTTGGCGACATCGCCGGCCGGGTCGAAGCCACCCCAGGCAACGGTGTTCGCGAGCTCCTCGATGATCCGGTGGTGACGCCGCTCGTCGTCCATGATGTAGCCGACGAGGTAGCGGGCCGCCGGTGAGCGCAAC
>CAYNDD010000399.1:0-2685 GCA_964395425.1 uncultured Frankiaceae bacterium
GATCGCGGGCAGCCTCGAGGAGCCGACGAGTGGCGAGGTCGTCGTCGGGGGCGCCGTGGTCTCGCGGATGTCGCGTGCGGACCGGGCGAGACTCAGACGCCGCTTCGTCGGCTTCGTCTTCCAGGACTTCAACCTGCTCAACGGCCTCACCGCAGCCGAGAACGTCGCGCTGCCGCTGGAGCTGGACGGCATGGCGGCGAAAGCCGCCAGAGCAGTCGGGATGACCGTCCTCGACGACCTCGGGCTGTCCGCGCGCGCCGACCGGTTGCCCGACGTGCTCTCCGGCGGCGAGCGCCAGCGGGTCGCGATCGCCCGGGCGATCGTCGGTGACCGCGAGCTGCTGCTCGCCGACGAGCCCTCCGGCGCGCTGGACTCGGCGAACGGCGAAGCGGTGATGCGGATGATCCGCGCGGCCTGCCGCAATGGCGTCGCCGGCATCGTCGTCACCCACGACGCGCAGCTCGCGTCCTGGGCCGACCGGGTCGTGTTCCTTCGCGATGGCGCAGTCGTCGACCAGACGACACCACATGACGGGCCCGAATCGCTGCTGGCCCGCGACCACCGCGCATGACGACCACGCTGGCCGACCGCCGGGTCGGGAGGGCTTCGAGCGATCGCAGCCCGGCCGCCCGGCGCGCGGTCACCCGGTGGGCCTGGCGGCTGTTCAAGCGGGAGTGGCGGCGCCAGGCCCTGATTCTCGGCCTGCTCGCCTTTGCGATGGCGGCCATCACGGTCGGTCTCGGGACCGCGTCGAACGCGGCCAGCCTCAAGGCCGACCCGACCTTCGGTACGGCGAACACGATCCTCACCGTCTCCGGGTCGGACTCGAAACTGTCCGCGGACCTTGCCGCGATCAAGCGCGAGTTCGGTGCCATCGATGTGATCGCGCACCGGTCGATCCCGATCCCGGGCTCGATCGCCAGCATCGACCTGCGCGCCGAGAGTCCGACCGCCGCCTTCGCGGGCCCGACCCTCCGCCTCGACGCCGGTCGCTACGCGACCGGGCCGGGCGAGGTCGCAGTAACCAAGTCGGTAGCGACCGCGTTCGGTCTTTCGATCGGGAGCACCTGGCAGGCGGCCGGTCACTCGTACCGAGTCGTCGGCATTGTCGAGAACCCGCTCGACCTGCTCGACGAGTTCGCCGTGGTGGCGCCGGGCCAGGCCAACCCGGCGACGTCGGTTTCGGTCTTGCTCAACGCCGACAACCAGCAGCTGAGCTTCCGCCTGCCCAGTGGACAGGGCCTGGACATCGGCAGCCGCTCCGCGGCCGGACAGGCGGCGGGTGCCGCGCTCGTCCTCGTCCTCGGCACCCTCGGGTTGCTGTTCGTCGGATTGGTGGCGATGGCCGGCTTCACCGTCCTCGCGCAGCGCCGGCTTCGGGCGCTCGGCATGCTCGGCGCGCTCGGGGCGAGCGACCGCGACATCCGCCGGGTCATGCTGGCCAACGGCGCCGCCGTGGGCGGGACCGCCGCAGTGGTCGGCGCAGCGCTCGGACTGGGCGCGTGGTTCGCCCTGACGCCCGCACTGCAGTCGCTGACCAACCAGCGGATCGACCGGTTCGACCTGCCGTGGTGGGCAATCGTGGTCGCGATGGCACTCGCGGTCGTCACGGCGGTCGGCGCCGCGTGGTGGCCGGCGCGCGCCGCGGCCCGGGTCTCCGTCGTCGCCGCACTGTCCGGACGGACCCCGCAGCCACAACCGGCGCATCGTTTCGCGGCCGCAGGCGCCACGCTGCTCGGGCTCGGCGTCGTGCTGCTCGCGTTCGCCGACAATCACCGCACCGCCTTTATCATCGGCGGAACGCTCGCCACCCCGATCGGCCTCGTTCTGCTCGCCCCGATCGCCCTCACCGCCGTCGGTGCGGCCGGTGCACGCACGCCGGTGTCCGTCCGACTCGCGGTCCGCGACCTGGCTCGCTTTCGGGCCCGGTCGGGCGCAGCGCTGAGCGCGATCACCCTCGCGATCGGCATCGCGGCCACGATCGCGATCGCCGCCGCCGCCTCGCGACCGCCGTCCACCGCGGGGAACCTGCCGCCCAACCAACTCGTCGTCTATCTCACCGACTCCGGGCCGGCCGCCGGCCAGGTGGCGGCGTTGAGCTCCGCTCAGCTCGCGGCCGCGACCGACCAGGTCGATCGCTTCGCCTCGGCGATCGGGGCAGGTCGGCCGCTCGCCCTCGAACAGGCCTACGACCCGAACGGCCCCCTCTCAGCGCCCCCGATTGCGCAGGGATCGGGACCGGGCCGCCAGAGCGTCGGTCCCGGGTCCGGCGCCGGCCAGGGGGGCGGATACGCGGCCGCGAACCTCGCCGTCGTCACGCCCAACGGACAAGGCATTTCGGCGTCCCAGATGACCCCGCTCTACGTCGCGACCCCTGAAGTGCTGGCGCACTACGGCCTGTCCCCAACTCTCGTGGGCTCCGCCGCCGACGTACTCACCGGACGATCCGACCTTCTCAACCGCCAGCTGTTCGAGCCGGACGTGCGGCCGTCCTCGTCACGGGTGCCCGGCCTGGCGCACCCGGCGATCACCGTGGTCCACGGGTTGCCGGCGTACACCTCGGCACCCGGCGCACTGATCACCCGCCACGCCATGAGCAAGCTCGGGCTGCGGCCCATCACGGCCGGGTGGCTGGTGCAGACCGCACACCCGCTCACCGCCAGCCAGATCCAGACGGCGCAGCGG
>CAYNDD010000400.1:0-2677 GCA_964395425.1 uncultured Frankiaceae bacterium
CCGGCGCACGGGGGCCGGCTTGGTCCGCCGGGCCCTGGCCAGCAACCGGCGAGCGGCATCCTGGGAGGGAGCGGGGCGCCCGGCGGCCGCCGGCGCCTCGCCGTCCTCAGCGGACACGGCGCACCTCGCCGGACGCAATGTCCCAGCGCGCACCGGTGAGCTCGGCCGGTACGTCGCCTGCCACCGCCGCGGTGATCAGGACCTGCTCGGCCGGTGCGACCAGCTCCGCGAGCGACTCCCGCCGCTGGTCGTCGAGCTCGGCGAAGACGTCATCGAGCACCAGCACCGGTTCGCCGCCGTCGCTGCACAGCAGGTCGTAGGCCGCCAGTCGCAGCGCGAGCGCGAACGACCACGACTCGCCGTGGCTGGCGTAGCCCCGCGCCGGCAGCTCGCCGAGGGAGAGCACGAGGTCGTCGCGGTGCGGCCCGACCAGCGTGATCCCTCGATCGAGCTCACGCTCGCGACTCTCGGCCAGCGCCGCGGACAACGCGGCCGCGAGCAGATCGCGATCGGCGGACTCGGCGACGTCGTCGGCCAGGGAAGACCGGTAGTCGAGCAGGGCCGGGCCGCCGCCGTGGCTGACCCCGCTGTAGGCCTTGTCGACCAGCGGCCGCAGCGCGGCGATCAGGTCATGGCGGCCGGCCAGGACCGCGGCGCCGGCCGTCGCGAGGTGCGAGTCCCAGACGTCGAGCGTGCGCAACCCGGTGCCGGCCCGCCGCGCCCCGCCGGCGCTCTTGAGCAGGGCGTTGCGCTGCTTCAGCACCCGCTCGTAGTCGGCGTGGACCGCGGCGTACCGCGGCGAGCGGGCGACCAGCAGGTCGTCGAGATAGGTCCTGCGCAGCGCCGGGTCGCCCTTGACGATGCCGAGGTCCTCCGGGGCGAACAGCACGCTTCGCAGGACCCCGAGCACGTCGCGGGCCTTGGGCACCGCGGCGCCGTTGATGCGGGCCCGGTTTGCCTTGCCCGGGGTGATCTCGACCTCGAGGAGGGTGTCCCGCTCATCGCGTACGACGGTGCCACGCACCACCGCACGCTCGGCCCCGCTGCGGACCAGCGGTGCGTCGGTCGCGACCCGATGGCTCGACAACGTCGCGAGGTAGCCGAGCGCCTCGACCAGGTTCGTCTTGCCGTGGCCGTTCGGTCCGACCAGCGCAGTGACCCCGGGCTCGAACTCCAGCTCGGCGCCCGGATAGGAACGAAAGTCGGTGACCGCGAGTGAACGGAGGTACATCAGCGCATCACCGGCACGAGCGAGGACCTACGCCGTGGGGTAGGCGTCGGCGGAAGATCCGGGCGCCGCGCCACCACCACCGTCACCACCCGCCGATTCCACCGCATGCCCGCCGAACTGGGCCCGCAACGCCGCGACCATCTTCATCGCCGGCGAGTCCTCCTGGCGAGAGGCGAACCGCGCGTACAGCGCCGCGGTGATCACCGGCAGCGGCACCGCGTGGTCGATCGCGGCCTCGACCGTCCATCGACCTTCGCCGGAGTCCTGGGCAAATCCCTTGAGCTTGTCCAGGTGCTGGTCCGCATCCAGCGCCCGGACCGCAAGATCAAGCAGCCACGACCGGACCACGGTGCCCTTCTGCCAGGCGGCAAAGGTCGCCCGCACGTCGGTGACGAGATCGGTCGCCTCGAGCAGCTCCCAGCCCTCGGCGTAGGCCTGCATGATCCCGTACTCGATTCCGTTGTGGACCATCTTGGCGAAGTGACCGGCGCCGACCGTGCCCGCGTGGACGAACCCTGAATCGTCGTCCGGTCTCAGGCTGTCGAAGATCGGCTGCACCATCGCGATGTCGTGATCGCTGCCGCCGGCCATCAGCCCGTAACCCTCGGTGAGTCCCCACACGCCACCGGAAACACCGCAGTCGATGAACCCGATCTGCTTCTCCGCCAGCGCGGCCGCGTGCAGCTGATCGTCGGTGTAGCGCGAGTTGCCGCCGTCGATCACCAGATCGCCCGGCTGCAGCAGATCACCAAGCGCCGCAATGGTTTCTGCCGTCGGCCGGCCGGCCGGCACCATCACCCAGACCGACCGTGGCGCAGTCAGCTTCGCGACCAGATCGGCCAGGCTGTCGGCATCACGACCGCTGTCGGGCGACTGGTCGAAACCGACGATCGTGTGGCCGGCGCGACGAAGCCGCTCGGCCATGTTGCCGCCCATCCGGCCGAGTCCGATCATTCCGAGCTCCACGCCAGCCTCCTGGTAACCGCCCCGGGATCTCTACGACGTTAGTGGTGTGCCCACTTCTCACCCGGCGGGGCCTGCGGTGATCCGGGCGCCGGATTCGCAAGGCGGAGGAGGAGCGCGGTAGTAGACCTACCGCCGACGACGACAACGCCGCGAGCCGGTGTCCGGGCGCCGCGGGTCATGTCGCTAGACGCACGGGCATCAAGAGGTAACGGTGGTCGGCTCCGCCGTCGGCGTCGGCCTTGCCGGTCAGCACCGCCGGCTTGGTCGGCCCGGTGAAAGCCAACCGGGCCTCGTCCGAGTCGAGCGAGCCCAGCCCGTCAAGCAGGTACGTCGCGTTGAAGGCGATCGTGAGCGGCTCCCCCTCGAACGACCCGGGCAACGACTCCTGGGCCTCGGCTTCGTCGACCCCGCCAGCTTCGAGGATCACCCCGTCCGCGGAGAACGACAGCCGGATCGGCGACGTCCGCGAGGCCACCAGGG
>CAYNDD010000401.1:0-2671 GCA_964395425.1 uncultured Frankiaceae bacterium
GCCCGCGGCCGGTTGTGGTCCTCGAGCCGCTCGTCCGTGCCGCGCAGGCCGTGCGGCAGGCCGACGCCGTCACGCAGTGTCGGCTCCCAGTCGAAGGTCACCTCACCGATCGTCACCGCCGCGCCTTGCTGCGCGCCGAGCTTCGCGAGCTGGTCCTCGACGCCGAGCCGGGCCAGCCGATCGGCGAGGTAGCCGACCGCCTCGTCGTTGGTGAAGTCGGTTTGCAGCACCCATCGCCGCGGCCGGTCCCCGGACACGACGAACTCCTGCTCGCCGATCGCCTCGACCGTGAAACCCGCTTCCCGCGCCGCCCTCGGCCGAAGCACGATCCGAGCCGGCTCCACGTCGACCGTTGCAGCCCTCGACGCGGCAACCGCCTCGGCCATCGCGAAGCCGAGCTCGCGCAGCCCCGCGCGGGTCGCCGCCGACACCTCGAAGACCGGATAGTCGCAACTGGCCGCGATGTCCGCGCGGACCATGTCGGCCAGGTCCTTCGCGTCGGGAACGTCGATCTTGTTCAGCGCCACGATCCGCGGCCGGCCGAGCAGCCCGCCGTCGACGACCTCGTCGTACGCCGCAAGCTCGGCCTCGATCTGCGCGAGATCGGCCACCGGGTTGCGCTCGGAGTCGGCGATCGCGCAGTCGACGACGTGCACGATCACCGCGCAGCGCTCGATGTGCCGCAAGAACTCCAGGCCGAGACCCTTGCCGCTGCTCGCGCCCGGAATCAGGCCGGGGACGTCGGCGACAGTGAACACGGTGTCCCCCGCCTCGACCACTCCGAGGTTGGGCACCAAGGTCGTGAAGGGATAGTCGGCGATCTTGGGCCGGGCCGCCGACAGTGCGGCGATCAGCGAGGATTTCCCGGCATTCGGGTAGCCGACCAGCGCCACGTCGGCGACGCTCTTGAGCTCCAGCACGGCCTCGAGCGAGTCCCCCGGCTCGCCGAGCAGCGCGAAGCCCGGGGCCTTGCGCCGCGAGGATGCCAGTGCGGCGTTGCCCAGCCCGCCGCGCCCGCCCTTTGCCGCCACGAACCGGGTGCCGGCACCGACCAGATCAGCGAGCAGCTCACCGGTCTCGGCGTCGCGGACAACGGTGCCGTCGGGCACGCCGATCACAAGGTCACCGCCCTCGGCGCCGGATCGGTTCGATCCCTGGCCGGCCTTCCCGCTCCCGGCGCGCCGATGCGGGTGGCGGTGCAGGTCGAGCAGCGTGGTCACACTCGGGTCGACCAGCAGTACGACGTCACCGCCGCGACCGCCGTCGCCGCCGTCGGGCCCACCCAGCGGCTTAAACTTCTCCCGGTGGACCGACGCGCAGCCGTTCCCGCCGTCGCCAGCCGAGGCGTGGAGAAGCGCACGATCCACGAAGGTCGCGGCCATGCCGCGACCGGTCAGACGCTGCTGTCGGCTGTCGCCGCAGCAGACTCGGCCGTCGTGATGTTGACGACCCGACGGCCACGCCGACGACCGAACTGAACGGCGCCGGCCACCAGAGCGAACAAAGTGTCGTCGCCGCCGCGCCCGACGTTGTCACCCGGGTGGAAGTGCGTGCCGCGCTGGCGGACCAGGATCTCGCCGGCGTTGACCTGCTGGCCGCCGAAGCGCTTCACGCCGAGGCGCTGGGAGTTGGAGTCGCGCCCGTTCCGGCTGGAGGACGCACCCTTCTTGTGAGCCATGGCGGTCTACTTTCCGGTCTCGATGCCGGTCACGCGCAGCGTCGTCAGCTTGGCGCGGTGGCCCTGACGCCGGTGATACCCGGTCTTGTTCTTGAACAGGTGGATCTGGATCTTCGGGCCCTTGGTCTGCTCGACGATCTCCGCGGTCACGGTCGTCTTCGACAGGGCCGCACCGTCGGTCGTGACCGCGCCGGCGTCGTCGACCAGGAGCACCGCCGGCAGGGTGATGGACTCACCGGGGGCGTTCGTCAGCCGGTCGACGGTCAGGGTGTCACCGACCGCGACCTTGTGCTGGTGGCCGCCACTGCGGACGATCGCGTACACGGTCGAACTCCCTGCTTCTCCGGCGCTACGTCGGCGCCCGGCTCGATGACTGATCGGTGGGCCGCGGTACTTCCCGGGCCTGCGCACGGAGCGCGTCCGACCGTTCAGAGTACGGAGTGCCTCCCTGGCCGGTCAAACCGAGCGTGGCCATGCTCAGTCACTGCCGGATGGCTCTTAGTGATCATCTTGGCGCGTCTTGCTTTAGCGAGCCGTACGGCGGGCACGACAATCATCGCAGGCGAATCAGGAGGGGATCCGTGCCAGACCGTTCGAGCGAGCCGGACCGCGAGTCCGCCGGCCCCGGCGAGCCCAGGCCGGACCTCGATCCGGGCGTTGCACTCGAACGCGGCGACGACCTCGTCCAGCAGCTCGCGATCGCGAAATACGCGCTCGTGGCCGGCGACACCGAGCAGGCGATGGGCGCGATCGACGCGGCGCTGACGACGTCACGAGAGAGCCTCACCGAGCTCGCTGACCCGAGCGTGCTTGCGGCCCACGCGGGCCACGCCGGCGCGTTCGTGCGCTCGGCCGCGACCGGCGCCGTGCCGCCGCAGCCGGTCGTCCCTGACCTGCCGGCCGAACCCGCCTAGCGCGGACGTCCGTTCAGGACGTCGCGGCGACCGCCTCGACTGCCTCCACCGGCTCAGCGGCCGGCTCGGCGACCTGCTC
>CAYNDD010000402.1:0-2666 GCA_964395425.1 uncultured Frankiaceae bacterium
CGGCCGGCGTGATCCTGTCGCGGGAGCCGCTGCTCGACGTCATCCCGATCCAGCGTCGGGAGCAGGACGGCGCGATCATCACCCAGTTCGACATGGGTGCCTGCGAGTCGCTCGGCCTGCTCAAGATGGACTTCCTGGGGCTGCGCAACCTGACCGTCCTCGACGACGCGATCCGCCACATCAAGGACAACCGCGGTGAAGACATCGATCTCGAAGCCCTGCCGCTGGACCGACCCGAGGCCTACGAACTGCTCTGCCGCGGTGACACGATCGGCGTCTTCCAGTTCGAGGGCGGCCCGATGCGCTCGCTGATCCGGTCACTGCAGCCGTCGACCTTCGAGGACATTGCCGCGCTGAACGCGCTCTACCGGCCAGGACCGATGGGGATGGGCAGCCACATCGCCTACGTCGAGCGCAAGCACGGCCGGGCCCCGATGACCCCGATCCATCCGGAGTTCGCCGAGCCGCTCGCCGAGATCCTCGCCGAGACCTACGGAGTGATCGTCTACCAGGAGCAGGTCATGGCGATCGCTCAGAAGGTCGCCGGCTACTCACTCGGCGGGGCCGATCTTCTCCGTCGCGCCATGGGCAAGAAGAAGAAGGCGATCCTGGACAAGGAGAAGGTGCCGTTCCGCGACGGCATGCACGCCAACGGCTACGGCGACGCGGCGATCGACAAGCTCTGGGAAACGCTGATCCCGTTCGCCGACTACGCGTTCAACAAGTCCCATGCCGCCGGTTACGGCCTGGTGTCGTACTGGACGGCGTACCTCAAGGGCAAGTACCCGGCCGAATACATGGCCGCCCTGCTCACCTCGGTGCGCGACGACAAGGACAAGAGCGCGCTCTATCTGCACGAGTGCCGGCGGATGGGCGTCAAGGTGCTGCCGCCGGACGTCAACTCCTCGAATGCCGACTTCGCACCGGTCGGCACCGACATCCGTTACGGCCTGGCCGGCATTCGCAATGTCGGCACGAACGTGGTCGCCTCGATCTGCGCGACCCGCAAGAGCCGGGGGGCGTTCTCGGGGTTCGCCGACTTCCTGGCCAAGGTCGAGCCGGTCGTGTGCAACAAGAAGGTCATCGAGTCGCTGATCAAGGCCGGGGCCTTCGACTCGCTCGGGCACACCCGCCAGGGACTGTTGCGGATCCACGCCGAGGCGGTCGATGCGTGCCTGGACACCAAGCGGGCCGAGGCGGTCGGGCAGTACGACCTGTTCGGCGGTGACGACGAAGCCGCGCCGTCGCTGGGGATGGAGCTGACCATCCCGGTCACTGAGTGGGACAAGACGATCCTGCTTGCTTTCGAGCGCGAGATGCTCGGCCTGTATGTCTCGGACCACCCGCTGCTGGGAATCGAGCACGTGATCTCGGCGGCGGTCGACTGCCCGGTGTCCGCACTGTCGGGCGAGGACCGCGGCGACGGGTCGATCGTGACGGTCGGCGGGATCCTGTCGACGGTGGCCCGCAAGATGACCAAGCGCGGCGACTCGTGGGCGACCGCGACCTTGGAGGACCTCGAGGGTGCGGTCGAGGTGCTGTTCTTCCCGAACTGTTACCAGGAGTGCGCGGTGCACATCGCCGAGGACGCCGTACTGCTGGTGCGGGCGCGGATCGACAAGCGTGAGGAAGTGCCCCGCCTGATCGCGCTGGACGTCACCGTGCCCGACATCAGTGAAGGGCCGCGCGGGCCGGTGACGATCACACTGCCGGCGACCCGCTGCACGCCGCCGGTGGTCGACCGGCTCAAGGAGGTGCTCGCCAGCCACCCGGGCACCACTGAGGTGCAGTTGCAGCTGACCTCGGCCGGTCGCTCCACGGTGCTGCGGCTCGACGACCGGTTGCGGGTCAGCACCGGGCCGGCCGTGATGGCCGACCTCAAGGAGCTGCTCGGCCCGGGCTGCGTCTCCGGCTGAACGCTCCGCGGCCCGATTTGCCGGGTTGGGCGCCCGGCGGCGGTGTCGATGCGCGACGCTGGTGGGGTGAACCGCGGTACGGCCTACGAGATCCGAGGGCTGCAGAAGAGCTATCGGGGCGCGGTCGAGCCGGCCAACCGGGGCATCGACCTGACCATCCCGGCCGGTGCGATCTTCGGCCTGCTCGGGCCGAACGGTGCGGGCAAGACCACGCTGGTCCGCCAGCTGGTCGGCCTGGTCCGGCCGGACGCCGGCTCGCTGTCGTTGTTCGGCCACGATCTCTGCGCCGACCCGACGGTCGCGTCGCGGCTGGTGGCCTACCTCGCGCAGGACGAGCCCGCGCTGGCCGAGCTGACCGTGCGTGCGGCGGTCGCCACCTCGGGTCGGCTGCGCGGACTGCCGCGCCGGGAGGCGGACCGGCGGGCGACCGGCCTGATCGACGAGCTCGGCCTCGGGCCACTGATGGACCAGCCGTTGGTGCGGCTCTCGGGCGGGCAGCGCCGGCTGGCCGGGGTGGCCGCGGCGCTCGCCGCCGATCGGCCGGTGCTGATCCTCGACGAGCCGACCACCGGTCTCGACCCGGTGGCCCGGCGGACGGTGTGGTCGGCACTGCGCCGCCGTCGCGACGAGTCCGGTGTGACGATCGTGCTGGTGACCCACAACGTGATCGAGGCCGAGACGGTCCTCGACCGGGTGGCGGTGCTCGACCACGGGCGGGTGATCGGCTGCGACACGCCGGGCCGGCTCAAG
>CAYNDD010000403.1:0-2643 GCA_964395425.1 uncultured Frankiaceae bacterium
CACGCGGTGACCGACGCCGTGGTGACGACCTGGTCGGGACACGCCGATTTCGCCAGCCGGGTGACCACCGGCGGGCCGCCGCTCACCGGCGCGCGGATGATCAGCGGATGCCCGGTCGAGTCCGTCGCCCCACAACCGGCATTGCCGGCGGCGAGCGATGAGCAGAAGGCGTCGGTATCGCCGGCGGCCTTGACGTCAAGGCCGGTGAAGGTGCCCGGGTGCTTCCAGGACATGGAGACGAAGACACCCGCCTCGGACAGGACGATGCCGCCGTCGGCGGCCAGTGCGACTGGGACGGTGCCGGCCGCCGCGCTCGGGAACGGTGTACCCAGCTTGGTCGCCGGCTGACCGGTCGACGGATGGTCCTGCAGCCCTCCGTTCGGCCCGATCGCGAGGATCCCGTCCGGCGCCGACCCGAGGTAGGTGTCGGACAACGGCAGGTCGAGGATGCCGCTGGTGCCGGTCGCGAGGTTCCACCACTCGACGTTGTTCTGCGTGACCCCCGGCGTGCTCTCGAAGTCGTCCGCGCCGGTCAGTGACGACCCAGCGAGCGAGGTCGGCTCCTCCTCGGTGGAGGAGTCAAAGGCGAGGGTCGACGTCGTACCGGCGCTCGTGCGCAGCCGCAAGGTCTCGGTGGCGTAGGGATACGGCTGGTCGCTGAAGACGAGGTAGTGCGCGCCGCCGACGATCGGCAGGTCGAGATCGTAGAAGGGGCTCTTGCCACCGGTCAGCGTGAGCGAGTGGAGCGGAATGTTCGACGCCGCGATCGCGGGACCGGCGACCACGCTGGTCAAGGCGGCGAACGCGACGAGCGTCACCACCGCGCGCCGTCGTGCGGCGCGCCCCCTCGGGCCGGTCACAGCAGCCCGTGGATCCAACGGGTGAAGTGGTCCCAGTCCGTGGCGAAGTATTCGCGGTAGAGCGCGCCGCCCGGGGTGACATACAGCGCGACCACGAAGGCGATCGCGGTCGCCAGCACGAGCAGGATCAGGGTTGTCACCGGGATCCGACTGCGATACAGCCGGCTCACGCCCTTCGCGTCGACCAGCTTGCCGCCGACCCGCAGCCGGGTGAGGAAGGTGCTCGCCATGCCGGCCCGGCCCTTGTCGAGGAACTCCACGAGGGTCGCATGGGTGCCGACCGCCACGATCAGTGCGGCACCCTTGTCGTCGGCGAGCAGAAGGGCGACGTCCTCGCTCGTGCCGGCCGCCGGGAACACGACGGGGGTGATGCCGAGCTCCTGCACCCGCGCCAGGCCGGGTGCGGTGCCGTCGCGGTAGGCGTGGACCACGACCTCGGCACCGCACCGCAGCGCCCCGTCGCTGACCGAGTCCATGTCGCCGACGATCAGGTGCGGTTTGAGCCCACGTTCGAGCAGTGCGTCCGCGCCTCCGTCCACGCCGATCAGCATCGGCTTGTATTCGCGGACGTAGTGCCGGAGCGCGACGAGGTCCTCGCGGTAGGTGTAGCCCCGCACCACTACCAGGACGTGGCGGCCCTCGAGGTTGGTCTTGATGTCGGGCACACCGACGCCGTCGAGCAGCAGGTCGCGTTCGCGCCGGAGGTATTCCATCGTGTTCGACGCGAACGCCTCGAGCTGGGTGGACAGACCCTCCCGCGCGTCGGCCATCGCGAGCGCCACGCTCTCGACGCTCTGCTCGGCGCCCTTCGCGAGCACCCGGCCGTCAAGGGCGAACACAGTGTCCTGAAACACCCGCACCTGATCGCCCTCGCGCAGCTGGCCGAACGCCTCGGGCCCGACGTCGTCGATCAGCGGTACGCCGGCGGCGACCAGGATGCTGGGCCCGAGGTTGGGATAGCGGCCGGACACGCTCGGTGCGACGTTGACGACAACGGCGACCTGGCAGGCCACCAGGGCTTCGGCGGCCAGCCGGTCGAGGTCGACATGGTCGATCAGGGCGATGTCGCCGGGGCGCAGTCGGCGGGTCAGCGTCTTCGTCCGCCGGTCGAGGCGCACGGGCCCGACCACGCCCGGCGGATCGTCGCCGGCGCGGGTTCGCCGCAGGGTGGCAAGCCTCATCGGTTCGAAGTCTGCCAGAGCGCTGTCGTCAGGGCGTCCGGCATCGTCGCCTTAGGCTCACGACCGGCCGGATTTCGCGGCGGCAGCGGTCGCGAGCAGCTCCTCCGCGTGATCGTGGGCGAGCGCCGAGTCCTCGAGCCCGCCGAGCATCCGGGACAGCTCGCGCAACCGGGCCTGGCCGTCGACGAGATCGACCGCGGTCGACGTGACCAGGCCGGCGTCGGTCTTCGCGACGACCACGTGCCGGTCGGCGAACGCGGCCACCTGCGGCAGGTGGGTCACCACGATCACCTGTGCGCCTCTGGCCAGGCTCGCCAGCCGCTTGCCGACCTCGATCGCGGCCCGCCCGCCGACGCCCGCGTCAACCTCGTCGAAGATGAACGCCGGCACGCCGTCGACCCCGGCCAGCACGATCTCGACCGCCAGCATCACCCGCGAGAGCTCGCCGCCCGACGCGCCCCGGTGAAGTGGGCGAACCGGCGCGCCGGCGTGCGCGACCAGCTGCAACTCGACCTCGTCGACCCCCCACGGGCCGAAGGCCACCCGCCGATCGCCGATGGACAGGCCATGCGGGTCGTCACGCTGACTCACCACCACCGGCA
>CAYNDD010000404.1:0-2609 GCA_964395425.1 uncultured Frankiaceae bacterium
GCGCGGTCGAAAGGGCTGACCGAGTTCAAGATTCTGGTCCGACACGTCTTGCGCAATGCCTCAACGGCAGCAATCTCGATGACCGGCCTGCAGATCGGTTTGCTGTTCGCCAACCTCATCATCGTCGAGCAGATCTTCGGATGGCCCGGCCTCGGGCTCTACCTCAGCGAGGCGCTTTCGCGTTCGGATCTCAACGCGACCCTCGGCGTCGCGCTTCTGTTCGGAATCACCTACATCGTCATCAATGCCTTGGTCGACGTGCTGCAGGCAGTCGCCGACCCGAGGGTGAGTCTCGAGTGAATCCACCAACAGCAGGGCCGTTCAGAACCAAGCTCTGGCGCCGGGGAGGCGGCCAGTCGTGCCAGCCATCAAGAGGGAGGACCGACGCAATGCGCACCAGGAAGGTATTCGTCGCGATCGCGGTTGCGCTCACCGCCATCGCGACCAGTTGCGGGAGCAGCGGTAGCGGCAGCGGTGGCGGAGGTTCCTCCGGAGGATCGGTCGGAGGAGCTGACAAGGTGCTGCGTACGGCGTTCAACGAGGACGTCGGCAACATCGACCCCGACAACAACTTCGAGGTCGAGGGTCTCGGCATGATCGAGGCGATGTACCAAGGGCTGCTGCAGTACGCCCCCGGCACCAACCACATCGAGGGCCTGCTGGCCAAGAGCTGGACCGCGTCGGCCGACGCGAAGACGTTCACCTTCCAGCTCCGGACCGGAGTGAAGTTCCACGACGGATCGACCATGACGTCAGCGAACGTCAAGCAGTCTTTCGAGCGAAGGGTGCATAACCAAGACTTCTTCACCGGTTACTTCCTCGGCGACGTCAAGAGCATCCAGACGCCCAGCCCGTCGACGATCACCGTCACGCTGAACCACTCGAACTACGGCTTCCTCGACTCGCTCTGCAGCCCGTGGGGACCGAAGGTGATCGGCCCTCAGGCGTTCACGCCGGCGCACGTCGATGGCAAGGATGCGTCGAAGACCTGGCTGAGCAAGCATGAGGACGGCACAGGTCCCTACGTCCTGACCACTTACGACCGGGGCAACGAGTACTCGCTGCGTCGGTTCGCCGACTACTGGGGTCCGAAACCGTACTTCAACGGCTATGACATCAAGATCATCCCGTCGCTTGAGCAGGAGATCCTGCAGTTGCGGGCCGGTCAGCTCGACTTCGTCGACCAGTACCCGTTCCAACAGCTCGGGCAGGTGCCGGCGCCATTGAAGGTGCTCTCGTGGAACACGCTGGGCATGGAGCTGGCGATCGTCAACACGCATCGCATCACCAACCAGGCCGAGCGGCAGAAGATCGCAGCGGCGATCAACCCGCAGAGCTGGATCAGCCAGGCCTACTCCGGTTACGCCACACCTGCGCTGTCCAACTACGCCAAGACCATGCTTACCCCGACCACACCATGGACGTACCCGCAGTTGAGCTCGTTCAAGAGCGTCCATGTGCCGGCACTGACCGTCGCCTACGCGTCGGACGACATCAGCCTTCAGTCCCAGGCTGCCGACGAGATCATCGCCAAGCTGCAGGCCGCGGGAATCTCAGCAAGCGCCCGCGTCATGCCGACCGCGCAGTTCGACAACACGGCCCAGGCGCCGGCCAAGGCTCCGGACATCATGCTCGTCCACTTCTATCCGGACGATGCATTTCCCGGCTCCCTGGCGTACCTGGTCTTCCAGTGCGGCACTCCGCTGAACTACCTGGGGTACTGCAACAAGCAGGCGGACACGCTGTTCAACGCCGGGTTCACGAACCCGAGCGCGGCAGGGCGAAGCCAGCAGTTCCTCCAGGGAGCGAAGCTCGGATTCGATGCCGGGTCGTTCCTCGGCCTTGCAGATCTCAAGGATGTGATCGTGTACCGGCCTGGGTTGGCGAACCTCGTGACCTATCCGGTGCTGCCGTGGAACTTCAATTACGCCCTAGCCACCGCAAGCTCGTAAAGGAGGGAACGCGTCAACCATGTCCAGCGGTAACGCCCGACGCATGTTCGTGCTGCAGTACGGAGCCGAGCATGTGACCAAAGCGCTGTCCTTGCGCGGCGGGTCTCCGCGGCTGTACTGGGAGCCACTCATCGGCATCCTGGTCGAAACCGCGAATGGCTGGGTCCTGCTGGATTCGGGGATGGGTCGGCAGGCGCTCGAAACGCCTGCCACTCATCAGTCCTACGAAGCATCCGCTGGCGCCAGGGACGACGCGGCCGACCCCTGGCACCTGTATCCGCGACCGCCATCCGACGTGGGCAAGTGGTGTTGGGGCTTGGAGGGGGATCCCTTAACAGCTGCGCTTGCCCACGTCGGGGTCGCGGTCGGCGAAATCTCCCTTGCCGCCATCAGTCACCTGCATCTGGACCACTCAGGGGGCATCCCGACCCTGGCGCAAGCCGGCGTACCGATTGCTATCCACAGTGACGAGCTGGAGTTCGCGCGCAGCGGGCAGGTCGACCTGGCCGACGGCTTCCACGCGCCGGACTGGCAAGCCGCGTCGACCGAATGGCGACCGTTGACCGGCGACACCGAGCTCGCACCGGGTGTGTACGCCTTGGCCACTCCCGGCCACACACCGGGTCACCTTTCCTTCCGGGTCGACCTCGACCGGTC
>CAYNDD010000405.1:0-2600 GCA_964395425.1 uncultured Frankiaceae bacterium
TTTGCCCGGGTGCTCGACGACGGCGAGCTCGGTGACCTGGCCGGCGCCGGCTACCCGATCTCGCTGGCGGCCGCGTGCTCGGGCCTGCTCAGCGCGCCGGCCCGTCGCGACCAGCTGCGTACGGCGGCCCGCCACGCGGTCGCTCGCTACGACTGGTCGGTCGTGTGCGGGGAGGTGTTGCGGGTCTACGAGACCGCAATCGCCGCGTCGACCGGGCGGGTCGTGGAAGAGCCGGTCGAGGTGGACGTGACCACCCTCGAGCAAGGGATGGCGACGAGCTAGCGGCGGTAACGTCAGCGCGTGGCGTATCTCATCGCGGCGGTCGTCGTCGTTGCGCTGGTCGCGCTCTACGCGTTGCGGACCGCCCGCCGGCTCGACCGACTGCATGCCCGGGTCGACGCGGCCGCCGCCGGGCTGACCGCCCAGCTGCTGCGACGCGCGGCGATGGCCGGCGCTTTCGGCGCCAGCGTCTCGCTCAAGCCCGAGGCTGCGGCGGCGCTGGCCAGCGCGGCCAGGACCGCGGCTGAGACACCTGGTCTGGGCGGCGACCGCGAGGTTGCCGAGACCGCCGTCACCCGAGCGCTGCTCCAGGCGGCCACATCGTCACCCGAGAGCTTCACGACGCCTTCGCCGGCCGCCACCGAGATGCACGACGCTGCGCTTCGTGCCTCGTTCGCCCGCCGGTTCTACAACGACACCGTGCGCGACGTGCTCGCCGTCCGTGACCTTCGGGTGGTTCGCTGGCTGCGCCTCGCGGGCCACGCACGGCATCCGGCGTACTTCGAGATGGCGGACGCCGAGCTTCCGACCGCACAGATCCCGGTTGCGTCTGGGCCTACGATTGAGCCGTGACGGACGGACAGGCAGTCGGGACAGCGCGCGTCAAGCGCGGTATGGCGGAGATGCTCAAGGGCGGCGTGATCATGGACGTCGTCACGGCCGAGCAGGCAAAGATCGCGGAGGACGCCGGCGCGGTCGCCGTTATGGCGCTCGAGCGGGTGCCGGCCGACATCCGCGCCCAGGGCGGCGTCTCGCGGATGAGCGACCCCGACATGATCGACGGGATCATCGCGGCGGTCTCGATCCCGGTCATGGCGAAGGCCCGCATCGGCCACTTCGCCGAGGCCCAGGTGTTGCAGGCGCTCGGGGTCGACTACATCGACGAGTCCGAGGTGCTGACCCCGGCCGACTACACCAACCACATCGACAAGTGGGGTTTCACCGTGCCGTTCGTCTGCGGCGCGACGAATCTCGGTGAGGCGCTTCGCCGGCTCGCCGAAGGTGCGGCGATGATCCGCTCCAAGGGCGAGGCCGGCACCGGTGACGTCTCCAACGCGGTCACGCACATGCGCGCGATCCGGGGCGAGATCCGCCGGCTGTCGTCGCTGAGCGAGGACGAGCTCTACGTCGCGGCGAAGGAGCTCCAGGCGCCGTACGAGCTGGTCCGCGAGGTTGCCGCCAGCGGCGCGCTACCAGTCGTGCTGTTCACCGCAGGCGGGATCGCGACGCCGGCCGACGCGGCGATGATGATGCAGCTCGGTGCGGACGGCGTCTTCGTCGGAAGCGGCATCTTCAAGTCCGGCGATCCGGCCGCTCGGGCCCGCGCGATCGTCGCGGCCACCACGATGTACGACGACGCCGACGTGGTGGCGAAGGTCAGCCGCGGGCTGGGCGAGGCGATGGTCGGTATCAACGTGGACGAGTTGCCGGTGGATCACCGGCTCGCGCAGCGCGGCTGGTAGATAGCCCACGACGACGTTCGCTGTCTTCGCCGCTTCGCTGGGATTCGGGTTGTGACCGTGCGCGCTCCTCGGGTAGGCGTGCTTGCGCTGCAAGGTGACGTGCGCGAGCACGTCGCCGCGCTCCGGGTTGCGGGTGCCGAGCCGGTCGCGGTTCGCCGCCCGACCGATCTCGACGAGGTCGACGGCATCATCGTGCCCGGCGGGGAGTCGACCACGATCGGCAAGCTGCTCGTGACCTTCGAGGTCCTCGAGCCGCTGCGAGCGGCGCTGGCGAAGGGGTTGCCGGCGTACGGGTCGTGTGCCGGGATGATCCTGCTGGCCGACCGGGTGCTCGACGCGACCGATGACCAGGTCGTCCTCGGCGGCATCGACATGACCGTGCGGCGCAACGCGTTCGGGCGGCAGGTCGACTCCTTCGAGGGCCCGGTCACGATCGACGGGATCGGGGAGTTCGACGCCGTGTTCATCCGGGCGCCGTGGGCCGAGGAGGTCGGCGACGAGGTCGAGGTGCTCGGGCGGGCCGCGGATAGAATTGTCGCGGTCCGGCAGGGATCGCTGCTCGCGACGTCGTTTCACCCCGAGCTGACCGGCGACTCGCGGATTCATCAGATGTTCGTGACCATGGTCAAGGAGCGCGCGGCATGAGGATGCACCGATGAGTGGGCATTCCAAGTGGGCGACGACCAAGCACAAGAAGGCGGTCGTCGATGCCCGGCGGGGCAAGCTGTTCGCCAAGCTGATCAAGAACATCGAGGTCGCGGCGCGCACCGGCGGGGGAGACCCCGACGGAAACCCGACGCTCTACGACGCGATGGTCAAGGCCCGAAAGAACTCCGTGCCGCTGGACAACATCGAACG
>CAYNDD010000406.1:0-2564 GCA_964395425.1 uncultured Frankiaceae bacterium
CGCGCCTCGTCGACGCGGCCGAGCTTCCACAACAGGTCGCCGCGGACGCTCGGCAACAGGTGATATCCGGCAAGCTCTTTAGCGCCCGTGATCGCGTCCACGACGTCGAGCCCGGCCTGCGGGCCGGATGCCATCGAGATCGCAACCGCGCGGTTGAGCTCGATGATCGGCGAAGGGCGGATCGCGACGAGTTCGGCGTACAGGTCGGCCATCCGCGCCCATTCGGTGTCCCCGGCGCGGAACGCCCGCGCGTGGCAGGCGGCGATCTCGGCCTGCAGCAGGTAAGGCCCCGGGTGCGTGCCAAGCGCCTCGGCCCGGGCGATGGCGGCGAGCCCGCGGTTGATCAGCAGCCGGTCCCAGCGGGTGCGGTCCTGGTCAAGCAACAGGATCGGCGTACCGTCCGGCGCGGTCCGGGCCGCGAACCGCGACGACTGGATCTCCATCAGCGCAACCAGGCCGTGCACCTCCGGCTCATCGGGCATGAGCTCGGCAAGCACCCGGCCGAGTCGCAGCGCGTCGTAGCAAAGTGCCGGGCGGATCCAGTCGTTGCCAGTGGTCGCCGAGTAGCCCTCGTTGTAGATCAGGTAGATCACTTCGAGTACGGCGGCGAGTCGGTCGTTGCGCTCCGCGCCGACGGGCACCTCGAACGGCACCCCCGCGTTCGCGATCGCCTTCTTCGCCCGGACGATCCGTTGCGCGATCGTCGGCTCGGCGACGAGATACGCACGGGCGATCTCCGTGGTCGTGAGACCGCCGAGCATCCGCAGCGTCAGCGCGACCCGCGACGGCATCGGCAGGACCGGGTGGCAGGCGACGAAGAGCAGCCGGAGCAGGTCGTCGTCGATGTCCTCGTCGATTACCCAGTCGAGGTCGGGATCGTGGCCGGCATCGGCCACGGCGAGGTCGCGCCCGATCTCGGCGTACTTGCGTTCGAGCCGGCGGTTGCGCCGGAACAAGTCGATCGCACGGCGTTTGGCGACGCTCATCAGCCACGCGCCGGCGTTGCGCGGCACGCCGGAGGCCGGCCACTGCTCGAGCGCGGCGACGACGGCGTCCTGGGCGAGGTCCTCGGCGAGGCCGACGTCGCCGGTGTAGCGGGCCAGTCCGGCTACCAGGCGCGGGAACTCGATCCGTACGACGGACTCGACCGCGGCCGAAGTGGTGGAGTCCGTCACGACACCCGATCAGACCATCCGCCGCCCGCTACCGCCAAACTCCCGCCGATCTTCGCCCCCACGACGACTTCTCCGGCGTGTCGCGCCATTTCCGGCCATGAGGACGACGATCACCCGCCGGTCGGGCGGGCTCGGCGTCGCAGGCGGATCGCCCGCGTGACGGCAACCGGGACCCCCAGGACCGCGAACCACGCGCCGATCCACCCGACGACGTCAACCACCAGGCGTGCGTACACCGCACTGCACGGGCCGCCGACGTCGCAGGTCAGCGTGTCGACCTGCGAAGGGGGTCCGATCAGGGCGGCGATTGCGAGCAGGGCTGCGCCGACCCCAGCGAGGATCAACACTCGTTTGGGGCTCCACGGCGGCCGACCGCGCATACCCGACCATCGGCGCCCGGCGCGGTGTGCCTTAACCGCACCGCGGGCGTGTCGGTGAGCGGGGTGCTCGCTGCCGCGCGCCCGGTGGACGGGACGGCCAATCAAGAGCGGGACGAAAGGTGCCGATAGCGGGACGACGCGGGAGGTGCGTGATGAATCTCTTCTTCTTCCTCCTGCTCGTTGTGTTCGGGATCGCCGGTTACCAGGAATCGCGACGGTTCGAGCGGGAGTACGGCCGGACCCCATGGGGCTGGAGCCCTTGGATCTGGGGCGTGATCATGTTCCTCTCATTCGTGATCGGCTTGGTCCTGATCGCGATCGCCGAGCGTCAGGGGCGTCGCCGTCCGATGCCGGTCTACCCGCAGGCCAGCCAATACGCCTACGCCGACGCCAGGATCGGCGTCCCTGCGCCGGCGCTGCAAGCCGGTGCGAGCATCGGGTCGGATCCCACCGAGTACGGCGGCCGGACCTGGGCATCCAGTGCCGCACTGCCGTCCGCCGTTCAAGCGCCGATCGCCGCCCCCGTTCCGGCCGGCCAATGGGCGGCCGACCCCAGTGGCCGGCACCAGTACCGATGGTGGGACGGCTCAGCCTGGACCCAGCACGTGGTCAGCGACGGGGTCAGCAGCCAGGACCCGATCGACGGGTAAGGCTCGCCGGATCAGTCCGGGCCCATCACCGGGCGGATTCGCGACTCGCCGCCGCCGGCGACGATGAGGAACCTCTTGGTCCACTCGATCGCCTCGTCCTTGTCGCGGCACTCCATCAGCGCCCAGCCGCCGACCAGCTCCTTGGCCTCGGCGAACGGGCCGTCGGTGACGGTGAACTCGCCATTGACGTAGCTGATCTTGGTGCCCATCGAGCTCGGCGCGAGGCCGCCGGTGGCGAGCAGTACGCCGGCCTTCGTCGCCTCTTCGACGAAGGCGCCCATCTGCTCGTACATTTCCGGCGTCGGCTCGGGCATCGGGAGCGGCTCGTTCTCGCTGGCGAGGGTGTAGCCGAAGAATCG
>CAYNDD010000407.1:0-2548 GCA_964395425.1 uncultured Frankiaceae bacterium
CTCGACCTGCACGAGCTGCTGTTCTCCAAGGCCGCCGCCGAGGACCTCCTCGTGGTCACCGACGAGATCGCGCGCGAGGTCAGCGGCCTGCTGACCACGCTCGGCCATCCCCCGGCCGGTCCCGACCTGCCGTCGATCGAGCTCGCGCTGTGGGACTGGGCCGGCATCGAAAACCTCGAGGACCGCGTGGTGCCGGAGCCGAAGATCGACCCGGTTGTGCTCCAGGTACTGCGGGACAAGGCAGCCGCAGCCTCCCGATGAGCATCTTGGCCATCGATGCCGGGACGACCGGCGTCACCGCCCTGGTCGTCACCGAGAGCGGCGAGGTGGCCGCGCGCGGCTACCAGGAGTTCGCCCAGCACTTCCCGCAGCCCGGCCTGGTCGAGCACGAGCCCGAGGAGATCTGGCAGGCCACCCTCGCGGCTTGCCGCAGCGCGTTGTCCACCGGCCCTGCACTCGATGCGGTCGGCATCACCAACCAGCGCGAGACCGCTGTGCTCTGGGATCGCCGGACCCTCGCCGCGCCACGTCGCGCGATCGTCTGGCAGGACCGGCGTACCACCGCGATCTGTGAGCGGCTGCGCGACGCCGGACACGAACCACGGGTTGCCCAGCTGACCGGGCTTCGGCTCGACCCGTACTTCACCGGCACGAAGCTGACCTGGCTGGCCGAGCACGACCAGGCCAGCTGGGCCGGGGTCCTTTCCGGCCAGGTCGCGGTCGGCACGGTCGACGCCTACCTGGTCGCCCGGCTGACCGGCGGTGCGGTCCACGCCACCGACCCCAGCAACGCCAGCCGCACGCTGTTGTTCGACATCCATGCCGGCGAGTGGAGCGAGGAGCTGTGCGACCTGCTGGCGGTCCCGCGCTCCGCGCTGCCCGAGGTACGCCGCTCCAGCGGCGACTTCGGCCGGACCGACCCGTCCGCGTTCCTCGGGCTGGACCTTCCGATCGCCGGCGTGGCCGGTGACCAGCAGGCGGCGTTGTTCGGCCAGGCCTGTTACCGCGACGGCGAGAGCAAGTGCACCTACGGCACGGGTTCGTTCGTCCTGGTTAACACCGGCGGCACTGCGGTGCGCTCCGACGCCGGCCTGCTCACCACGGTGGCGTGGGACATCGGCCAAGGCCTGGTCTACGCCCTCGAGGGCGCGGTGTTCGTCACCGGCTCGGCGATCCAGTGGCTGCGGGATGGGCTCGGCATCATCAGCAACGCGAGCGAGTCCGAGGCGGTGGCCGGCTCGGTCGAGGACTCGGGCGGCGTGGTGTTCGTGCCGGCCCTCACCGGGCTGGGCGCCCCGCACTGGGATCCCGATGCGCGCGGCATGATCATCGGGATCACCCGCGGCACCACCCGCGCGCACGTCGTGCGGGCAACGCTCGAAGCGATCGCGTTCGAGGTGCGGGACGTGGTCGACGTGATGACGCGCGATGCCGGGATCGCCGTACCGGAGCTGTCCGTCGACGGCGGCGCGGCCGCCAACGACCTGCTCTGCCAGCTTCAGGCGACCCAGCTGCAGGTGCCGGTCCGGCGTCCGCAGGTGGCCGAGACCACCGGGCTGGGGGCCGCGTTCCTGGCCGGGCTCGCAGTCGGCACCTGGTCATCGACCGAGGAGCTGCGCGACACCTGGCGGCTCGACCGCCGATTCGAGCCGGGCACGCGAAACGACGCCGACTACGACCGCTGGCTCACCGCGCTCCGCAAGCTCCGCGCCTGACCCAGCCAAGCACTGTCACATCGCCCCGCACTTCGTGGGGGCAATGTGACATCACCCCCAGCTTTGGCTAGGCAATGTGACAGTGCTTGGCGCGGTGGGTCAGCTGGCTTTGCGCTCGGTTGCGTACGGCGCATCCGCGACGAGTGCCTCGCTGGCCGCCGCGCGCGCATCGGCGATGTCTTCCTTCGCCTTGGTGGCGTACTGGTCGACGTACTCCTGCCCGGACAGCAACATCAGCTCGTACATGATCTCGTCGGTGATCGACCGCAGGACGAAGCGGTCACCCTCCATCCCGGCGTACCGGGAGAAGTCCAGCGGCTTGCCGATCCGGATGCCCGCCCGCATCACCCGAGGGATCAGCTGGCCGGGCGGCTGGATCTCGAAGGTGTTGATCATCGCGACCGGGATCACCGGCACGCCGGCTTCCAGCGCCATCCGGGCGATCCCGGTCTTGCCGCGATAGAGCCGGCCGTCGGGCGAGCGAGTGCCCTCCGGGTAAATCCCGAGCAGCTCGCCGCGCTTGAGGATCCGGACACCGGCCTCGAGAGCGGCCTCGCTCGCGCGCCCGCCGGACCGGTCGACCGGCACCTGGTTGATGCCCTTGAAGAACGCGGCGGTCAGCCGGCCCTTGACCCCTCGACCGGTGAAGTAGTCGCCCTTGGCCAGGAAGGTCAGCCGGCGGTCCATCTCCATCGGCAGGAAGATCGAGTCCGAGAACGACAGGTGGTTGCTGGCAAGAATCGCGCCGCCCTGCTCCGGGATGTTGTCCATCCCCTCGACCCAGGGCCGGAAGATCGTCCGGAGGATCGGACCGAGCGCGATGTGCTTCAGAA
>CAYNDD010000408.1:0-2548 GCA_964395425.1 uncultured Frankiaceae bacterium
GGCGGCCGTCGCTGTCTGGGGCAGCCAGCAGACGCCTCGTCCGTACTCGCAGGGGCGGACCGGCGTGGTGGGCATCTGGTACGGCAAGGCGCCGGGCGTCGACCGCTCCGGCGACTCGTTCCGGCACGGCAACTTCATGGGAGTTCATCCCGGCGGCGGCGTACTCGCCCTGGCCGGGGACGATCCGTCGGCGAAGTCGAGCACGCTCCCCACTGACAGCCAGTCGTCCTTCTACGACCTGGCCTTCCCGATCATCGTCCCCAGCAGCGTCCAGGACGTCCTGGATCTGGGCCTGTACGCCGTCAGCCTTTCACGGTTCTCCGGCAACTGGATCGGCTTCAAGATGGTCACCAACTTGTGCGACGGCCTGGCCACGGTTCACGTCCGCCCGGATCGCGAGTTCGTACTGCCCACCGTCGAGATCGACGGCGTGCCGTGGCAGCATCGCCAGCTCGCGTCGGTGCTCACTCCGATCAGCCTTGAGCAGGAGACCGAGCTGTTCGGCGGTCGCCTGGCGGCCGCGAAGGCGCACATCGTCGCCAACGGGATCAACAAGACGGTGCGCCGCTCTCCGGAGGACCGCCTGGGCATCGTCTGCTACGGCAAGCCGTTCGCCGATCTCACCGAGGCGCTCGAGCTGCTCGGCCTGACCGCCGACCGGCACGACGTCCCGCCGATCAGGATCCTGAAGCTCGGCGCGTCCTACCCGTTGCCGGAGCAGACGATTCGGGAATTCGTCGACGGCCTGTCCGAGGTCCTCGTCATCGAGGAGAAGCGGTCGTTCGTCGAGACCCAGATCAAGGACATGCTCTACGCGGCGGCCGACCGGCCGGCGGTACTGGGCAAGCGCGGTCGCGACGGGACGCCGTTGGTGCCGGCCACCGGCGAGCTGAACCAGGAGCGGATCGGTGCCGTGCTCCAGGCCTGGCTCGGCCTCCAGCTTCCGGCGCCGCCGCGGACACAGATCGTCCTCACGCCGACTGCGGCCGTCGCCGCTGTCCGCAGGCCCTCGGCGTACTGCAGCGGGTGCCCCCACAGCCGCTCGACCGTCATCCCCTCGGGAGCGCTCAGCGGCGGCGGGTGCGGCTGTCACTCGTTGATCTACACCGAGCCTCGACACCGACACGACGACATCTTCTCGGTCGTTCCGATGGGCACCGAGGGTGCGGAGTGGATCGGCCTGGCGCCGTTCGTCGAGACACCGCACATGTTCCAGAACCTCGGTGACGGGACGTTCTTCCATTCGGGCGTGAACGCGGTGCGTGCGTGTATCGACTCCGGCGTGAACATGACCTTCAAGCTGCTGTTCAACTCCGCCATCGCGATGACCGGCGGCCAACCCGTTCCCGGTGTCCAGGGAGTCGCTGCGCTGACGCGCGAGCTGGAGGCGATGGGAGTCGCTCGCATCGTCGTGTGCACGGACGACCGTCGCAAGTACCGCGGTCGCCACAAGGTTGCCGCTAATGCGACGGTGGCCCCGCGCGAGCACCTCGATCGTGCGCAGACCGAGCTCGCGGCCACGCCCGGCGTGACCGTGCTGCTCTTCGACCAGCATTGTGCGGCCGAGGCGCGCCGGTTGCGCAAGCGCGGCGCGATGGCGACGCCTGCGGCTCGCGTCGTCATCAACGAGCGCGTCTGCGAAGGGTGCGGCGACTGCCAGACCAAGAGCAATTGCCTCTCGGTCGTCTCTGTGCCGACCGACCTCGGCCGGAAGACCCAGATCCACGACTCCTCCTGCAACCGCGACTACAGCTGTCTGACCGGCGACTGCCCGTCGTTTGTAACCGTGATACCCAAGGATCCGGCTCGCCGTGCGAAAGCCGCGGCTGCCGAGCCGCCGGCGGTGGCCGAGCCGGCCGACCAGGTTGCCGTGCCGGCCGATCCCACCCAGGCGTACAGCCTCGTGCTCGCCGGCATTGGCGGGACGGGCGTGATGACCGCGAACCAGATCCTGGCGGTCGCAGCCACCCTCGACGGCTACTCCTGCGTCGGTCTCGACCAGACCGGGCTGAGCCAGAAGGCCGGCCCGGTGCTATCGCACCTGCGCATCTCGCGGGCGCCGAGCACCGCGCTGCCCGGGGCGGTTGCACGAGGGGCGGCCGACGCCTTCCTGGCATTCGACCCGATCGTCTCCGTGTCCGCGCCGGCCCTGGCCTGTCTCGGCACGTCACGCACGGCGGCGATGGTCAACTCGGACGTTGTCCCCACCCGTGACATGGTCGTCGACGCCTCGCTGCGCGACGGGGTCGACGTCGGCGGTCTGGTGGAGACGATCGCTGAGGCCTGCGCTCCCGGCCGGACGAGCACCGTGCCGGCGCTCAGCCTGTCAGAGTCGATCTTCGCCGACCAGATGCCGGCGAATCTGCTGCTGGTCGGTGCGGCGTACCAGGCGGGCCTGATCCCGCTCTCGAGCGAGTCGATCAGGGCGGCGATCACGGCGAACGGAGTGAGCGTGCGGCAGAACCTCGCCGCCTTCGACTGGGGCCGTCAGGCCCAGGCCGAGCCGGGCACGACGCCGGAGACCTCCCGGCTCGGGATGCTGTCGCTG
>CAYNDD010000409.1:0-2543 GCA_964395425.1 uncultured Frankiaceae bacterium
CCATGACGCCGTACGACGACTCCGGCTACGAGTTCGGCACCGGCACCGGAGAGGCCGTCCCGCTCGAGGACTACAGCTTCGGTCAGCGGCCAGGATTCTCCGGCGAATACGGCTCGTACCGCTGACGTCCAGCCGGCGACCGGCGGCGTTCTCGGTCGCTTGCGGGCCCCAGCCCGCGGCGCTCCCTGCGGCCTTGCCGGTCATCCGGCTGGACGCCAGCGGTGTGCGGCTTGCGACCGGCGGTGGTGTCGGTCGGGCACACTGGGTGGATGACTGACGACGGCGGCTCCGACCTGCCCGGGTCGGAGCCGGCCGCGAACCCTTATGCGGCTCCGCCGCCGGGTTGGCAGCCGCCGTCAGCCCCACCGCCCGACTGGCAGCCGCAGCCGCCGCCGTACGGAGCCCCGCCGGGCTGGACGCCACCACCGCCGCCACCGCCGCCCTATGCGGCGCCGCCGGGCTGGACGCCGCCACCACCTCCGCCATCGCCGTACGGAGCGCCGCCGGGGTGGCAGCCGCCGCCATACGCCGGGCCGCCGGCGTATGGCACCCCACCGGGCGGCTACCCGGCGTACGGCTACCCGCCGGCCGGCTACTACCAGCCGCAGACGACCAACGGCTTCTCGATCGCAGCATTGATCTGCTCGATCGTGCTCGGATGGGTGCCGTTCCTCGGCGGGGTGTTGGGCGTGACCTTCGGCCTCATCGGGCTCCGACAGTGCAAGCGCACCGGCCAGCGCGGCCGCGGGCTGGCGATCGCCGGCATCGTGATCGGCGCGGTCGCGATCGCGTTGTGGATTCTGTTCTTCGCGCTTGAGACCGCCACCAGCTCGAGCACCTCGCCCTCGGGCTTCGGCACCGTCATCCTCTGAGCGCCGCGAGTTCGGCGTACGCCGCGGTCAGCGCCGGCTGCTGGTAGTGGGCGTTGAGCCCGCTCGGGTTCGGCAGGACCCAGAGCACCGCACCCTCGATCGGCTCGGCCTGCCGGCCGACTCCGGCCCTGGGTCGGCCGAACGCAACCCGATAGGCCGAGATGCCGAGGAAGGCGACGAATGGCGGCCGCCAACGCCGGACCAGCGCGTGCAGCGGCTCGATCCCGGCCCGGAGCTCGTCGTTGGTCAGCTCGTCGGCGCGCGCGGTGGCCCTTGCCACCAGGTTCGTGATCCCCAGCCCGGCCGCCTCGATCGCGGCGGTCTCGGTCGGGGCGAGTTGACGGTCGGTGAGGTCCGCCTCGTGCAGCGTCCGCCAGAGCCGGTTGCCCGGCCGGGCGAAGTGCAGCCCGGCCCAGCCCGACCACAGCGAGGGGTTGATGCCGACCAGCAGGATCTCGGTCTGCGGGCCGCCGAGATCGGGGATGGTGGCGCCGTACGCTGCTTTCAACTGATCCCGGCTCGGCCCCACCCGATCGATCATGCCCGTTTGAGCACACAACGGTGCCCGGTCGAGCGTAAAATCCGGACGTAGGGTTGCAAAGCGGCGGCCGGACGGCATGGATGTGTGCCGAAACGGGCCGACCGGGGACCGCGGTCTGAGCGCATTTTGACCGGGTGGTTTGCGCTCGGCTAGTGTGGCCGTCGGTGCCTGGGGATCTCCAGGTGCTGTGTCGTGCGTAAGACCCCGACACGTCCGTGACCAGCACGGTGCGCAGCGCCCCGAATATCAGCGCTGAGCAGCCGACCGGGCCGGGTGTCGGAACCTCCGAGCAGACCTTCGGCGCTGTTAGGCGCGGGCGGAGCGCGGAGTGCCCGACACACCCGACCGCGTGGGTCGGGTATACCACCGCAAAACCGACCAAAAGCACCACCCGCCGCCAGGCGGATCCACCGCAACGAGCAAGCGTCACCCGAGCATGAGGAGTACGGCGAGTGCCTACGATCTCTCAGCTGGTTCGCAAGGGCCGGCAGGACAAGATCGCCAAGACCAAGACGCCGGCGCTGAAAGGCAGCCCGCAGCGTCGTGGCGTCTGCACGCGCGTCTACACGACGACGCCGAAGAAGCCGAACTCCGCCCTGCGCAAGGTCGCCCGCGTCCGCCTGACGACCGGGGTCGAGGTCACGGCCTACATCCCCGGCGTCGGCCACAACCTCCAGGAGCACTCGATCGTGCTCGTGCGCGGTGGCCGGGTGAAGGACCTGCCGGGTGTCCGCTACAAGATCATCCGGGGCTCGCTCGACACCCAGGGTGTGCGGGGCCGCAAGCAGGCCCGCAGCCGCTACGGCGCGAAGAGGGAGAAGTAAGCGATGCCGCGTAAAGGCCCCGCTGCCAAGCACCCGGTGATCGTCGACCCGGTCTACGGCTCGCCGATCGTCACGTCGCTGGTCAACAAGATCCTGACCGGCGGCAAGCGTTCGCTCGCGCAGCGCATCGTCTACGACGCGCTCGAGGGTTGCCGCGAGAAGACGGGCACCGACCCGGTCGTCACGCTCAAGCGCGCACTCGACAACGTCAAGCCGGCGATCGAGGTCAAGAGCCGCCGTGTCGGTGGCGCGACCTATCAGGTCCCCGTCGAGGTCCGCGCCGGCCGCAGCACGACGCTTGCGCTC
>CAYNDD010000410.1:0-2536 GCA_964395425.1 uncultured Frankiaceae bacterium
CCCGGGAATGGACCGATCCGCGGACCGGCACCCGAGCGGCCACCGCGTTGTACGACGGGACGATCTTCCACCGGGTGATCAGCGGCTTCATGCTCCAGGGCGGCGACCCGCTCGGCACCGGCACCGGCGGCCCGGGCTACCGCTTCAACGACGAGTTCCACCCCGAGCTCAGCTTCAACAAGCCCTACCTGCTGGCAATGGCCAACGCCGGGCCGGGCACCAACGGCTCGCAGTTCTTCATCACGGTCGCCCCGACGACCTGGCTGGACCGCAAGCACACGATCTTCGGCGAGGTTGCCGACGACGAGAGCCGGGCGGTGGTCGACCGGATCGCTGCACTTCCGACCGGCAAGATGGATCGGCCGCTGAACGACGTCGTCATCACGAAGGTCACCATCGAACGGCTGAACAGCTGACGTGACGTCGCAAAGCGAGGATCCGGCGACGGGTGTCGACCAGCACTGCTATCGCCATCCCGGGGAGTTCGCCGGCGTGCGCTGCACCCGCTGCGACCGCCCGATCTGCCCGCGCTGCATGACAGCCGCCTCGGTCGGCTTCCAGTGCCCGGAGTGCGTGTCCGAAGGCCACCGTACGGTCCGTCAGGCCCGCACGATCTACGGCGGTAAGGTCCGGCCGAACGCCAGTCGGATGGGACCGGTCACGACCACCTTGATCGTCGTGAACGTCGTGCTGTTCTTCGCGACCTCTGCGGGTGGGCTCAACTTCGCGAGCGGAGGCGGCACGTCGTCGCTGTTCGTGCACCTCGCCCTGATTCCACCGGCGGTCGCGCACGGGCAGTGGTATCGCCTCGTCACCTCGATGTTCCTGCACTTCAACGTGATCCACATCGCGTTCAACATGTACGCGCTGTTCCTGATCGGTCCGCCGCTCGAGGCGGCACTCGGCCGGGTTCGCTACATCACGCTGTATTTCCTCGCCGGAATCGGCGGCAGCATCCTGTCGCTGCTCAACGGTCCGATTGTCAGCGAGGCGGCCGGCGCCTCGGGCGCCATTTTCGGGCTGTTCGCCGCGTTCTACATCGTGGCCCGGCGACAGGGTTGGCAGACCAACGCGATCGTTCTGACGATCGCGTTGAACCTTGTGCTGTCGTTCTCCTTCAGCAGCGAGATCGACTGGCGCGGTCACGTCGGCGGCCTGATCATCGGTGGCGCGGTGATGGCGATCCTCGCCTACGTCCCGCGCGGTCCGCAGCGCAACCAGATCCAGGCCCTCGGCATCGTTGCCATCGCCGTCGTACTGGCCGGTGCCGGCTTTCTCGGCGCCCACCACGTGAGTTCCGCCTGCGCCAAGGCCGAGCAGGCGGGTACGCCGACCGGTGGGTTCTGTTTCGCCTTTGACCCGCCGTCGGGAACATGACAGAACCTAGTTCGGTTTCACCGACAATGGATCAGTAGCTCGAGACCGGCCAGGAGGCTCACATGCGTGACGCGGTGATTGTCGAAGCGGTTCGGACCCCGGTGGGGCGGCGCAACGGCGCCTACAAGGACACCCACCCGGTCGACCTGTCCGCCCACGTGCTGGAGGCGCTCGCAGAGCGCTCCGGGATCGACCCGGCGGTCGTTGACGACGTGATCTGGGGAACCGTCGGCCAGGTCGGCGAGCAGGCGTTCAACGTCGGCCGCAACGCGGTCCTCGGCGCCGGCTGGCCGGAGTCGGTGCCGGGCACGACGGTGGACCGCCAGTGCGGCTCGAGCCAGCAGGCGGCGCACTTCGCCGCGGCCGGGGTGATCTCCGGCCAGTACGACGTGGCGGTCGCGGGCGGTGTCGAGGCGATGACCCGGGTACCGATGGGCTCCTCCCTCGGCAAGGACGTCGGCTTCCCGTTCGGTCCGCGGATGCTGGCCCGCTACGAGGGGCAGCAGATCAATCAGGGTCTGGGCGCTGAGATGATCGCGAAGCGGTGGGGCTTCTCGCGCGCCGAGGTTGACGAGTTCTCGCTGCGCTCGCATGAGAAGGCCGCGGCCGCGATCGACTCGGGCGCGTTCGCCAAGCAGTACGCCGTCGTCCCCGGCACCGGGCTCGAGGCGGACGAGGGCGTGCGGCGAGAGACCAGCCTCGACAAGCTCGGTGCGCTCAAGCCGGCGTTCGCCGAGGACGGGGTCATCACCGCCGGCAACTCCTCGCAGATCTCCGACGGCGCCGGTGCGCTGCTGATCACGACCAGCGAGAAGGCCCGCGAGCTCGGTCTCAAGCCGCTGGTGCGGCTGCACAGCTTCTCGGTCGTCGGTGACGACCCGGTGATCATGCTCACCGGCCCGATCCCGGCCACCGCAAAGGTGCTCGCCCGAGCAGGGCTTTCGATCTCGGATATCGGTGCGTTCGAGATCAACGAGGCCTTCGCGCCGGTCCCGATGGCGTGGCTCGCCGAGACCGGCGCCGACCCGAATGCGCTCAACCCGCTCGGCGGCGCGATCGCGATCGGTCACCCGCTCGGCGGCTCCGGCGCGATCCTGATGACCCGGCTCGTGCACCACATGGTCGACAACGGCATTCAGTACGGCCTGCAGTCGATGTG
>CAYNDD010000411.1:0-2523 GCA_964395425.1 uncultured Frankiaceae bacterium
GACCCTTGGGAGCCTTGTGGTCCCTGAGCGCCCACGCTGCCTTGGGCGCCTTGGGCGCCTTGGGGGCCTTGGGCGCCTTGCGAGCCCTGGCCGCCTTGCGAGCCCTGGCCGCCTTGGGCACCCTGGCCGCCTTGGGCACCCTGCGCGCCGTGTGCGCCCTTGGCTCCTCGGATGCCGCTCAGTCCCTGGGCACCTTTGGCTCCGTGCGCACCCTTAGCTCCGCGCGCACCCTTGACGTTCCAGACCAGGTTCTTGAATCCCGCTGGGCAACCCTTGGCCCGGTGTGGCCTGCTGTAGACGTGCAGGTCGCCGCCTTTCGGGCTGAAGCAGGCGTAGATCTTTCCGTTCGCAGCCGGGATCGAGGCATTCGCCGTGCCGATCAAGGCTGCGCCGAATCCGGATGCGGCAACTGCGGCTGCGCCGGCGACGCACAGTTTCGTCCGCCGGTTGTTCGATGACGAGATTGACATAGGTATCCCGCGCTCTCATTGAGGGGATTTGATGAGAGACCCGCGGGAGCCGGGCGCGTCGCGCGGCCAATGTAAGCCCAAACGGTTGAAAGCGCTAAAACGGCGCCGGAACCTGTCCCCCCACCCCGAGCGGCAGAGGCGGTGCGGATCAAACGCTCAGATCAGGAGTACGCCGCCCTGCCGCGGACCATCCTTGATCGCAATCAGATTCGCGTTGACATAGCTGATGTTGTACTGCTGGTGCCACTCCGAGGGGAAGATCGTCGAGATCCGGCTGACCTGGAACCGGCACTTGATCGGCGGCACGAAGGCCGAATAGCTGCGATCGGTGAAGTACCAAAAACTGTTCTCGTTGTAGAAGGCGACATGGGTCGGATCCTGAAACGCGCCACGACCATCGGTGCTCGGTGTCAATGACAGCAACATTCCGCCGTGCGCGAGCAACCGGTAGAGCTCGTTGAAGATCGCGATCTTGTCCGGCACGTGCTCGAGGAAGTCGACCGCGCGGATCACACCGACACTCGAGTCGGGCAGCGGGATGCCGTTCATCACGTCCCCGACGATGTCCACGTCCGGCCCGTCGTACTGGTCGACCCCCAGATAGCCCGGTGGCTTGTTGTGCGCCGCGCCCAGATCCAGACAGGCCAGGCCGGCTCGCTTGGCCCACGCCAGCGCACTCGGCTGCACGTAGCGGTCATACAGCGCAACCGTCTCGCGCTGGATGGTTGCATTGGTCTCGGCCTCATGCTGGGTGTTGCGGTGATGCATCCGTTGCAAGTACAGGCATTCGTCGATCAGACAGAACTCCGCCTGCTGATACATCCGGCACATCAGGTCCTGGTCGTCCAGGATCGCCCGGTCGACGTCATAGCCACCGGCATCGTCATACGTCGTACGGCGAAACGCCCGGACGTGGTTGGGCGCGTACCAGATGTAGCTCACGTTGTGCGGTGAGGCCGCCATCGAATCGGTCTGCAGGACCGACCGGCCGTCGACCGTTGCCTCGCGGTAGGTCCAACCATGCGCCTCGTTGAACCGCGAGTCGTCACGGCTGCCGTCGGCCAGGATCTGCGCACATTGGCTGAAGACCAACCCGACGTCGGGCCGGGCGTCAAAGGCCTCGACGACCCGCTCGAGGGCCTGCGAAGCCAACAGGTCGTCGTGGTCGAGCTCGACCAGGAACTCCCCGCGAGCGATCAGGCAGGCGTGTCGCTTGAGCGCGCCGATCCCGCCGAGATCATCGGCGACGACGACCCGCACCCTGGGGTCGTCCTGAGCCGGCCGCCAGCGGGCGCCGCCATTGAGCAGAACGACCCACTCCCAATCCTCGAACGTCTGCTTGAGCAACGAGTCGAGGCACTCATCGAGATAGGTGTTGCGATGGCTCGGGGTGAACACGCTGGCACGTGGCCGTTCGAGGCTCACCAGGTCTCCCTTCGCGGTCGGCGCGCGCCGCGTCATCGTCGACTGTCAGCCCACATCATGCCCACACGACAGAAGCGGCGGACCGGACACCCGGACCGCCGCTTCTGAGGAGTTGCTGCGTCTACGTCGCGCAGATCACGTAGACGGTGAAGTTGTGCGCCGTGGCGGAGGTGTCCGCACCCAGCACCTGCCAGCCGCCCGGCGCCACCGAGGTGTCGCTGCCGACCGGGAAGGACGAGCTGCCGTGGATGCTCGAGCTGTCGGCCTGCCAGCCGCCGCCGGTGGCGATTGGTGTGCCGGACGGGCAGGTCGCGATGCCGGACGCGCTCCCGTTGCCTGGGACCGCGATCACCGACGAGGTCTGGACGACCACCGCGCCGACGCCACCCTGGGCGCCGGTTGCACCCTGCGCGCCGGTTACGCCCTGGGCACCCTGGGCACCGACTGAGCCCTGCCGGCCCTGGTTGCCCTGGGGGCCCTGGGATCCGGTGGAACCTTGGGAGCCGGTGACGCCCTGGTGGCCCTGTGTGCCCTGGTTGCCCTGTGAGCCGTTGGAGCCGTTGTTGCCCTGCGGGCCGGCTGGACCTTGGAAGCCCTGCGGGCCGGCTGGACCTTGGAAGCCCTGAGC
>CAYNDD010000412.1:0-2487 GCA_964395425.1 uncultured Frankiaceae bacterium
TGACGCGACGGCGGTCCGGCCGGGCTTCGGACTGATCGTCACCCTGTGCTTCGTCGCGGTGCTATCGCTCGTCATTGCGGCGCTTAGCTGTCGTGGGCGACGTGCCCTGATGCGTGTCGATGTCGCCGTGCTCGTGATCGCGAGTCTGATCGAGCTCGCCCATCTCCATCGGTTTGTGGTGCGGGGCTTCGCATACTCCGCGGATGAAGGTGTGCTCACCACACACGCCATCAACGCGATACGTCACGGAATCAACCCGTACGGACTGGCGTGGCCGCACGCAGTCGCGCTGTTCCCCACGCAGCTGATGGGCGGTGGCATCGTCGACCGCTTCGACTACCCGGCGCTCAGCATCGTGTTGGGAGCAGCGGCCGGCCTCGTCTGGCATGGCCTCGCGACGCCGGCAGTCATTGATGGAGTCGCGTTGATCGCTACCGGCGCGATCATGTTCGTGGCTTTCCCGCCTCGGCTGCGCCCACTCGCCGTGTTGGTGATCTTCGCGATCAGCTTCGATGCGACTCGCGCAGCCAGTGGTGATCCGGCGGTGGTTGCGCTTCCGTTCCTCGCAGTCGCGCTCTGGCACTGGCCAACCGTCGGCGCCGGTGGTCGGCTGGGCCGCAGCGGGGCTACTCGAGCGGTCGGCCTGGGTCTGGCCGCAGCGACGCAGCAGTTGGCATGGTTCATCGTGCCGTTCATCGTGGTGGGGATGTGGCGGGTCCGGCGCGGCGAGCTCTCGACTCGCGAGTCGATCATCGTGATCGGAAGGTATCTCGGAATCTCCGCGGCGACGTTCGCCCTAGTGAATGCGCCGTTTGCCGTGGCCAACCCGCTCGATTGGTGGCGGGGGGTAACCGCGGTGCTCACCCAACACGCCCTCATCTGGGGCCCGGGGTTGGCCATGATCAGCGACAACATCCTGCCGGGCAGTGGCGCGCTGGGCTTCTATAGCTATGCAACCGGGTTGCTCTACGTCGCTTTTCTCCTCATGTTCGCGGTCGGGATCAAACGGTTCGGTACCGTCGCGGCGGTCCTCCCGATGGTCGTGTTTCTGCTGTCAATCCGGTCCGAGGACACGTACTACGTCGTGTTCGCACCGGTATGGATCATCACTGCAGCCACAGTGTCACGAGCGGACTTCGCCACAGCGCGCCCGTTGTCGCTGCCGACGTGGCTGGAGGGGCGAAGGATGATCCGTGGCGCAACGGTCGCACTCTTCGCGCCTACCATCGCTTGCCTGACGGTCGCTCTCGCGACGCCAAGACCCCTCCACATGCACGTCCTGTCGACCATCCGAAGCGGCCATCGTCTCGTGTCCGAAATCACCGTCGAGGTGCACAACATCTCCGGGCATCTCATCGAACCGCACTTCGTCCTCGCCACGTACGGGAGAACCGGCCGCTACTGGCGGATCGCCAGTGGCCCCAGCGAGCTCGTAGCGGGTCAGGACGCCACTCTCGAGCTGCTCCCACCATCAAGTCACCACGCTAAGCCCGGCGCATCGATCCGCCTGATCGCTGTTTCCGACCACCCAGAAACCATCAGCACCGTCAACGTCCCCGACTGAGACTGGCGGACTCAACGGGTCTCAGTGAGACGTCAGTTCGGGCGTCAGGACCCGAGGTACGTCGTGCCGAAGCCGGCGAGGAAGTCGAGCGAAGAAGCGCGCGACGTCGTGGAGCCAGGAATCACGACCCACGTCACACCTGCGGCGGCCAGCTGTGCAAACGCCTCGCGATGCCGGTCCGGGTCGGCGGCGGGATCCGCGTCGCCGAGGTCGTTGTACGCAACTGCGACATCGATCTGGACCCCGCGCTCCCCGGCATTCGCCTGCAGCTCGTCGATCATCGGCGCGAGCTCGGCGCCGCCCGGGACTGACGGCGTACGGGTGGTGGCGAACAGCTCGGCCGGACCGATCATCGGCATCCAGCCGTGCCCGCGCTCGGCCACCCGCCGACGGGCCAGCGCGGAGTTGCCGCCGATCCAGATCGGGATCGACGCCCGCGGCGGCGCCGGCCGGGCGATCACGTCGCGCGCCTCGAAGTGCCGGCCCTGGTAACTGAACGGCTCGCCGCTCCAGTGCATCGGGAGCACGTCCAACGCCTCGTCGAACAGCTCGTTGCGCTCGTCGAAGTCGACGCCGAGGGCGCGAAACTCGCCTTTGAGATAGCCGGTTCCGACGCCCAGGATGAACCGGCCGCCGGACACGATGTCGACCGTCGCGGCCGCCTTGGCGACCAGCATCGGACTTCGGTACGGCAGGACCGTGAGGTAGGTCAGCAGTCGCAGCTGAGTGGTGACCGCGGCCGCGTTGCCGAGCGCCACGAACGGGTCGAGGGTCGCGTGACCGCCGCTGGCCAGCCACTTCGCCGACGGGGCCGGATGCTCGGTGACCGCGAACCCGCCAAAGCCGGCCGCCTCGGCCGCGGCGGCCAGGTCGCTGACCGGCCCGGGGTCGAGCCGGCTCGCCTCAGTGCCCCGCAACTCGGG
>CAYNDD010000413.1:0-2469 GCA_964395425.1 uncultured Frankiaceae bacterium
CGGGAACAGGTGATGCTCGATCTGGTAGTTCAGGCCGCCGAACAGCATCGCGATGCACCGTCCGCCGGCGATATTGCGTGACGTCAGCACCTGCCGCTGGATGAAGCTGAGTCGGGTCCCGGCGTCGATGATCGGCATGCCCTTGTGGTTCGGGGCGAAGCTCACCCCGATATAGAGGCCGAGGACCGATTGCTGGATCGCCACGAACTCCAGCGCGCGCAACGGCGAAAGAACCAGCAGTAACACAGTCAGTCCGACCGCGACGTGCGCGGTGAGCAACACCCCTTCAACCATGCGGTGCCGGTCCTTGCGGCGCAGCGCAAAAATGCTCGCCAGGTGCAGGTTCCACCCCTCGAGGAGCAACAGCGGGAAGAACAACCCGGCCTGATGCCTCGCGACGAGCCGGAGCACCCCGCGCTGGCGCCCGGCCTGCTCATCGGTCCACGCCAGAACGCCACGCTCGATGTCGGGGTCGCTGCCGACCTGGTTGGGGTGGCGGTGGTGACGATTGTGCTTGTCGACCCACCATTCGTAGCTGAGGCCGACGCCGAGTGCGGCGAGCAGCGTGCCGAATGTGTCGTTGCGCCGGCGTGAGGAACTGATCTGCTGGTGGCCGGCGTCGTGACCGAGGAACGCCATCTGCGCCAGCACCAAACCGGAGTACGCCGCCACCGCGAGTTGCCAACGGGAGTGACCCAGCCAGAACAGCGCGGATCCGCCCGCTGCCGCGAGCACCGCGATCAGCGTCACCCGCGGCAGGTACTTCACCACCGACCGGTTCAACAGCCCGGCGGCGCGCACCTCAGCGAGCAACGAACCGTAGTCGGAATCCCGGCGCGAAGATCCCGGGAACGGCGCGGATTGGATCGTGGTCATGGCGAGTCCGTTAACGGCAAACGGCGGGCCGTGGAATGCAGGGTGGGGACAGGCCAAGGCTCGAGGGCACTTCCACCGTACGCCGACCTGCGCCGACGAGCCGATCCAGGCGGCAAGTGCCGGCCCACGAGCGTTTCGGCCGCGCTCAGCGGTCCCGGATGACGGCCATGCGATGGACATGGGGCCGTTTGCTACCCGTGCGACAATAGGAGGTCTAAGCGCGCCTGGTTGTGCCGATTCTCCGTGCCCTCGCCGCTCCGTGGTTGCAATCTGAGGGTGGATATGTACCCCGATCGTCTGGTCGTCTCTTCGAATTGCTTGTCGCGCCGCGTCAGGGCGTCATGACCAGCGCGGCGGTTGGCCTGCTCAGCACCTATCCGCCCACCCAATGTGGACTTGCGACGTTCAGCGCGGCGCTTCGGGAGCATCTCCATCAGACTCCACGGGATGTCGGGGTCGTCCGCGTAGTCGCGGATCACTCCACCTTCTCCGGCGGCGAGGTTGTCGCGCACCTGGTCAACGGCTCTACGGCGAGTGCCGCTCAGGCGATCGAGCAGCTCAACCACTTCGATGTCGTTGTGGTCCAACACGAGTACGGCATCTACGGCGGCCCGGACGGTGTCGACGTACTCGACATCGTCGAAGCGCTGACCGTACCGACCGTGGTCGTCTTCCATACTGTGCTCGAGGAGCCGACGCCCCACCAGCGACACATCCTGCGGCGCCTGCTCGACCTAGCCCATGTGGCCGTCACCATGACCAAGACCGCGCGACAGCGGATCCTCCGTGACTACGGCGCGGATCCGACCAGTGTCGTCGTCATTCCGCACGGCGCGGTGGACCACCGGGGGCTGGTGCCGGCCGATCGGTCCGACGCACGTCCGCTGATCATCACCTGGGGTCTGCTCGGCCCGGGCAAGGGGATCGAGTGGGCGATCGACGCGATGCCCGGCTTGCGCGACCTCTCGCCGCGCTATCTGGTGGTGGGCCGGACCCATCCGAAGGTGGCCGAACGATCCGGGGAGAGCTATCGCGACGGCCTGCGACAGCGCGTCGCGGAGCTCGGGGTCGGCGACCTGGTCGAGTTCCACGACGCATATCTGGGCGTGGAGGAGCTTGCGCACCTGGTTGCCTCCGCCGACGTGGTGCTGTTGCCGTACGACTCTCGTGAGCAGGTCACGTCCGGCGTGCTCATCGAGGCGGTCGCCGCCGGACGGCCGGTCGTGTCGACCGCGTTCCCCCATGCGGTCGAGCTGCTGATCGGCGGAGCGGGTCTGGTGGTGCCGCGGCAGGACCCGCAGGCGCTCGAGGCTGCGCTGCGGCGGGTGCTGAGCGAGCCGGGCCTGGCTGAGTCGATGGCGGCGCACGCGGCGCGCAGCGCACCGGCGTTGGTGTGGAGCACGGTTGCCGACCAGTACGGACGCATGGCAGACGATCTGGTAGCGGCCGCGTTGGCTGCCGTCTCGTGAGCGACCCACTGCCGACGTTTGCACACCTGCGCCGCCTCACCGACGTCGGCGGCCTGTACGAGCATGCGCTCGGCACGCAGATCCGCCGAGAGCACGGGTATTGCCTCGATGACGCCGCGCGCGC
>CAYNDD010000414.1:0-2460 GCA_964395425.1 uncultured Frankiaceae bacterium
TTGGCCAACAACTCGGTGAAGAACGGCAGGTTGGTCTTGAGTCCCTCGATCTCGAAGGACGCGACAGCGGCCCTCGCGAGTTCGAGCGCGGCCGCCCGGTCGGAGCCGTGAACACAGAGCTTGGCAAGCAGCGGGTCGTAGAACGGCGTCACGGTGTCGCCGTGCGCGTAGCCAGCATCAACGCGGACGCCGGTCCCGGCCGGTTCGACCCAACGGGTGATCGTTCCCGGGCTCGGCAGGAATCGCTTCGGGTCCTCGGCGTAGACCCGCAGCTCGATGGCGTGGCCGCTGCGCACCACGGCGTCCGGGTCGAAGGTGGCGGGCAGGTCGGACGCCGCCAGCAGCTGCTGCTCGACGAGGTCGATACCGGTCACCAGCTCGGTGATCGGGTGCTCCACTTGCAATCGGGCGTTCATCTCGAGGAAGTAGAACTCGCCCCCAGACGCGAGGCTCGCGGGATCGAGCAGGAACTCCACAGTGCCAGCGCCGCGGTAACCCACGGCCTCACCGGCACGCACGGCGGCCTCGACCATGCGCGCGCGCAGCGGCGGCGTGAGCACCGGGCATGGGGTCTCCTCGGCCACCTTCTGATGGCGGCGCTGCACCGAACAGTCGCGTTCACCCAACGCCACGACCCGGCCGCCCGACAGGCCGAGGATCTGCACTTCGACGTGCCGTGCGCTCGTCACGTAACGCTCGAGCAGGATTGAGGGGTTGCCAAAGAACCGCTCGGCGCGCGACTGCGCAGTTGCGAATGCAGTCGCCAATTCGTCGTCGTCACGAGCAACACTCATGCCGATACCGCCGCCGCCGCCCGCTGCCTTGACCATCAGCGGAAAACCGACGGTCCGGGCCGCGACGAGGGCGGCTTGGACGTCGGCAACAGGCTCGCGGGTGCCGGGCGCAACCGGCACGCCGGCGTCGCCGACCAGGTTGCGGGCCGCGACCTTGTCGCCCATCGCCACGATCGCCTCGGGCGACGGTCCGACCCAGACCAGTCCTGCGTCGGCCACCGCGCGGGCGAAGTCGGCGTTCTCGGACAGGAACCCGTAGCCGGGGTGGATCGCCTGGGCGCCCGACTGCTCGGCCGCCTCGAGCACCTTGGTGACGTCTAGGTAGCTCTGAGCCGGCGCGGCCGGCCCGAGCAACACAGCTTCGTCTGCCTCTTTGACGAAAGGCAGGCTGGCATCGGCCTCCGAGTAGACCGCGACAGCCTTCAGGCCCAGCCGTTGCACGGTGCGAATCACTCGCCGAGCGATCTCGCCCCGGTTCGCGACCAGAACCGAATCAAACGTCCATGGCGAGGTCATCGACGGGTTTGGTCGCCGACCAGCTTCCACGCGGCCGGCAGCAACGCTCCCGCAGCCAGCGCCTTGAGCAGGTCGCCGAGGATAAACGGTGCCACGCCCGTGGTGATCGCCTTGGTGTACGACCAGTGCTCAACATGTGCCAGCCACCACACGCCGGGGACATAGATGACCGCGGTGGCCAGCAGGAAGGAGCCGGCGAGGGTGTCAAACCGGCGGTCGATGCCGTGCCGAGCATGCCACCCGACCAGCAACGCTGCTAGCAGGAAGCCGAGGAAGTAGCCGCCAGAGGCGCCGCTCAGCACAGCCCATCCGTGGTGGTGATCAGCGAAGACCGGCAGGCCGGCCCAGCCGATCGCGATGTACACCAACTGCCCGGCCAGTCCGCGAAGCGGACCCACCGCAGCCGCGGACAGCAACACCCCGAACGTCTGGCCGGTGACAGGCACCGGATTGTTCGGCAGCTTGAACGAAATCTGGGCCACCAGCGACATGAAGGCGGCGACGCCGACGACCAACGCGACATCACGGACCATGCTCTTGGGCAACCGGTCCGCCAGCACTGGACGGCGAAAGGCGAAGCTGCTTGACGACCCGTAGGCGGACGCAGAAGCGGTCACGTGCGGTCCCTTCAACTAGAGGCGACGATCGCCTCCAGAACCTACCGGTGTAGGTCCCCGACCCCTACAGGGGAACTCGCACGAAGTTTCAGGCCAGGATTTGGCGGGATCGCTCGCCCGGGTGCGCGGCGGCATGCTCGATGCGGCGGGCGACCACCTTCGTGAGCGTCTCGACGACCTGCGGGTCGTACTCGTACGCCATGCCGAGGCGTAGTCGCTCCAGCGCGTCGGCGTTGGCATCCGAGGTGGCGTTCGCACCGACGAGATCGTCATAGGCGCTGGCCGCCTTGATGATGCGGCTTTCGATCGGCAGCGTGTCGTCGGGCGACTCGCGATGACGCCGGTAGGGGTCGGCCTGGCGGGCGACGATGTCGGCAACCCGGTCGAGAACTCCGGTGGTCTTGATGACGTCGGCGCCCAACTCGGCAACCCGGCGACGCTCGACCGGCGCAACGACGAGGGTCGACCCACCAGGGATCGGATCGATGAGCGAGAGCTGGCCGATGTCGTGCAGGAGCGCGGCGTACTCGAGC
>CAYNDD010000415.1:0-2429 GCA_964395425.1 uncultured Frankiaceae bacterium
AAAGCACCCGCAGCACGCGGCGCAATATTTCGATCGCCAACGGCGGGTCGGTGTCGACCATCGTCACCGTGCACCGAAGTCTGGCTGTCACGTCGCTGCGTCTCGTGCTCGGAAGTCCAGGCTCGGAGGCCGACGTTGCCTCGGCCTCTGCCGCGCCAACATCGGTGCTGAACACCGCGAACCAGGTGGCTCAAAGCTCGGCCCTGACCGGCGTGATTGCTAATGCGTCTATCATTTCTTTTGAGCTTCAGGGCGTCGACCCTGGTTCGTATCCGCTGTTCTATGTCCTCAGTTACGTCGACAACGAATGTCAGGCCGGTGGCTCGCAAGATCAACTCGTCGTCGGGCAGGTGGGCACGGTTTCGGTGAGCTAGCGGATTCGAGCGGGCGCCCACCCTGAGTGGATGTCCGTTCACGCGCGCCGCAGTGCGAATGAGATCGCTGATCCGCAACTACACCTTCTGCGTCGGTCACTGGACGATCACGCCTGGCCATCCACGGAAATGCTTACCGACAACCGAGCGCTGCTGATGCGTCGCGACCGATGCGACCGGCGTGCCCGGCCCGTGCCCGTAGGTACGGCTTCGACAGGTGAGCAGGGGTAGTCAAGGGACCGGGCCGCGATCGGCGGCTCACCGTCGCCGTACCGAAGAGCTGTTCTCGCCCGCCTAGGACCCGCGCCTTGGCCGGTCAGAACGGGTACTGCAACACTGTGCCAGTCGGCCCATCTCGGGAGCCTCTATGCGCGCATGGCGTCAGGTGTTCGGCATCGCCCTCGCAGTCCTGGTCCTCTGCATAGGGGTCCCGCCGGTGGCTCACTCGGTTGTTCGTTCGTCCGAAGCCTCTGCACCTGGCGCGGTCAAGACGGCGGCTGTCAGCTACTCGCTGTCAACGGCAACCGAAAATTGACCCCCTATCGGCAACTGAAAATTGACCCCCTGATGGTCATTCCTCTGGTTGTCCGGCCGCGGGGACGCGGCCGAGGTCTCGGTCTTTGAGTCGGTAGCTGTCGCCTTTGAGAGACACGACTTCGGCGTGGTGGACGAGGCGGTCGATCATGGCGGCGGCGACGACGTCGTCGCCGAAGACCTCGCCCCAGCGTCCGAACGGCTTGTTGCTGGTGACGATCAGTGAGGCGCGTTCGTAACGGCTTGAGACGAGCTGGAAGAACAGGTTCGCGGCTTCTGGTTCGAACGGGATGTAGCCAACCTCATCGATCACGAGCAGCGGGTAGCGACCGAGCCGGATCAGCTCGGGTTGCAGCCGGCCGGTGGCGTGGGCGTCGGCGAGGCGGGCGACCCATTCGGCGGCGGTCGCGAACAGCACTCGGTGACCGGCTTGGCAGGCGCGGATCGCGAGCCCGACGGCGAGGTGAGTTTTGCCGGTGCCGGGTGGCCCGAGGAACACGACGTTGTCTTTGGCGGTGACGAAGTCCAGCGTCCCCAGGTGCGCGATCAGGTCACGTTTGAGTGCTCGGGCGTGGTCGAAGTCGAACTCCTCGAGGGACTTGCGGGCGGGGAACCTTGCGGCGCGGATCCGGCCTTCCCCGCCGTGGCTCTCGCGGGCAGCGACTTCGCGTTGCAGGCAGGCGACGAGGAACTCCTCATGCGACCAGGTCTCCGAGCGGGCCCGTTCAGCGAGCCGAGCGACTGACTCACGCAGGGTCGGTGCCTTCAACGCCTTGGTCAGGAACGCGATCTCGGCGGTGGTGTCGCGGGCGGCGGTCTTGGTGGTGGCCATCACGCGACCGTCCCGTCGATGCCGAGCGCGGTGTCGTAGTCGGCCAACGACCGGATCTGGACTTCGGTGTCGACCGGTGGCCGGACCACGCTGAACCGTTCCCGTCGCAGCAGCTTCGCCGCCGCGACATGCTCCGGGTCGCTGATCGTCTGGTGTTTGGCCCAGACCCGCTCGTGGTCAGCGACGACCCTGCCGTCGCAGAGAACCCGCACTCGGTGCAGGTCGGCGATGACCTCGATCCGCCGACCGATCACAGCGGGGTGCACCGAGTAGTCGTTGCTGTCCAAACGAATGTAGTGATCTCGCGGGAGCCGGGTCGATGACCTCCAGCCCGTCGCTGGCGCGACCGGCGGCAACGACAACATTGCCAGGCGGTCGGCCTCGATCCGGTCGCTCGGCGCGCATCCCAACGCCCGACGAGGTCGTTGGTTGACCAGGGCGAGCCACTCGCCGAGCTGGACGTTGAAGTCCGCTGGTGAGGTGAACGACCGGCCCGGCAGAAAGGACGTCTCCAGATAGCCGTTGGCTCGCTCCACCAGACCTTTGGCTTCAGGGTCGGCCGGTTTGCAGACGATGACCTTCGTGCCCAAGGTGCCGCGGAACGCCTGGCAATCCGCGGTCAGCTCCGACCCGCCGCGACGATACCGGCCGATAGCTCCTTCCCCGTCCCAGACCAGCAGGCGTGGGAC
>CAYNDD010000416.1:0-2426 GCA_964395425.1 uncultured Frankiaceae bacterium
CAACGCCCGCCAACTCAGTGCTACCCAGTCTTTCCGGATCACCGTCAACCCCTTCGTCTGGCCGAGCATGAGCGCGCTGGGCACATCGGTGGTCATGGCACACGAGCTCACCCACATCGCGACCAGGGCGGACACCGGCGTCCAGACGCCCAGGTGGTTGGCCGAGGGCTTCGCGGACTACGTCGGCTTCCATGCGGTGACGGTCATTCCGGTGCCGACGTTCGGGGCCGAGCTGGCCAAGCAGGTACGAGCCGGCCGGTTGCCGCGCGCGCTGCCGACCGACAACGACTTCCGGGGCGGCGCACCCGGTCTGGCCCGGTCCTACGAGGAGGCCTGGCTGGCCTGCCGCTACATCGCCGCGCGGGCCGGCCAGCCGGCGCTCGTCCGCTTCTACCGGCTCGTCGGTCGGTCCCGGCAGCCGACCGGACCGGCGGTGGCGAGCGCGCTGCGCCGGGTGCTCGGCCTCACTCCCGCCGGGTTCGTCGCGCGCTGGCGCCACTACGTCGAGAAGCAGCTCGGGTGACCACGCCGCGCCTGCTGGTGGTCACCAATGACTTCCCGCCCCGGCCGGGCGGGATCCAGTCGTTCGTGCACGGCGTGGTGTCACGGCTGCCGGCGGACCGGGTCGTCGTGCTGACCTCCCGCTGGCGGGGCTGGGAGGCCTGGGATCGGCAGGCTCCGTTCGAGGTCGTCCGGCACGACACCTCGGTCCTGCTGCCGACTCCGGCGGTACGCCGGCAGGCCACCGCCCTGCTTCGCGACCGCGGGTGCACGGCGGTGTGGTTCGGTGCGGCTGCGCCGCTGGGGCTGCTCGCGCCGGCGTTGCGCGAGGCCGGTGCCGACCGGCTGGTCGCGACCACCCACGGCCACGAAGCAGGCTGGGCCCGGTTGCCCGGCGCCCGGTCGTTGCTGCGGCGGATCGCGGCGAACGTCGACACGCTGACCTACCTCGGCGACTACACCCGGGCCCCGTTGGCGAGGGCGGTTGCGCCGTACGACGACCGGTTGCGCCGGCTGGTGCCTGCGGTCGACGCCGAGGTGTTCCGCCCGGAGGCCGGCGGCGCCGACCTGCGGGCGAGGCTCGGGCTCGCCGGCCGGCCGGTGGTGGTCTGCGTGTCGCGGTTGATGCCGCGCAAGGGCCAGGACGTGCTGATCGCGGCGCTGCCGGAGATCCGGCGGCGGGTGCCCGACACGGCGCTGGTGCTGGTCGGCGGCGGCCCGTCGCGCCAGCGGCTGACCCGGCTCGCCGCCGAGCTCGCGGTCACCGACCACGTGGTCTTCAGCGGATCGGTCGACCACGGCGACCTGCCGGCCTGGTACGGCGTGGGAGACGTGTTCGCGATGCCGTGCCGGGCCCGGCTGGGTGGTCTTGACGTCGAGGGCCTTGGCATGGTCTTCCTGGAGGCGGCGGCATGCGGGTTGCCGGTGGTCGCCGGGATCTCTGGCGGGTCGGTCGATGCCGTTCTCGACGGCCGGACCGGCCGGGTCGTCGACGGCACCGCCGCCGGTCCGCTCGCCATCACGGTCGCCGAGCTGCTCGCCGATCCGGCCCGGGCCGCGCAGATGGGGGCCGAAGGCCGGGCGTGGGTCCGGGCCGAGTGGTCGTGGGAGTCGACCGTGACCGACCTCGTGGGGATGCTCGGCGGTCAGTCCTTCGATCGGGAGTAGATCGCGGCGACCTCGTCCGCGTAGTCCTGCAGCACGACGTTTCGCTTGACCTTGAGCGACGGGGTGAGCCGGCCGTTCTCGACGGTCCAATCGGCGGAGAGGATCCGGAACGACTTGATCGCCTCGGCCTTCGACACCGCCTTGTTGGCTTCGTCGACCGCGGTCTGGATCGACGCGCGCAGGTCGGGGTCGTCGACCAGGTCCGCCACGGTGGCGGTGTCCGGCTTGCCGTGCTCGGACCGCCAGGCGGGGAACGCCTCTTCGTCGATTGTGACGAGCGCGCCGATGAACGGCTTCTGGTCGCCGACGACGAGACACTGACTGACCAGCGGGTTGGCCCGGAGCCGGTCCTCGAGCACCGCAGGAGCGACGTTCTTGCCGCCCGCGGTCACGATCAGCTCCTTCTTGCGCCCGGTGATCGTGAGATAGCCCTCGGCGTCGAGCTCACCGATGTCGCCGGTCCGGAACCAGCCGTCTTCAATCGCCTCGTCGGTGGCCTTCACGTTGTTGTAGTAGCCGCCGAAGATGTGACCGCCCTTGAGCAGGATCTCGCCGTCGTCGGCGATCCGGACCGTGCAGCCCGGGATCGGCCGGCCGACCGAGCCGACCTTCATCGCGTCCGGGCGGTTGACCGTCGCCCCCGCGGTCGTCTCGGTCAGTCCGTAGCCCTCGTAGATCGGGATCCCGCAGCCGCGGAAGAAATGCCCGAGCCGCGCGCCGAGCGGAGCCCCGCCGGAGATCGCGCCGCGGGTCTCGCC
>CAYNDD010000417.1:0-2415 GCA_964395425.1 uncultured Frankiaceae bacterium
TCGCGCCATGCGACGGCGTCCACATCGCGGCTTCACGGGCCCAGCTGGTCTTGACCACGTTCGGAACGACGACCAGCAGCGGGTGCGCGTGCGCGGCCTGGGCGGCCAGCAGGGCCTGAGCGGTCTTGCCGAGACCCGGCTCGTCGGCGAGCAGGAAGGTCCGATGGCCGTTCTTCGCGCTGGCCACGACCTGGGCCTGGTGCGGCATGAGGTCGAGGCCGGCCGCGATGTGGGGATTGCTCGGCGGTGGGAGGGTCATGCAGGACGGGGCGTTCGCCGTGGACTCCTCGAACGCCCGCAACAGTGGGCGGATCAGCTCCCAGTCGGCGAGCAACCGCGGCCGCGGCCGCGGGGTGGGCGCCGGCGAGTACTCCGGTGCGAGGAACGGGTTTGCGAGGTTGCGGGAGACCGCCGACTGCGGGACGACCTGCCGCTGCTCGCGGGGGCTCGCCGGGTCGGGCGGAGGCGATGACTCCGGAGCCTCGGGCTCGACCGCGAGACCGGCCTTGATCCGAAGCGCGCGCATGGCCGCGTTCGTGCCCGGAAGCAGTTGAGCGCCATCGTCGAGAAGTGCGAACAGCGACGTGTCGCGGGCGGCGGTGCGGGCCAGCGTGGCAGCCAGGCCTTCGATCCGCTTCTGCTGTGCTGCTCGCTGGGCCGGGCTCATCGGCGCCGTAGTCGCCTCGGCGCGCTGTTCGCGCAGCAACAGGGCGACCGCCTGGAACGTCGTCCGGGTCGTCTGGCTCACCGGGCGCCGGTCGACGTCGGCCAAGGCCATCGCGAGTACGGCGAGCGGCCCCTGATCCTGTCGCCGGGTCGGCGAGGTCCGGCGCTGCGCGGTGCGCCGCGGTTCGGCGGCCGCCTTCGCCGGGCGGTTGACCCGCGCGGGCCGAGCGTCCGCACCCTCCCGGGGCGGCAGCGGAACGCCGCCGCGGGTGCGACGGCGGGAACGTGGGGGCAAGCGCACTCCTCGTCGGTCGACCAACACTTGAACGCCACAACGACGCCGTTGCGATCCGCTGCTGCGACCACAGCAGCCGACCAGGATGAAGCCGACCCACCCTCGTGCGATCCCTGGCTCACGATGCTCGTTGACCGAGTCAGACACGACCATGACGGTCGTTGCGGGTGCCGCCAGACGCCGAGGGCAGGCGCCTCAGCACATCGTCACTCTACAAGCACGGCGAACTCGCGGGGCGAGGTCGGGTGGCCTGAAATACTCCCGCGGTGGCGGACAACCGGTGTGGCAAGTCGCACGAGCCCGCACCGGCCCAGATCAGCCGGGCCGCGCCGGCCGGGTCGATCGCGGCCGACTGCGAGTCCGACGTCGACGACCTGTGGCTGCACGGTGCGCGAGTCCTCGAGCTCGACCTCGACCGGCCGGAGCTGGTCGACGTACGCCTCGAGGACTGCGACGTCTCCGGCGTTCTCGCACGGGACTTCATCGCCCGCCGGGTCGAGCTGCGCACCACAAGGCTGCGCGGCCTCACGTTCGCCAACGGCCAGTACGACGACGGGCGGTTCGAGGACTGCGTCACCAGCGAGCTGTCGCTGCGGTTCAGCCGCCTGCGCCGGGTCGTCTTCCGTAACTGCGACCTGGCCGGCATCGACTTCTACCGAGCCGGGTTCGATCACGTCACGATTGACCACTGCAACCTGCGACGGGCGAACTTCGACGGCGCGACGGTCGGGTGTCTCACGATCACGGACTGCGATCTGAGCGGCGTGTCGGGTGCGCTCAGCCTCAAGGGCGCGCAGCTCGACGCGAGCGACCTGCCATCTCTGGCGGTGTCGCTGGCCCGCGAGGCCGGCATCGAGATCGCCGACGACTGAGGGGCTGTGGCACGCTTCGCGCCATGCCTTTGTCGCTGCTCCGATTCAACTTCGTGCTGCCGGGCGCGGACCCGGCGACGCTGGCCTCGATGTACCAGGCCGGCCTCGAGATGGCCGAGGTCGCTGACCGGAACGGCTTCCTGGCGGTCACGGTCGAGGAGCATCACGGGGTCGACGACGGATGGAGCCCGGCGCCACTCACCACCGCCGCACTGATCCTCGGGCGCACGAAACAGCTGCGGGTGATGGTGCAGGCGCTGCTGCTCCCGCTCAACGATCCGCTGCGGGTGGCCGAGGCGGTCGCCGTCCTCGATCTGGCCAGCGGCGGCCGCCTCACCGTGGTCGCCGGGCTCGGCTACCGGCCGGAGGAGTACGCCGACGCAGGCGTCGACTGGGCCACCCGGGGCGCGACGATGGACGAATCGCTTGACGCGATCCTCGCCGCCTGGCGCGGCGAGGAGGTCGCCTACCGCGGGCGCACCGTGCGGATCACCCCGTCGCCGAAGAGCCCAGCCAACGCGATCCTCTTCGTCGGCGGCAGCGGCCGTCCGGCGGCCCGGCGGGCGGCCCGGCTCGGCCTTC
>CAYNDD010000418.1:0-2409 GCA_964395425.1 uncultured Frankiaceae bacterium
CGGTCTTGTTCGTGACGAACCAGGTGGGTTTGACCGGCATCCGGAACGGCCCGCGGACGACCGTCTTCTCTATGTCGGCTTCGTCGAGCATCATCGAGTTGTGCACGAAGCCAATGCCTGACTGGACGTCGTTGGCAGTGTGCCCCGGGTATGCGCCCCACGGCGTGCTGCCGAGCAAAAACCCGACCGCCGACCAGTGGTTGACCGCGATCGTGCCGTAGCGCAGGTCCGCGATCGCCTGCTCGACCGCGCGGGCGACCTCCGGCTCGGCCACGGTCTTCGGGTGCACGATCAGCGAGCACCCGAGCGTTCCCCACATCCCGTTGTTGGCGAACTCCACCGCCTTGCGGATGAAGTCGACCGTGCCGGTGGCATCGATGCCCACCTCGCCGAACACGCCGTTGAACGACTCGGTGGTGAACGCGATCTCGTCCTTGGCCTCCGGCTGCAGGCCGGGGATCAACGTCCACGGCACGCATCCGGGCGAGTCGTCGCCGAACCGCTCGGCCTCCGGATGGGCCGCGACGAACCGCTCGTAGCGGTCGCGCGCGCCCGGGTAGTACGGGTAACGCGACCCGACCTCGCCGAGCACGTCACGGACCCCGTCCAGCAGCTGGTCACGCAGGTCCCAGGAGTTCGACGTGACGATCGCGCGCAGCGCGATGCAGTTGAACCCGCCGTTGTTGGCCAGCATCGACGCGAGGTTCTGGGCCTGGAAGGCAATGTCCTTCGGCGCCCACGGCCCCGGTACGACGATGACCGGCGAGACGTTGCCCAGCTCACCCGTGACCGGCTTGGTCACCAGCGGGTCGTTGGCCGCCAGCCGTCGCGCCCCGTCCTCCCCCGACCCGAACACGATCGCCTCGAAGGTCTTGTCCGAGCCGGTGACGTGCACCTCGGTCACGCCGTCGTGCCGGACCAGATGGGTGCCGACCTCGGCTCCGCCGTACACGATCCGCAACACGCCGCGGTCGACGAGCTCGCCGAAGACCCGCTCGAAGATCGGGCCGAGATAGTCGTTGACCGGGTTCATCTTGAGGATCACCGGGTGCCGGGTGATGAACAGCCGATCCAGCGCGTCGGTGACCGGGATCGAGGCCACGTTGCCGGCACCGAGGACCAGCGACACCCCCGCCGACCCGCCGCCGAACCATGCGGCCGCCTGCCGCTCGACCGCCTGCGCGCCGGCGACACCGCGACGAAGCCAGATCTCGGCCGAGAACCCGGACAGCGCCACCTTGTCGAATGCGTCGAACGGAAACGCCGGGACCGCGGTGTGACCGCCCGTCGCCGGATGCGGCCGGCCGGGGAACTGCGGCTTCTGGCCGGCGGCGATGTCGGTCAAGGCCGCGGCGAGCAGGCGGAGGTAGCGCGCGGTGATCGACACGCTCGCCCATTCCTCGCCGGCCAGCGCCGAGTCGGACGGGATGTGCTTGGCCGCGCACGACGCATCGACCCAGTCCTGGGACCCGGCGATCAGGGCTTCGTTGAGCCGCTCGAGCAGGCCGACCAGCTCGCCCGGCTCCGCCTCGAACCACGGCTTCGAGTGCTCGACCAGATCGGCGACCGCGACATCGCAGTCGTGCAGCGAGGTGGCAACCTGGCTCGTCGCCGCCTCGGGGATCGCGATCGTGCCGTGAGCTGCCACCTGAGTCATGGGCAAGACCTCCATCAGAAAGTATGGCTGACCCGGGTTCACTAGGTTTGCGGGTATGGCGATTGCTGACCTGGCTGCGGACGTCCAGGACGACCTGGTCCACCTGCGCCGCGCACTGCACCAGATCCCCGAGCTCGGGCTCACCCTGCCCAGGACTCAGGAGCACGTCCTCGCGGCCCTCGACGGGCTGCCGCTGGAGATCTCGACCGGCGACTCGCTGAGCTCGGTCACGGCGGTCCTGCGGGGCGGATCGCCCGGCGGGCGATCGGTGCTGCTGCGCGGCGACATGGACGCGTTGCCCGTAGTCGAGCGCACCGATGCCCCGTTCGCGGCCACCGGCGACACCATGCACGCCTGCGGCCACGACCTGCACACCGCGATGCTGGTCGGCGCGGCCCGGGTGCTGACCGCCCAGCGCAGCCGGCTTCCGGGCGATGTCGTCTTCATGTTCCAGCCCGGTGAAGAGGGACACGACGGCGCGCGGCACATGGTCTCCGAGGGCGTGCTCGATGCGGCCGGGAAGCGGATCGACGCCGCGTTCGCCCTCCACGTCACCTCCTCGCTGCTCCCGGCCGGCCACTTCGCCAGCCGGACCGGCACGATCATGTCCGCCGCCGACACCCTGCGGGTGACCGTGCGCGGAGCCGGCGGCCACGGCTCGGCACCGCACCGCGCAAAGGACCCAGTGCCGGCTGCCTGCGAGATGGTCACCGCGCTGCAGACCTTCGTGACCCGTCGGTTCGACGTGTTCA
>CAYNDD010000419.1:0-2381 GCA_964395425.1 uncultured Frankiaceae bacterium
GGTCGCCTTCTTGCCGTGCACCTTCGCGGACCTGCCCAAGATGTACTTGTGCCCGTCGTTCTTGCAGTGCGTGACCCGTTCCGGGTGGCGGCCTTGCTGACCGTGGCCGGCCGCCGCCGCGCTGGCCGGAACCGCCAGCAGCGAGGCGCTCACCAGGACAAGGGCCGCAGTTGCCATTCGCATCCGGCGAGTGTGGCACACCGGCCACCGAGGTGCTCCCCCTAGTTGCGGAGGGTTGCCACCCAGTTCCGGAGCAGCCGCAGGCCCGCCGCGCCGGACTTCTCCGGGTGGAACTGCGTCGCGCTCAGCGCACCCACCTCCACCGCGGCAACGAACGGCTCCCCGTGCACGGTGATGCTCTCGCCCACTCGTGAAGGCCGGGCTGCGTAGGAGTGCACGAAGTAGAAGCGCTCGGTCTCGACGCCGGCAAACAGCATCGAGCCGGCGGCCGGGGTGACCGTGTTCCAGCCCATGTGCGGGAGCACCGGCGCCTCGAGCCGGCTGACCCCGCCGGCCAGTACGCCGATGCCGGGCGTCGTCACCCCGTGTTCGGTCCCGACTTCATAGAGCACCTGCATGCCGACACAGATCCCGAGCACCGACCGACCGTTCGACACCCGGTCCCGGATCAGTTCGTCGGCTCCGATCGCGACCACGCCCGCCATGCAGGCCGCGAACGCACCGACCCCGGGCAGTACCACCCCGTCGGCGGCCTCGGCCCGGGTCAGGTCCGAGGTGACCTCGACGCTCGCGCCGGCCTCGACCAGCGCGCGTTCGGCCGAGCGGAGGTTGCCCGAACCGTGATCGATGACTGCGACGGACGGCGGACCCGCCGTCACAGCACGCCCTTGGTCGACGGCACACCACTCGCGCGGTCGTCGATCGAGACCGCCTCGCGCAGCGCCCGGGCCACCGCCTTGAACTGCGCCTCGACGATGTGGTGCGCGTTGCGGCCACCCAGCACCCGAACGTGCAGACAGATCTGGGCGCCCGCCGTCATCGACTCCCACACGTGACGCGTCAGCGTGGTGTCGTAGCTGCCGATCAGATCGACCAGCGGTGGTTCCTCGTGCACGCAGTACGGCCGGCCGGACAGGTCGACCACGGCTTGGGCGAGCGCCTCGTCGAGCGGCACGAACGCGTCGCCGAAGCGGCGGATGCCGGCCTTGTCGCCGAGCGCCTCCCGCAGCGCCTGGCCGAGCGCGATCGAGGTGTCCTCGACGGTGTGGTGGCTGTCGACCTCCAGGTCACCGACGGTCGAGACCATCAGGTCGATGCCGCTGTGCTTCGACAGCTGCGCCAGCATGTGGTCGAAGAACGGCACCCCGGTCGAGATCTCCGACGCCCCCGTGCCGTCGAGATTCACCGACACGACGACCTGCGACTCCTTGGTCGATCGCTCGACCGTCGCGCTCCGGCTCACCCCACCAGTGTCGCAGTGCCGGCGCGCACGACGGCTCCCCCGGGGGTCGGATCCGGCGTCGCGCCGCCTCACTCGGTGATCGTGAGGTCCATCATCGGCGTACGTCGTTGGCCGACGGCCTCAATGGCGAGGTCCACCGCCAGCCCCCACAAACCGGCGGGTACGGCGTAGCCGAGCCGTGGGGTGAAGCTGGCCGTGCCGATGAGCAAGGGCACGCGGACCGTTGCTGCGCGCGACACCCGGAACTCCCGCCGCGACAGACGTTGCGCTACGGAGTATCCACCGACGATCTCGCCGGTGTCGCGGTCGGCGACGTCTGCGGTCAGCTGACCATTGGTGATCAGGACCAGGTCGCCGGTCCGATGGTTCGTGACGAGCAGGCCGTGCGTCACCGTGTGCCCGGACGCCACCGTGGCCGGCCCGTCGAGGGCGGCGCTCACCGTACCGGGATCGACCAGCGGCGCCGGCTCGGCGACCCACTCGTCCGGTTCGATCGAGCGGTCCGGATAACTGAGCGCCCCGACCGTGAGAACCACCTCGGCGCCGAAGTCCCGACGCAAGGCTTCCGCCTCCGCCAGTGCCCACGGCGCCAGCGTGATGTGGTGCGGCGGGGCTTGGTCGTCGGCGCGCGGATCCGGATAGCCGCACAGCGCGCCCGACTCGGTCTCTTGGAGCGCGATCAGCCGCTGCCTCAGCTGCGCCCACGCCGCCACGCGGCTGAGGCTAGCCAACCACGCGCGCCGTCAGCGCGGTACGGCGCTGACCTTCGCGGCGTCGAGTGCGTCCACGAAGGCCTCACACTCCGCACCGGTGCCCACGCTGACCCGCAGCCAGCCGGGCAGGCCGACATCGCGGATCAGCACGCCCTGGTCGAGGAGCACCTGCCACACCGCCTTCTCGTCGGCGAGACCGCCGAAGAGCACGAAGTTGGCATCCGAGTCGACCACCGGGAAGCCAC
>CAYNDD010000420.1:0-2358 GCA_964395425.1 uncultured Frankiaceae bacterium
CGGCGCAACCGGAGCACGTAGTTGTGCAAGGTGTGGTCCGCGGTCCGTGGCGGCGCGCCGGCCCAGACCGCGTCGGCGAGCTGCTCGGTGCTCACGACGCTGCCGGCCAGCATCCCCAGTACGGCGAGCACCGCACGCTGCCTCGGACCGCCGATCGCGACAGCGTCGCTCACCTCGACCGACCCGAGTACGCCCACCCGCACGTTTGCGACCCTACGGACCGCTCATGGCGCTCGCCAAACGCGGTCGAGCGCCATCGCGGTCACGCCGGTGCGTGGATCAGGAAGTCGTCGTGCGGCGGCTTCCCGATCAGCCCGCGGCCCTTGGCCGTGATCGCTCGCACCTTGACGACGTAACGCCAGCCGGCCCGCAGCCCGGTCAGCCTGGCCCGGTGCAACGCGCGGCCCTTGGTCGCGACGTAGACGGTCGGCGGGGTCTTGTGCGTCGTGCCGTTGCTCTCCGGCTCGGCGATCGCGCGCACCCGGTAGCCGAGGATCGGGTCGCCGCCGTTGGAGGCCGGCGAATGCCAACGCACCGACAGCGTGGTGGCGTGGCGGGTCACCCGGACATCTCGCGGCGCCGAGGCCGTGCTCAGCGTGTAGCGGAACTCCGAGGCGATGCTCGGCGGGCTCGGCGGGCTACCGGTGACCCGGCTCTCCACGGTCGTGACCCGCACGTGCACGGTCTTGCCGGCCGGGCCGGGAGGCGCGAGCGCATCGACCTCGGTGCTGCTGCCGTTGGTCAGGATCTCCGGGGCGTTGGTCGCCTCGGCGACCGCGCTGCCGAAGGTGACCTTCACCGCATCGGCGAGGTTGTGGCCGTGGATCACGACCCGGGTGCCGCCCGACGCCGGCCCGGACTGCACCGACAGCGAGCTCACCCGCGGCGCACCAGGTTGGTAGAAGTCGAACAGCGTTCGCTTCAAGGTCTTGTTGGTCGCCAGGAAGCAACCGGTCAACGTGCAGGCCTGGGTGGCGAACGCGCCCGGGTTGTTGGCCGGCGTCTTGGCGGTCAACCGGGTGTCGCTGGCAACGACGTACCCCGACAACTCCAGCGTCGAGCCGTTGAACGGGAGGTAGCCGAAGGCAAGCTCACCGCCGTCCGCAGGTGCGACGCCGTCGAAGCCGGACCCCTTGATCGTGATGTGGGTGCCGCCGGTGTCCGGGCCGGCGCTCGGCGACACCGAGGTGATCGTCGGCACACCCGCGTAGTGGATCGGCCAGGGCGCCGAGAGCCCGCCCAGGGTCTGCACGGTGAACGACTTCGTCACCGGCTCATGTGTCCGGCCGACCGGATTCAGCACGATGTGGAACTCGGTGGGCGTCACGTCGAGGATGCTGAAGTCCTGATTGTTCGCGACCGACGGTGAACCGACGTTGGTGTATTCGAGCCCGAGGTAGTCGAAGCCGGTCCCGTCGACGGTCGCGAGCGTGACGCCGTCCTCGGACGCCCAGGTCTCGGGGTCCTCCTGCTGGGTCGTGGTCACGGCGGTGATTGTCGGCGTCGGCAGGTAGTCGTACTCGGTCACCGCGGCGACGATCTCGCAGGTCGGGGTGTCAGCCTTCACACACGGCGGCAACGGCGTGCCACCGCTGACGCCGCCGTACTCCGGCCCGGTGTACGGCGGCAGGATCCCGGCCGTTGCGCTGGACCCGTTCGCATTGGTCACCACGAGCTGAGCCTGGCAGACATCGCTGGCCGGGTGATCCCCCGCGGCGCACTGGGTGGTCCCTGAGTCGTACGCCGGGATCGTGACCGACAACAGCGCCGGCGTGAGCACGGTAAAGCCGCTTGCCGCCACCCCGCCGACGGTCACCCCGGTGACCTGGTCCGGCCCGCTCGAGGCGAACCCGGATCCGAAGACGGTCACCGTGTTGCCGCCGGCTTGCCGCCCACCGTACGAGGAGATCCCACCCACCGACGGGATCGGCCCGGTCGTCTCGTCGACGTAGAGCATCGTGGCGTCGGCATCGAGCACGGTGGTCGCGCCCGAGGCGCCGGTCACCGAGACGACGGCCCGGCCGGTGCCGTCCTGGGGCCCCTGCGAGCCGGTCCCGACCTCGGCCGCGGTGGGGATCGGCGAAATCTCGATCGAGGTGTCTGAGGCCGACCAGTCGGCAGCCGGTACGGCGAACGCGTTGATCGAGACGCTCTTGGCGCCGGTGAAACCCGTGCCGCTGATGGTCAGCGAGCCGGTCGTGCTCGGCGACACCGTCTGCGGGGCGACCGCGGTGATCGTCGGGCGCGAGGTCACCGGGCCGGTGAGCGCGCAGAGGTTGTCGGCCAAGCCTTCGACCTTCGGGGTGCCGAGACCGGTCGCCATGTCGTAGCCCGGGCCGGCCGGGAAGGTCTCGCCGC
>CAYNDD010000421.1:0-2356 GCA_964395425.1 uncultured Frankiaceae bacterium
TGGGTTACCTCTTGCGTGCAGTGGTCTTCTTCGCGGCGGCCTTGCGGGCCGGTGCGCGTCGTGCCGTGGTCTTGCGGGCCGTCGTCTTCTTCGCGACGGTCTTGCGTGCGGTCGTCTTGCGGGCCGCAGTCTTACGGGCTGGTGCGCGCTTGGCCGGAGCCTTCTTGGCCGCGGTCTTGCGGGCGGTCGTCTTGCGCGCAGTGGTCTTGCGTGCGGTCGTCTTCTTGGCCGCGGTCTTGCGTGCAGTGGTCTTGCGTGCGGTCGTCTTCTTGGCCGCGGTCTTGCGTGCAGTGGTCTTCTTCGCGGCGGCCTTGCGGGCCGGTGCGCGACGTGCTGTGGTCTTGCGTGCCGTCGTCTTCTTGGCGGCAGTCTTGCGTGCAGGTGCGCGCTTGGCCGGAGCCTTCTTGGCTGCGGTCTTGCGAGCTGGTGCGCGCTTGGCCGGAGCCTTCTTGGCTGCGGTCTTGCGTGCGGTGGTCTTGCGTGCAGTGGTCTTCTTTGCGGCTGCTCTTGCCACGTGAGCCCCCTAGCTCGAATAGTGGAGGACTGTGCTGCTCGCAACTGTTTCATCGAATGTCGGCTCATTCCATTACCACGCGTGTCAACGCTTTGCGTGTCGCGCAGCCGGTTTGTCGACCACAACTGTGTCGCAACCGGTGTCACAGCAACGCTGACCGCGAGAACATCAGTGTTCGCAACGCGTTTCAGCGTTCTTGATCGCGCAGTGCGCAACCGCAACTACGGTTTGCATAGGTGCTGGCGGACAAAAAGATTTCGCGGCTGCAACGATGCAGACGGCTGACAATGCCGGTCGAAAGGGAGATTCGTGAGTACAACGCCCGACGTCGAAGTACCGATTCCTCGCCTGCGTTCGTTCGCCGACGAGTCGATTCCGGAACAGTGCGCGTTTGCGCAACGCGGATAGGTCTGCATGTTGCGGACATTTGACGACGACGCCGGCAACCGCGTCACCGTCACCGATCCGACCACTTCGGTGGTCAGCCTGGTGCCGTCTCTCACTGAGTCGATTGCGGTCACTGCACCGAATCTGGTCGTCGGTGCGACGGACTGGTGCACGCACCCATCGACACTCGACGTCGCGCGCATCGGTGGCACGAAGAACCCGCGAGTCGATGACATCGTCGCGCTTGGAGCGGATGTCGTGATCGCGAACGACGAGGAGAACCGCGACGCCGATATCGCTGCACTGCGGGCCGCCGGACAGCCGGTGTGGGTGACGGCGCCGCGGACGCTGCCCGGCGCGCTTGCCTCACTCGATCGGATGCTCCGGCTGGCGTGCGGTTTGCGGCGCCCGGACTGGCTCGACGCCGCGACCGCCGCCTGGCAGGCCCAGTACTCCGGACCCCGCCGGCGTGCCGCGGTGTTGATCTGGCGCCGACCGTGGATGGCAATCGGACGAGACACCTTTGCCGGCGACCTGCTCGCCCGCCTCGGCGTCGACAACGTGCTGGACGAGTCGACCGAACGGTATCCGCGGGTCGATCTCGCCGAGTTGCGCGACCGCCGGCCGGACCTGATCGTCCTGCCCGACGAGCCCTACGCATTCAGCCGGTCGGACGGCCCGGAAGCGTTCGCTGGCTGGGGCGTGCCGGTCGCGTGCGTGAGCGGCCGGCAGTTGACCTGGTACGGCCCCTCGCTCGTTGACGCGCGCGCGATCCTGACCCGCCAGCTCGCCGAGTCGCGCTAACCCGCCACGCGCGTCCTTACTCGAACGAGTGCTCGGGTCCGGGGTAGATGCCGTCGGCGACCTCGTCGGCGTACGCCCTGGCGGCGGCAGTGATCACCGAGCGGACGTCGGCATAGCGTTTGACGAACCGCGGCGCCGGGCCGGAGTTGAGACCGGCCATGTCGGTCCACACCATCACCTGGGCGTCGCACTCGGGTCCGGCGCCGATCCCGATCGTCGGGATGGCGACCTCCTTGGTGATCTGACCGGCGACGTCGGTTGGAATCATCTCGAGCACGATCGCGAACGCGCCGGCCTCCTGCAGCGCCAGTGCATCGTTGAGCAACCGTTCGGCCGAGTCACCACGGCCTTGCACCCGGTAGCCACCGAGACCGTGCTCGCTCTGTGGCGTGAAGCCGATGTGGGCCATCACGGGAACACCGGCATCGACGATTGCCCGCACCTGGCGCAGGACCGGCGCACCACCCTCGAGCTTGACCGCCTGCGCGCCGCCTTCCTTCATGAAACGGATCGCCGTTTGCAATGCCTGCTCTGCGGACACCTGGTAAGAGCCGAACGGCAGGTCGGCGACGATCAATGACGAACGGGTCGAGCGAACCACCGCGCGAACAAGCGGCAACAGCTCGTCCACCGTCACGGGCAACGTCGTAT
>CAYNDD010000422.1:0-2355 GCA_964395425.1 uncultured Frankiaceae bacterium
GCACTTGTTCTTCACGACCTTGACCCGGGTGCGGTTGCCGACCGCGTCCTGGCCGTCCTTGAGGGTCTCGATCCGGCGGACGTCGAGGCGGACCGAGGCGTAGAACTTCAACGCCTTGCCACCCGTCGTCGTCTCGGGCGAACCGAAGAACACACCGATCTTCTCGCGAAGCTGGTTGATGAAGATCGCGGTCGTGCCACTGGTCGACAGCGCGCCGGTGATCTTGCGCAGCGCCTGGCTCATCAACCTCGCCTGAAGACCGACATGGGCGTCGCCCATCTCGCCCTCGATCTCGGCGCGCGGGACGAGGGCGGCAACCGAGTCGATGACGAGGATGTCGATGGCGCCGGAACGGATCAGCATGTCGGCGATCTCCAGTGCCTGCTCACCGGTGTCCGGCTGGGAGACCAGCAGTTCGTCGATGTCGACGCCGAGCGCCTTTGCGTACTCCGGGTCCAAAGCGTGCTCGGCATCGATGAATGCGGCGATCCCACCGGCCCGCTGGGCGTTGGCGACCGCGTGCAGCGCGACCGTCGTCTTGCCCGAGGCTTCCGGACCGTAGATCTCCACGACCCGCCCGCGGGGCAGCCCCCCGATTCCGAGCGCGATGTCGAGCGCGATCGCGCCGGTCGGGATGACGTCCATCTGGGCCCGGACCTCGTCGCCGAGTCGCATGACCGCACCCTTGCCGTGTGCCCGCTCGATGTTGCTCAACGCGGCCGACAAGGCCTTGTCGCGATCCATGCCTGCCATGCGATTCCTCCGGTGGTCGGTCGAGTGCAAGGGCGACGCTAACGGCGGGGTGAGACAGTTTCGGTGCCTGCCGAGCGGTTGTGGACGGCCGTGCGTTGTCCACAGTCGTACGAACAGGTGTTCGAAGTAAAGCCGACACGCCGCGCGATTTCAATCACCGCCGCCGGACCCGGATCGCGGCGTTCAGTGCCGCCGGGAAACCGCGATCTCGAAGTGCTCGCAGACCGCGCGCCAGACCGTCTTGGGGTCCTCCCCGGCGGCCAGCGACTGCTCGACCGTACGGTTGCCCAGCCGGGCGACCACCTGGTCGCGGGCCACCGAGGCGGCGTACACCGGACCGAACTGCTCGTCCATCCGGGCCCAGAACTCCGTCAACCGCACCCGGCAACGCTACGTCGAAGGCAGGGATGTCAGTGCCGCGGACCACAATGGCGAGATGAGCGGCCTCGACCGGTTCTCCGCACCAACGCGGGAGTGGTTCCAGGCCTCGTTCAACGCGCCGACGACGGCCCAGACCGGCGCGTGGGACGCGATCGGCGAGCGACACAACGCCCTGGTGATCGCGCCGACCGGGTCCGGCAAGACCCTGGCCGCCTTCCTGCACGCGATCGACGCCCTGATCTCCACCCCGCCTCCGGCCGACCCGAAGCGCGGCTGCCGGGTCCTCTATGTCAGCCCGCTCAAGGCGCTCGCGGTCGATGTGGACCGCAACCTGCGGGCACCGCTCGCCGGCATCACCCACGCCGCAGCCCGGCTCGGTGGCACGGCCGGTTCGGTTTCGGTCGCGATGCGCACCGGTGACACCACCGCGCCGCAACGCCGCGCCTTCCTGCGGGCGCCGGCCGACATCCTCATCACCACCCCCGAGTCGCTGTTCCTGCTGCTGACCAGCCAGAGCCGGGAGTCGCTGCGCGGCATCGAGACGGTCATCGTCGACGAGGTGCACTCGATGGCCGGCAGCAAGCGCGGCGCGCACCTCGCGCTCAGCCTCGAGCGCCTCGACGAGCTGCTCGACGCGCCGGCCCAGCGGATCGGGCTCTCGGCAACGGTCCGGCCGGTCGAGGAAGTGGCCCGATTCCTCGGCGGAGGGCACCCGGTCACGATCGTGGCGCCGCCGGCCGCCAAGACCATCGAGGTCAGCATCGTCGTACCGGTTGCCGACATGACCGAGCTGGCCGGCTCGGCCACCGCCGGCGAGACCCCCGAGGCGGGCTCGAGCATCTGGCCGGCGGTCGAGGGCCGCATCGTCGACCTGATCGAGGCGCACCACAGCACGATCGTGTTCGCCAACTCACGCCGGCTGGCCGAGCGGCTCACCGCCCGGCTCAACGAGATCGCCACCGAGCGCCGACCCGATGCGACCGAGCCGGTCGAGATCGCCCGCGCCCATCACGGCAGCGTCAGCCGCGAGCAGCGCGCACTGACCGAGGAGGCACTCAAACGCGGCGATCTGCCCTGCGTGGTCGCCACCAGCAGCCTCGAGCTCGGCATCGACATGGGCGCGGTCGATCTCGTCGTGCAGGTCGAGCCGCCGCCGTCGGTGGCATCGGGACTCCAGCGGGTCGGCCGGGCCGGCCACCACGTCGGGGCGGTCAGCACCGG
>CAYNDD010000423.1:0-2343 GCA_964395425.1 uncultured Frankiaceae bacterium
TCGAGTCCATCCGGCACTGAACACGACAGAACCCCTTTCGGCGAGGTAATCCTGGCAGCCGGCTCACGCCTCAACAAGCGGCCAGACGTCGATCAGCGCTGGGCGTACTCGACACCGCGATCCTGGCGGTTACCCACTTGAAAAACCCGGCCCGGTCAGTAGCGTCATCGAGATCATGTGGCCAACGCTGTCCGACTGGCGACGCGAGGCGCTCCGGACCACCCTGTGGCTCATCCCCGCGGCGCTGGTCCTGGTCGCGGTCGTCCTATTCGTCGTGACCCTGCTGGTCGACCGGGCCGCATTCCACGGCTCACTCGTGCTGCCAACCTGGGTGAACAGCGGCTCGCCCGACGCCGCCCGCCAGGTGCTGAGCGCGATCGCTGCCGCGGTCATCACCGTCGTCGGAGTGGTCTTCTCCATCACCATCGTTGCGCTGACCCTCACCTCGACCCAGTTCGGGCCACGAATGCTCCGCAACTTCATTCGTGACCGCGGCACCCAAATGACCCTGGGCACCTTCGTCGGCACGTTCGTCTACGCGGTGCTTGTTCTCGGCGCCGTCGGTGACGACCACCGGGGGATCTTCGTCCCGCACCTGTCGGTTGCGGTGTCCCTCGTGCTCACGCTGGTCGACGCAGGCGTGCTGATCTACTTCATCCACCACGTCGCCATCTCCATTCAGCTGCCGCAGGTGATGGCCAGCATCGCGTCGGATCTGTCCGCCGCCATTGACATCGAGATCACCGCCAGCCAGCCCAACCGGGTTGATCGCCGCGAGAGCGGGCCTTCAGTCGCCGAACTCGGACGCCGGCTGGCCGAAGACGGGCTTGACGTCGCCGCTCCCTCCAGCGGCTACCTCCAGTTCGTGCGCTACGACACTCTGATCGCTATCGCCACCAAGTCCGATGCCGTCATCGAGGTCCTGCACCGGCCCGGTCACTTCCTCGTCGAAGGCCTGCCGATCGCTCGCGTCTGGCCGTCGTCGTCGGCGAACGAGGTCAGTCGCGCGCTCAAGCGCGGGCACGTCACCGGCCCGCACCGCACCCTGACCCAGGACATGTCCTTCGCGATCGACCAGCTCGTCGAGATCGCGCTACGTGCCCTTTCACCTGCCGTCAACGACACCTTCACCGCACTGACCTGCATCGACTGGCTCGGTGACGCGTTGTGCAAGATCTCGACCAACTGGAACCCTCGCACCGTCCACCGCGACCGGACCGGCGCAGTGCGAGTGATCCAGGCCGAGGTTCGCTACGCCCGGCTGGTGGCACGAGCAGTGGAGAAGATCCGCCAGTCCTCTCACGGCATGCCGGCGGTGATGATCCGCCAGCTGGAGAGCCTCACCAAGGTCATGCCGTACACCACCAGCCCGGAGCAGCGCGCGGTCTTGTTGAATCACGGCGAGATGATCGGGCGCGCGGCCGTCGAGTCCGTCTCAGAGCCATCTGATCTCGCCGACATCATGCAGCGGCTGGACACGCTCCGCGCACAGCCCGACCTGACGTCCGATCTGCCTGCGTCCCGGTCGACTCTTCCGTAGACCCGGACGCCTGGCTGAGCGGAGTGTCAGGCCTGATCGACGCTCGGCCAGTCCGGCGTATGCAGGCTGATCAGGATGCCGTCTGGGTCAGGCACGTGAATGCATCTGCCGATATGCGCATCGCGGAGATGCACGGGGGACCTGCCCGAGCGCTCAAGGTGCGCGGCCCACGCGGCAAGGTCGGAGACGGCAAGTGACAGTACGACGAAGCCGCTCAGTGATCGCGCTCGCTTGCGATCTTTGTGCAGCCCGATGCTGACCCCGCTCGGATGCTCGATCGTGACCCCGAGGACCCCTTCCTCCACCTCGAAGACCAACAGCGGCGAAAAGCCGAGCGCGTTGATGTACCAGTCGCGGCTGACCAACGGGTCAGTGACCGGGATCCGGACGTGGTGCAGCCCGAGGATCCGGGGAAACTGACCTTCCGGCACCGGTCTCTCGATCGCAGGCACAGAGAGACCATACGGCTGCACCGTTTCGCCGCTTGGCCGTGGCCGCTGCGGCCGACCCGGTTGATCTCGCGAACCGTCGCCGGGTACCGCGGATGGGCGCTGGAGGCCGTCGTACCGAGCGGTTCGGGCGCCGGCTGCTCGTCAGGTGCCGAGGACGCCGCCCCTCGCCGCCGGCGAGCTGGAGCGGGTAGCTGTGTGTGGGTCAGCCTTCGGCCGCGACCCGCCTCGGTCGAGCCGGCCGGTCAGCCGCATCGCGCGATCGGTCGGATTGGCCGGCCGCCAGCCGGCCGCGGGCAGCGTGGGCCAGGTCGAGCAGCTTGAGGTCGGCCTCGTTGTGCAACCGCGCCGCGT
>CAYNDD010000424.1:0-2341 GCA_964395425.1 uncultured Frankiaceae bacterium
GCCGAACGCGAGATGCGGGTGCATCAACTGCTGGTCGGCAACGCCGAGGGCGAGGGCACGACGCGATGGCCGGCGCAGTTCGCGCCGGCGATGCGGTTGCGGGGTTTCGCCCGTGAGGTCGCCGACCTCCTCGACCGGGCCCGCGAACGGGGACTGGACGGTGCCACGGTCCGGCGGCTCGGCGCCGACTACCACCGGCCGGAGTGGGTGGCGGCCGGGTTCTTCCTGGACGAATACCTCGACGTGCTCGAGGCCCGCGAGGAGGTCGACTACGCCGATCTGGTCGCCCGCGCGACCGCATTGCTCGACGGGCCGGCCCGCGCGGTGCGCGACCGCTTCACTGCGGTGTACGTCGACGAATACCAGGACACCGATCCGTCGCAGGAGCAGCTGCTGCAGCGGTTGGCCGGCGCGGGCCGGCTGCTGGTCGCCGTCGGTGACCCGGACCAGTCGATCTATGGCTTCCGCGGTGCCGACGTGAGCGGGATCATCGAGTTCCCCGAGCGCTTCGGCCACGCCGACGGGCGGCCGGCCGAGGTCAAGGCGCTCGACGTCTGCCGCCGATCCGGCCCGGACCTCGTCGACCTCTCCCGGGCGGTTGCCGAGCGGATCCCGATGGGCCGGCTCGGCGCGCGGCGCGCTGAGCACCGGGCGTTACAGCCGGCCGGCCCGGTCAGCCTGATGCCGCCCGAGATCCGGCTCTACACCTCGGTGTCGGCCGAGGTCAGCGGGATTGCCGACCTGGTCCGGCGCGCGCACCTGATCGACGGTGTGCCGTGGTCGCAGATGGCGGTGCTGGTGCGGTCGGGCGTTCGCAGCATCCCGATCGTGCGTCGTGCGCTGGTTGCGGCCGGCGTACCGGTGTCGGTCGCCGCCGACGAGCTTCCGCTTCCGCGGGACCCGGCAGTGGCGCCCCTGCTCCGTGCCCTCGAGATCGTCGTCGAGCGGACCAAGCCCGCTCAGGCCGCCCGGCAGGAGATCACGCCCGAGGCGGTCCGCACGTTGCTGGTCTCGCCGCTGGGCGGGGCTTCGCCGGCGCAGCTGCGCGCGCTCGGCCGGCGGCTGCGCGACCTGGATCGCGCCGGCGGAGCGCTTGCCCGCCCATCCGAGATCTTGATCCGCGAGGTGGTCGAGGACCCGCGCGACCTCGACGCGGTCGAGGACTGGGTGGCCGCACCGGTGCTGCGACTGACCAAGCTGCTCGCCGCCGCGGAGGACGTCGCTCGTTCGGGTGGCAGCCCGGCCGAGGTGCTGTGGGCGCTGTGGGACGGCTCCGACTGGGCCCGCCGGCTGTCCACGGCGTCGATCTCCACCGATGTCGCCGGCAGGGCAGCCGACCGCGACCTCGACGCCGTGCTGGCACTGTTCGAGCTGGCATCGCGGCTCGAGGACCGCCAGCCTCGGGCTACGGTGGCCGCCCTGCTCGAGGAGGTCGGGGCGCAGGAGATCCCAGCTGCGCCCTACGAGGAGAAGGTCGGGTCGCTCGGCTCGGTCCGGCTGCTGACCGCGCACCGCGCCAAGGGGCTCGAATGGGACCTGGTCGTCGTCGCCAATGTCCAGGAAGGGCTCTGGCCGGATCTGCGCCGGCGCAGCTCATTGCTCGATGCCGACGCACTCGATCCGCGCGGTCCGCGTCTGCCGGCCACGTCGACCGCCCTCTTGGTGGACGAGCGCCGGCTGTTCTACGTCGCGGTGACTCGCGCCCGCGAACGCCTGGTGCTCACCGCCACGTCAGGCACCGACGACCTGGCCGAGCGACCGTCGCGGTTCCTCGACGAGACCGGCCTCCCGCTGCCGGAGGTGCGTCCCGCGACCACCAATGTGCTGTCCCCGGCGTCGCTCGTCGCGCGGTTGCGGCGCAGCCTCGACGATCCGGCGACCGACGCGGCGCTTCGTGGTGAGGCGGCGCGCTGTCTCGCCGAGCTCGCCGGTGCGGTCGATGACGACGGCGAGCCACTCATGCCCGCCGCGGCGCCGGCGAACTGGTGGGGCCTCAGCGACCTGTCGCCCGGCGCCGAGCCGGTGCGGCCGCTCGAGCGCCCGGTCGACCTGTCCGGCTCCGCCGCGACCGCGTTCACCCGCTGCCCGCGCGAGTGGTTCCTCGACCGGGAGGCCAACGCAAAGGAGTCGACGTCGTCCGCACAGGGCTTTGGCTCGATCGTGCACGCCCTTGCCGAAGCGGTCGTGGTGGGCGCGCTCCCTCCGGATCTCGACGCCCTGGTCGAACGGCTGGACTCGGTGTGGCGGCTGCTGCCGTACGACGCCAAGTGGCAGGCCGATCGCGATCACGCCGAGGCCGAGGCGGCGCTCGGTCGGTTCCTCGACTGGCACCTCGCCAACA
>CAYNDD010000425.1:0-2338 GCA_964395425.1 uncultured Frankiaceae bacterium
CTCCCGCGGCACCGCCAGGACCACCTTCACGGCGGCTTCGCCGGCGCGACCGCCACCGACCTCGCCGAGGCTGACGACGTCGGCGCCGGTCTCCGCCACCCAGTCGCCGCCCGAGATCCCGAGATCGAAGATGCCTTGTTCGACGTACGTCGGAATTTCCTGCGGGCGCAGGAACCGGACCCGGTCGATCCGCGGGTCGTCGATCCGGGCGTGGTAGTCGCGGTCGCTACCGCGGATGACAGTCAGGTCAGCAGCATCGAACAGCTCGAGCACCTGCTTTTCCAGTGAGCCTTTGGGCAAGACGAGCGAGAGCACGGGGAGACCTTCCTATCCGGCAGCGAGGACGGGTGGCTGGTTCGGCGAACAGGCTCAGCGCCCGTCCGCCTTTCCATCCGCCTCGCCGCCACGCACCGTGCGGAGCAGCAGGGCGGTTTCGACCGCCGCCATCGCGGCCTCCCGTCCCTTGTCCTCGCTCGACCCGGGCAGACCACATCGATCCAACGCCTGTTCGGAGGTCTCGCAGGTCAGCAGCCCGAACCCTACCGGCACGCCGGTGTCGAGGGCGACCCGGCCGAGACCGTCGGTGGCGGCGCGGCAGACGAACTCGAAGTGCGGCGTGCCGCCCCGGATGACGACGCCGAGCGCCACGACTGCATCGTGGCCGTACGTCGCGAGCGCGTGCGCCGTGATCGGCAGCTCGAAGGCGCCCGGCACCCGAACCACCGTGACGTGGTCGACCCCGCAATCGGCCAGCGCCCGTTGGGCACCCGCGACCAGCGCGTCGGTGACCTCGTGATGCCAGCGCGCCGCCACGATCGCGACTCGCAGGGCGCGGCCGTCGACCGCCTCGTCGTCGGGCGCACCGCTGCCACTCATTGGTCCACCCGGGTGGATGCAGCGTCGCCGTCGGCGCGCGGCTCCGGCTCGACGACCGGGAGCGCGAACGGCGAGAGCGCGTGCGCGTGCGCCAGGCGAAGCGCGCTGCGGACCGCCGCCGGCTCGAGCCGCGCGGCGCGTTCACTGACCGCGGCCGGCAGGGCGTCAGCGGTTGCCTCGGTCACCTCGTCGTCAACGCTGGCCGGAAGGTCGGGCAGGTCGTGCCCCATTCGGTCCCGCTTCGTCGTGAGGTAGCGCAGGTTGTCGGCGGTGACCCGCACCGGCAGCGGCACCCGGCCGACGATCGACAGGTCGTAACCCTCGAGCCCGGCCCGTTTCGACGGGTTGTTGGTCAGCAGCCGCATCGAGCGGACTCCGAGGTCGGAGAGGATCTGCGCGCCGGTGCCGTAGTCGCGCGCGTCGGCGGGCAGCCCGAGCGAGGTGTTGGCATCGATGGTGTCCTGCCCCTCGTCCTGCAGCTGATAGGCCTGCAACTTGTGCATCAGGCCGATCCCGCGGCCCTCGTGCCCGCGCACGTAGAGCACCACTCCCCTGCCTTCCGCGGCAACCGCGGCGATCGCAGCATCGAGCTGTGGGCCGCAGTCGCAACGCCGGCTGCCGAAGACGTCGCCGGTCAGGCACTCCGAGTGGACCCGGACCAGAACGTCCTCGCCGGACCCGAGATCGCCACGCACCAACGCGATGTGGTCGATCCCGTCGACCAGGCTCCGGTAGCCCACCGCGCGGAACTCGCCGTGCGCCGTGGGGATTCGCGCCTCGGCGACCTTCTGCACCTGGCGCTCGCTGCGCCGCCGGTAGGCGATCAGGTCCGCGATCGAGATCAGCGCAAGGTCGTGCACGGCGGCGAACAGCTCGAGCTCGTCGAGCCGGGCCATGTCCTCGACGTCCTTCTCGCTGACGATCTCGCACAACACACCGGCCGGCCGGAGACCCGCCAGCACACACAGGTCGACCGCGGCTTCGGTGTGCCCGGGCCGGCGCAGGACGCCCCCGTCCTTCGCTCGCAGTGGCACGACGTGGCCCGGTCGGGTGAAGTCGGCCGGATCGGACGCCGGATCGGCAAGCATCCGCATCGTCAACGAGCGGTCGTGCGCCGAGATGCCGGTCGATGTGCCCTCCCTGGCATCGACGGACACCGTGTACGCCGTACCGCGCCGGTCCTGGTTGGTGTGATACATCGGCGGGAGCTCGAGCCGGTCGCAGTCTGCCTCGGTCAGCGGCACGCAGATGTAGCCCGAGGTGTAGCGCACCATGAATGCGACCAGCTCCGGCGTCGCCATCTCGGCGGCGAAGATCAGGTCACCTTCGTTCTCCCGGTCGGCATCGTCGACGACGATCACCGGCTTGCCGGCGCCGATGTCGGCGATGGCGCGGTCGATCTCGGTGAAGTCGCTCATCCCTGCCCCCGGTGCGCGACGCCGTCGGCGAGCAGCCGCTCGAC
>CAYNDD010000426.1:0-2334 GCA_964395425.1 uncultured Frankiaceae bacterium
GAGAGTTCCCGGACCCGCCGATCGCGCGCTGGCTGCTGGTACTTAGTCCATCGCTAGGTGGTTGCGAGCGAAGTTGATCTGGGCTTCGGTTTGGCGGATTCGTTCTTCGACCACCAGGGAGCCGTGGCCGGCGTCGAAGCGGTAGACGGAGAAGTCGGCTCCGCGTTGGCGTAGCCGGTCCACGTAGTTTTCAATCTGCCGGATCGGGCAGCGTGGATCGTTCGCGCCCGCCGAGATGAAGACCGGCGCTTTGACGTCGTTGACGTAGGTGATCGGGGACGACTGCCGATAACGATCGGGCACCTCGTCGGGCGTGCCACCGAACAGCGCGCGGTCGTACGCGCGCAGGCCCTCCATCTCGTCTTCGTAGGCAGCGACATAGTCGGCCACTGGCACTCCTGCGACGCCGACCGACCAGGCGTCCGGGGTGAGCCCGAGGCCGAGCAGCGTGAGGAAGCCGCCCCACGATCCGCCGGCGAGCACGATGCGCGACGCGTCCGTCAGGCCTGACTGCACCGCCCAATCCCGCACGGCGACGAGGTCCTCGAGCTCGGTGAGTCCGACTCGGTGTTCGATTGCGTCGCGCCAAGCCGAGCCGTACCCGGTCGAGCCTCGGTAGTTCACGCGGATGACGACGAATCCCGAATCGACCCATGCCGCGACCCCGGGGAAGAAGGCGTCGGTGTCGTGGGAGGTCGGTCCGCCATGCACGAGGAACACGGTCGGCCGGGCAGCTGCGGGTTCGCCGCCAGCAGCGGCCGGGTCGAGCGGCTTCGAGACCAGCGCGTGGATACGCCCGCCCGGCCCGTCGACCCAGGCATCTGAGACCGGGACGGACTCGGGTGCGACCTGCCCCGGCGGGCGGATCACCACGCGGCCACGCGAATCGCGCACGGCCGGGGGCTCGGCGCCCGACGACCACATGAATTCCACGACCCCGTCGGGTCGCGCGGTTGCACCGGCAACGGTGCCGGCCGGGATCTCGATGGGGTGGAGCGTCTGGGCTACGAGGTCGTAGCGATACAGCGAGCTGCGAGCCTCATGTTCGTGGAGCACGAGCAGGGCAGAGGCGTCCGGGAACCAGTGCGCGGAAACGTCGCCCGGCAGGTCGAGGGCGAGGGGTTGTTCCGCGCCGGCCACGATGTCCCAAATGAACGGCGTCCACCGACCCAGCCGCTCGTGTCGGCAGATGATCCGCGAGTCCCCAGCGACGGGCGCGAACGCGACCGCTTCGAGCCCGCGGCCGGGTCCGTCGAAGAGGTCTGCCACGGCAGCGCCGTCCGCCACCCGGAGAACCCGCAGTGCGGGATGTCTCGTGTCGCCGTGTTCGCTGTGCTCGATCGCGAACAGCGTGCCATCGCGCGAGAGCGCGCTGACGCTCGCATGCTGGGTGTGCGAGTAGAGCAGTCGCGCGTCCTTCTCAGGCGTTGCCGCATAGATAGCCGCGCCGTCGTCCGTTGACCGCCCGATGATCGCAAGACCGCCGGGGCCGAGACAAAGTCCGCTCGGATACGACGGCGGCAAGCTGGGCACGGCGGCTATGGCGGCTTGCGGTCCGCTCGTGGGGAGGGCGCCCTCGAACGGGATCTTGCGCCAGACACCGAACTCGTCGCCGTCGTGGTCGTCGAACCACCAGATCCACTCACCGGGTGGATCGATCGCGGCCAGGGTGGTTCCGGAGGCTCTCGCGGTGACCTGCTCGGTTGCACCGGTGGTGCGATCCCAGGTGTAGATCTCGAACGTCCCGCTGGCGTTACTGACAAAGACGCAGTGGTCCGGACGCAGGACTGCCCACTCGGGCAGCGACATCCGCGCGGCGTGGAAACGTGCTTTCCACCGCGCGTCCGGTGAGGAATCGATAGCCGGGGTCATTCGGGAGATTGGGAACGCGGGGTGCCACGGCCGATACCGAACGCGCGAGCCCATCGACGTCCCGGCCGTTTGCTGTTCTCCCAGGCCAGCGCGCACATCGCGCACGCATCCTGGGGCGGCCTGTCGGAGCACTCACCTTCGACGATGAGCTCGGCTCCGCAGTAGGCGGTGGTCACCTCGCCGACGGAGAGGCGCGGGGGCGGGTAGCCATGCTTCACCGGCCCGATGTTCGACCATGTTGCGGTCTCGGAGGCCGGTTGCGGGTTCATCGTGCCACCGTACGTCAGCGTTAGGTGGGAGCACGAGACGGCCAGCCCAGTCACCTCCAAACGGGCGTAAACGCGGCGCGAGGCGGTACTGTGACCGCCATCGCGACGGGGACACTGATCCGACACGGATCCGCTGGCGGCCGGGGGAGCTACGGGCTGCGGGTCCGTTTTGTGGTGGCCGCAGTCGCCCTCG
>CAYNDD010000427.1:0-2323 GCA_964395425.1 uncultured Frankiaceae bacterium
CGCCGAGATGTGACCACGCCTCGTCGAGCAGCGGCATGTCGCTCGAGGTCCACGGGGAGTCCGGCGCTCTTGCCAGCAACCGGGCCTCCTCGGCCGAGAGCAGGTCGCCAACCACCTCGGCCAGACCCTCGGTCGTGAGCAGGTCACGGAGCAGATCCGCCGGGCTGAGCCGTGGCCAGCAGTCATCGACGACCGCGCGGAAGTCGTCCGCCGCCATCAGCGTGCGCACGACCCATCGCTCCCGCGCGAGCTCGGCGTCGACCTCGCCCAGCCGCCCGACCACGAGCCGCAGCAGCTGCTTGGCGAAGGCGTAGCGGGCCCGGTTGTGCCGTCGACGGGACCGTCGGGCCCGCGCGCGAGCGGCCGCGATGTCGTTCGGGGTCAGCACGAGCTCGTGCTCCTCGAAGCCGATCACCACGGGCTCATCGGGCACCCGTTGCCGCGCAGTCACCGCGGCCTCGACCAGGTCCGCCATCCGCAGGTCTGCCTTCAGCGCCGCGACCGCCGGCGACTCACGCCCGGTCACCTCGACGTCGGCAACCAGCCCATCGACGGTCGAGAGCAGCACCCCGGTCTCACCGAGCGACGGCAGCACCCGCTCGATGTAGCGGACGAACGCCGGTCCAGGCCCGACCACGAGCACGCCGGTGCGGGCCAACCGGTCGCGGTGTGTGTAGAGCAGGTACGCCGCGCGGTGCAGCGCGACCGCGGTCTTGCCCGTACCCGGGCCGCCCTGCACGACCAGTACGCCGGCCGGGTCGGCGCGGATGACCCGGTCCTGCTCGGCCTGGATCGTGGCCACGATGTCGCGCATCCGGCCGGTGCGTGACGCATTGAGAGCGGCCAGTAGAGCGCCGCCGCCGCCGAGCGTCTCGCGATCGGCGTCGGTGAGCTCGTCGACGTCGAAGACGTCGTCCTCCACATCGAGCACGGCCCGGCCGCGGGTGCGCAGGTGCCGGCGCCGGCTCACGCCGTGCGGCTCGGCCGGCGTCGCCCGGTAGAACGGCTCGGCGGCCGGGGCCCGCCAGTCGACCAGCATGGTGTCGAGGTGGTCGTCGGTCAGCCCGATCCGGCCGACATGGAGCTGGTCGCCCGAGGTGAAGTCGAGCCGGCCGAAGCACAGGCCGGGCTCGACCGCCTCGAGCTGAGCCAGCCGGTCCTCGTACAGGCTCGCGAACGCGTCACGCTCGCTTCGGGCCTGCGGCGTGCCAGAGGCACCGCGCCGGCGTACCTCGGCCAACCGGTCGCGGGCCTGGTCCCGCAGCGCGTCGAGCCGGTGGTAAAGCCGCGTCACGAGCTCCTGCTCGCGCGCGATCTCGGTGCTCCGGCTCATTGATCTAGTCTGCCCCGGGTCCGGGCGCAACCGTCAGCTCCGCCGGGAATCCAGCGCGGTCGCGAGTGCGGTGGTCGAGGGCTCAGCGGCGCCGTCGGCGGAACACGAGGAAGAGGATCAGCGCGACCAACGCGAGCGGTGCGATCCGCTTGAGCACCGGCAACCCGGCCGTGCCGATCAGATCGATCGCCTCGGGCGTGGGCCGCTCGGCGGTGGCCGCAACGGCTGGTCGAGACGTGGCGGCCTGCGGTGCGGAGCTGCCCTCGGCCGCGGCGGCGGCCTGCGTCGACGACTCTTCGTCGGACGGCGAACCGGCCGACTCCGTCGCAGCCTCGGCCGGCGGTGCCCCGTCGGCGGTGATCGTGGTCGCGAGGCACTCGGCGAACTGATCGATCAGCCGGCCACTGATCTCAGTCATCACGCCGCGGCCGAACTGGGCCGGCTTCCCGGTGATCATCAGGTCGGTCTCGACATCGACCCGGGTCGAGCCATTGCTCTCGGTCAAGGTCGTGGTGATGACCGCCTTCGCCGTACCGGAGCCGCGAGTCTCCTTGCCGGACGCCTCGATCACCGCGGTCCGGCTCGCCTCGTCGAGCGAGGCGAAGGTCGCGGAGCCGCCGTACGTCAGGCTGACCGGCCCGACCTTCACCTTGACCGTGCCGGTGAAGTTGTCGCCGTCCCGGCCGGTCAGCGTGGCGCCGGGCATGCACGGCGCAACCTGCTCGACGTCAAGGAGCACCCGCCAGGCAACGTCAGCCGGCACCGGCACGGTGAACGAGTTCTCGAGCTTCACAGATCCTCCAAGGTCAGCGTCGTGGGCGACCAGCGCGCACCGCGCACCACTGCGGCGAGGGTAACGAGTGCGTCGAGACTGTGCCCCTCGACGAAGGCGTCAACCCAGGGCAGCGCCGCGGCCATCCCGCCGGCGACCGGCGCGAAGCCGGCCCCGGCCTTGCGCGGGTTGGCCCAGACCACCCGGTGGGCCAGCCG
>CAYNDD010000428.1:0-2315 GCA_964395425.1 uncultured Frankiaceae bacterium
CTCTAACTCGTCGTCCGCGCGGTCGATCTCGTCGATCAGCAACACCGCCTGATCCCCCGCGCGCACCGCTTCGAGCAACGGTCGCTCCAGCAGGAACTTCGGCCCGAACAACTTGTCGACCGCGTCGTCGTCCTCGATCTGCCGCTCCGACAGGGCCCGGATCGCCAGCATCTGACGCGCGTAGTCCCACTCGTACAACGCCTGGTTGGTGTCGATGCCTTCGTAGCACTGCAGCCGGATCAGCCGCCGGCCGAAGACGCTCGCGAGCACCTTCGCCACCTCGGTCTTGCCGACACCGACCTCGCCTTCGAGCAGGATCGGGCGGTTCAGCGACAGCGAGACGAACAGCGCGGTGGCCAGGCCACGGCCGGCGAGATAGCCGCCCTCGCGGAGCACATCGGTGAGCGCGGCGACGCTGTCCGGGCGATCCATTCAGCGCGCTCCTGAGGACCGATCGAGGCTCAGCGGTCAGCCGGTACGTCGCTGCCGAGCACCAGGTCGCGGATGCTCTGGCCGGAGCTGCTCAGCTTGCCTTCCCGGGCGAGCCGGTCACGCCACGCCGCGCGCAGGTCGCTGCCCGGCTCGGCCAGCCCGTCGAAGCTGACGTCCTTCATGTTCTTGCAGGCCTTCTTGGCCGGGAAGTCCTCGTCGAGGTCAGCGGCCGGCTCACCGTCGGCACTCCACAGCGCGCGCAGCACCTCGCGGACCTCACCAGGCTGCTCGGTCATCGCGGCATCCCTTCGCACGGATTCGTGGTGCTCGTTCAACTGTAAGCCAGCAGCCGCGGGATCGCCGCCGAGTCGGCCCGGCGGTTATCGTTTGCTCGTGATGAGGCGAGCGAAGTGAATACCGCGGAGTTGCTCACCGACGCATTCGGCCGGATCTGCGATGCGGTCGACCAGGCGGCCGGCGGCCTGACGGCTACCCAGCTCGGCGCGCGGCTCGACCGACGGGCCAACTCGATCGGCTGGCTGGTCTGGCACCTGACCCGGATCCAGGACGATCACGTGGCCGAGGTTGCCGGGCTCGACCAGGTCTGGCAGTCGCAAGGCTGGGCCGACCGGTTCGCGCTGCCCTTCGACCCCGCGGAGACCGGTTACTCGCACAGCAGTGAGGAGGTTGCCGCGGTCCAGCCGGCGTCGGCCGACCTGCTGATCGGCTACCACCGTGCGGTGCACGACCAGACCGTCGGCTACCTGGCCGGTCTCAGCGACGACGATCTCGACCGGATCGTCGACCACCGGTGGGATCCGCCGGTGACGCTCGGCGTCCGGCTGGTCAGCGTGATCTGCGATGACCTCGAGCATGTCGGCCAGGCCGCGTTCATCCGCGGAGTGCTCGAGCGCAGCTAGCCGTCTGAAGCAGGTGACCTAGAGCCAGCCGCTGCGGGCGAGGCCCGACTCGTTCGGCTCGGTGGCCTTCGCCAGCTCGCCACGGCGTACCTGTTCGAGCATCGCGCCGGTGGCCGTCACGATGTCCTCGACCGAGCCGGACAGCTGCCGTAGGTCCTCGTCGGAGGCGCGGGCGGCGGGCAGTTCGGCCTGTTCGAGCAATCCCGGCAGATCACGCAGCCGCTCGGCGAGGTACCCGAGCGGATCGGACGACAGCTCGCGTTCGAACCTGCGCGACCCCGGCTCGTACCCGCGCATCAACGGGTGATGGTGGGTCCGGTCGAAGCTGCCCGGCCGGCCTTCTACCGACTCGAGCAGATCGAGCCGCCAGATCGGCTCGCCCACCAGGATCGGCCGAGCCGCATAGACCGAACCGTCATGGTGCTGTGGCTCGATGAACCGGACCTCGACCCGTACGCCGTGCTCGGCACCTTCTTGCCCGGGGGACGGATCAGGATCGTGGAAGTACAGGTCGCCGACCGCAACCGCAACCCGGTCGAATCCGAAGACCGTCAGCACAACCCCTCCTTGCGTCGGTCCCGAGCCAGCCTAGGGGAGGTCGGGTTCGGGTCTGTTGAGCGGCTCGCCAACCCGTACGCGAGTTGATCCGTCACAGGTGCGTGCAGCCTGCGGTCTCAACACTGCCCTTCCAGGAGCAGACTGGCGGTCATGCCCCTCTACACCTCGAACGACTTCGCCCAACACCTCGATCGAGCGCTAGATGCGCTGGCAGAGGCCGCAACAGCGTCAGATCACGAAAAGTCCCTCCTGATCGCCGAAGCGCAGGCGCACGCAACCGTCGCTCAGACGATCGCGATCTGGCTGCAGCACAGCAACTGACGGACCCCACCCAGCTCGCCCGAGATGCTCGCTATGAGCGTTGTTCGCGACGGTACCGGCGAGCGCTGCGGCGGGCGGTCGCCC
>CAYNDD010000429.1:0-2312 GCA_964395425.1 uncultured Frankiaceae bacterium
CGACGATCGTGACCGGCTCGGTCATGGCAGCAACTCGAAACAAACGAGATCGCGGATCGAGCCGACCCGCTGCTCGGCCCAGCGCGCGCGCACCCGCAGCCCGGTCTCGATCGCACCCGGATCGCCGGCATCGACCGCCGCCAGCATCGCGGTGTCGGCGCCGTCGAGCGCGACCAGCGCCCAGGCGAACGGATGATCCAGGGGCTGACCGGGCAGCGGGTCGGAGTTCCACGACCAGGTCGTCACCACGCCGGTGTCGGCGACCACGACCAGCTCTTGGAGATCGTCACTGGTCACCGGGTCGTAGTCGATCGCAGGCACGATCACCCGGCCGTCGGAGCCGCGAACCCCGAGGATCCGCCGATCGCGCAAGCCGGTGAGAAAGGCACCGATGATCGGCCCGGTCGACCGGGTGTAGGTGTAGTCGATCGCGTGCGGTGCGCTGAGGGCCTCGGTCATGCCGCAGGGATGAATCGGACGGTCATTTCCTTGATCCCGTTGATGAAGTTCGATCGCAGCCGCCGCGGGCCCATCACCAGCTCGACGTGGTCGAGCTGGGTGATCAGCGAGCGGAACAAGCACTCGAGCTCGAGCTTTGCCAGGTGCCGGCCGAGGCAGAAGTGCGGGCCACCGCCACCGAAGCCGACGTGCGGGTTGGGCTCGCGGGCGATGTCGAAGACATCCGGATCGGTGAACACCGACTCGTCGCGGTTGGCCGAGGTGTAGTAGATGACCACCTTCTCGCCTGCCTTGATCGGCACCCCGCCGATCTCGACATCGGTGGTCGCGGTCCGCCGGAACATGTTCACCGGGGTGACCCAGCGGACGATCTCGTCGGCCGCGGCCGGAATCAGGCTCGGATCCGCGCGCAGCTTCTCCCACTGGTCGGGATGCTGGATGAGCGCGTACATCCCGCCCGAGATCGCATTGCGGGTGGTCTCGTTGCCGGCGACGGCGAGCAACATGAAGAACAGGTCGAACTCGAGCTCGCTCAGCACGTTGCCGGCTTCGTCCGGGCTGATCAGCTTGCTGACGATGTCGTCCTGCAACTGGCCGCGCTTCACCTCGGCCAGCGCGCTGGCGTAGGCCCACATCTCGGTCGCCGCCTCGAACCGCTGCTCCTCGGTCACGCCGTACTCGGGGTCGTCGCCACCGATCATCCGGTTCGACCAGTCGAAGACCTTGTGCCGGTCCTCGAGCGGCACCCCCATCAGCTCGGCGATCACGATCAGTGGCAGCTCAGCCGCACACAGCGTCACGAAGTCGCCCTCGCTCTTGGCGATCGCGGTCCCGACGATGTCGTCGCAGGTCGCCTGGATCCGCTCCTCGAGCCGCGCGATCATCCGCGGCGTAAATCCGCGGTTGACCAGGCTGCGGGTGTGAGTGTGGCTCGGCGGGTCCTGGTTGAGCATGAACAGCCGCTGCTGGTCGATCTGCTCCTGGGCGTACTCGTTGATCATCGCGGTCTTCTCGTACGACGAGAACAGCTCGGGGTTGCGCGAGACGAACACGACATCCGCGTGCCGGGTCAGCGCCCAGTAGCCGCCGCCGGACTCCGGATCGCGATGCCGGAAGACCGGCGCCTCGGCCCGCAACCGCCGGAACTTCCCGTGCGGCACCGCCTCGACGTACTGGTCGATGTCGTAGACGTCGATGTCGCCCAGGTCGCTGTCGCCCAGGTCGCTGTCCGCGAGGGAGTCAGCCACCGCCACCTCTCATAGCCGGCCCGCGGCAACGAATCGCCAATACGAGAACGTGTTCTAATCTTCCCGCAATTCCAGGGGGCGTCAACACTCCTAGCCGAAGAAACTAGAACGTGTTTTACTTTTGGCGGAGGTCCTGATTCATGGCGGATGCGGTCATCGTCGAGGCGGTTCGGACGCCGATCGGCAAGCGCGGCGGCTGGCTGGCCGGGGTGCATCCGGCGCTCGCGCTCGGGCACGTCCAGCGAGAGGTCATCGCCCGCGCCGGCATCGACCCGGACGAGATCGAACAGGTGGTCGGCGGCTGCGTCACCCAGGGCGGTGAGCAAGCGAGCAACATCACCCGGTACGCCTGGCTCGCCGCCGGGCTGCCGCAGACCGCGGGGGTCACCACGGTCGACTGCCAGTGCGGGTCGGCGCAGCAGGCCAACCACTTCATCGCCGGGCTGATCGCCGCCGACGCGATCGATGTCGGCATCGCCTGCGGGGTCGAGATGATGAGCCGGGTCGGCCTCGGCGCCGCGGTCTTCGGCGGCCCTGGCGTGCCGCGCCCGCCGGGCTGGGACCTGGACCTGCCGGACCAGTTCACCGGTGCCGACCGGATCGCCC
>CAYNDD010000430.1:0-2311 GCA_964395425.1 uncultured Frankiaceae bacterium
CGAACGCGACCGCCGCCATCGTCACGACCGCCAGCCAGGTTGTGCGCGACACCAACGTGCCGAGGCACACCATGGCGGCGGCGGTGGCCGACAGCGCAACCTGCGCCTCCAGCCGCTCGCGGAGCGACCCGCCGAAGTTCACCAGCAGGATCATCGCGAAGCTGCCGAACGCGGCGAAGGTCGCGACGGTCGGATCGCCGATGACCTTGTCACCGATCGCGAACATCCCCGGCATCACGATCGCCGCCCGCGCGGCCCGGTGGACCGCTCCGAGTCCCTGGTAGCGGCGGAGCGCGGCGACCACGGCCCGAACCATGCACGCATCTTCGCTTACCGGTCACAGCCGGGGCGAGCAGCAATCCGGTCGGCGTGAGGTTCGCCGGCCGAGACGGTCGGGCGGCTACAACGCCGTGTTGATGATGTCGGCGATCACATGGAAGGGCGCGACGACATCATCGGCCAACCCATAGCTCTCGGCGAGCTCGGCCGGATCGCGATACTGCACCATGACGTCGTCGCCGGCCTTGCGGACCAGGATTCGGAGCGGCAGCTCGATCGCGATCTCAGGCTGCGCAAGCATGACCGGCGTACCGGCCGTCGGGTTGCCGAAGACGATCACCAGGGTCGGTGGCATGTCGAGGCCGACCGCGGTCGCGTTGGCGGCATGATCGATCCGGGCGAAGACCGGGATCCGGCGGCGGGCCAGCTCGGCTTCCAGCCGCTGGACGGTGTCCGCGTAGTCGTGGTTGCTGATGTGCGTGACCAGCAGCTCCTCGGCATCGAGTGACGTCACGGCGTCATTGTCTCCGGGCGCCCGGCGCAGGCCGCAACCGCCTTCCGATCGGCACTGCTCGAGGAACACCCGACCACGCCGGCACGCGGGCACGAGGCGCGAACAGCCCCGATCTTGGCCGCCCGCGAAGGCTGAACGCTCTTCAGGTTCGCCTCAGCTACGACATGCTGTAGTGATCGGCGAGGAGGCGCCATGACCAACCGCGCACTGGCAACCGCACGAGCATTGCGGGTGCCGGAGATCACGATCTACTTCTGGGTCATCAAGGCGTTGTCGACCGCGATGGGCGAAGCCACCTCGGACTACCTGGTCCACCGGATCGACCCCAAGGTCGCGGTGTTGATCGGATTCGCCGGCTTCGTCGCTGCGCTCGCCATCCAGATGTCGATGCGGCGCTACCTGGCCTGGACGTACTGGCTCGCCGTCGTGATGGTCGGCGTGTTCGGCACGATGGCCGCCGACGTACTCCATGTGGGTTTCGGTGTCCCCTACATCGCCTCATCGGCGATCTACGCGGTCGCCCTCGCGGCCGTCTTCGTCACCTGGCAGCGCACCGAGGGCACCCTGTCGATCCACAGCGTCGACACCTTCCGCCGGGAGGCCTTCTACTGGGCGACCGTAGTGGCCACCTTCGCCCTCGGTACGGCGGTCGGCGACCTGACCGCGACAACACTGCACCTCGGCTACTTCTCGTCCGCGCTGCTCTTCGCCGGCCTGATCGTCATCCCGGCAGTCGCGTACTGGGGGTTCGGCGCCAACCCGATCCTGACCTTCTGGACCGCCTACGTGCTGACCCGGCCGCTGGGCGCTTCGGTCGCCGACTGGCTCGGCAAGTCGACCAAGGTGGGTGGCCGGGGCTGGGGCGACGGCCATGTGAGCCTGGTGACGACCGCCCTGATCTTCGTCCTGGTCGCCTTCCTGGCGATCACCCGCCGTGACCTCCAAGGCATCCCAAGCAAGAAGTCGACCGACGACCGGGTGTTTGCCGGGCAGGAGATCTAGCGACTCAGCCCGCAACCCTGGCCCTGAAGACGTTCCGGTAGCCCTGCGGCGTCGTCTTGACGCTTCGCTTGAAGTGCTTGCGCAAGTTGTCCGCGGTCACGAAACCGCTCTTCCATGCCACCACGTCGATCGTGGGTCGGAGGTCTCGAGCAGCCGCTGCGCGTGTTGCACCCGCTGCCGCAGCAACCACTGGTACGGCGTCGTCCCGGTGCTGGCGAGGAACTGCCGCGCGAAGGTCCGCCGGCTCATGGCAGCGCGAGCGGCCAGGTCCTCGATCGTGACCGGCTCAGCGAGGTGCTGCTGCAACCAGTCGACCGTCTCGGCGAACGTGTTCGTCGTTGACACCTTCGGCATCGGCGTCTCGATGTATTGCGCCTGGCCACCGTCCCGGTGCGGCGGGACGACCATCTGGCGCGCGAGCTGGGTAGCGATCTCGCTGCCGTAGTCCTGCCGGACTACGTGCAGCAACAGGTCGATCCCGGCGGCCGAGCCCGCCGAGGTCATCAGGTCGCCGTC
>CAYNDD010000431.1:0-2294 GCA_964395425.1 uncultured Frankiaceae bacterium
GAAAGGTACGAGAACCGACCTGCTCGCGACCGAAGCGTTGAAGGGCAACACCCGGCTCGTCGGCCTCGACGGCAAATCCCGCAAGGCCTACTACACCCGGACGATCCCCACGCTCCGCGGCAAAACGGCATCAGCGTGGTCGTTCGGGATCCGGGTCAGCGGTCACTCGTGCAGCGACATCGCGCTCGACGCATCCACCAAGGGCCCGAAGCAAGAAGCCATCACGCCCGACGTGGCCAGCTTCCGCGGCGAGGAGGCGATCCTCACCGCCCGCGGCGACCGGCTGTGGACGATCACCTTCCCGGTGAAGGACGTCACCGGCGGCACCCTCACCCACTTCAAGAAGCCCAAGCACTTCTGCGTCTGACCGCTGGGAGCGCTGGAATCGGCCCTCGCGAGCGGTGACGACCAAAGTCCCCTGCCCCACCCTCACCGTCGATCGAGATCAACACCCGGTAGTGCGTGGTGCGCCTTGCCCTGTCCCCGGTTCGCCGTACTGGGCTGCCCTGTGGGTCCGGAGTTGAACCGATTGCGCTGCCCATCGCGCGCCAGGTTGCGCCGTGATTGGCCGCCGGCGCAGTGCGGCTGGTGTTCGCTTCGCGTTCGACGGCTACCGACTCATGTGGTCGTCACCGCTCAGTCGAGGAGATCTGCCTCCCAATTGGCCCGCTGGATCTTGACGTCCAGCTCACGGTGTTCGCGAGCCAGGTCGTCGACGGTCGCGCGAAGCTCCCGAACCGGAAGTGCCGGAAGCGTTCGCAGCTCGGAACGAAGCTGGCGGTGTCCGCCACCCGACTCGCGACCGGAGGCGGCGTCCGCCGCCCGGGTCCAGAACGCGTGCCGCAGCCGCAGTACGTCGCGACGTGCGAGCGCGTCGGTGAGCGTCAGCCCGTCCTCGACGTTCGTCGTCGCGTTGGTGCGATTCACCCGCCGGATCAGGGCCTCGAGCTCATCGAGTACCCGGTCGGCCTCGGCGAGCAGTGCGTTGGCGTCCTCGGTCGGCTCCTCACCCTCCTGGTAGCGCGCGTTCGTCTGCACTCGCGCACGCAGCTGCTCGACCCGCTTAACCGCGTCGGACCGTAGCGCAAGTGCCTCTGCCAGCTTCATGGCTGTCACCTCCTTTGACGAATCGGGCCGCTGGAGTATGGCACCGCAGGCAGCTCACGCGCACTGGATTACCGGCGTCCCTGCTAGCCTGGGGTCATCGCGGCGATTGAGCCGCATCTCCCGCGGGCGAGCCGCCCGTGTGGTCGCAGACGTAAGTTGCTCCTTCACCGGGCCGGCTTTCTCGCAGTTTCGCGGCCTTGTGTCACCTGGAGTAACCATGTCCACCCCTACTCGTTCACGTCCCGCGCGCCGTCATCGGACGCATTCCAAACCCGCGGTACGCCGTCCCGATCGCCCGGCGCCGGTGTCGGCGCTCGATGCGGCCCTGACCGCGTCGCAGCAGCTGCCCACACCGCCGCCACGTACCTTCGCCCAGCTCGGATTGCCAAACGCAGTCGTCAGCGTTCTTGGCCGGCGCGGCATCGCTGAGCCGTTCGCGATCCAGGCCCGCGCCCTGCCCGACGCACTCGCCGGTCGGGACGTACTCGCTCGTGCGCAGACCGGGTCCGGCAAGACCCTGGCGTTTGGGCTGCCGATGCTTACTCGCCTCGCCGGCGACCCGTCCGCCCGTCGCCCGCAGGCGCCGCGCGGCCTGGTGCTGGTCCCGACCCGCGAGCTGGCCCGACAGGTCGCCGACGCCCTCGAGCCGATCTCGACCGTGCTCGGGCTGCGCGTCACCACCGTCTTCGGCGGTGCATCGATGGGCAAGCAGATCGAGGCGCTCCGTCGCGGGGTCGACGTCGTCGTCGCCACACCGGGTCGGCTGATGGATCTGATGGAGAGACGCTCGGTCCGCCTCGACGGTGTGGAGATCGCGGTGATCGATGAGGCAGACCACATGGCCGACCTCGGCTTCCTGCCGGCTGTCACCAAGATCCTCGACACCACGCCGAGCGACCGTCAGTGCCTGCTCTTCTCCGCGACCCTTGACCGTGGCGTCGACAAGCTCGTCGCGCGCTACCTCGCCGACCCGGCGATCCACGCCGTCGCACCGGCCTCCGCGTCGATCGAGCTGATGGACCACCAGGTCTTCGTGCTCGCGCACGAGGAGAAGGTGAACGTCGCGGCGCAGATCGCCGGCCGGCCCGCGCGGACGCTGTTCTTCGTCCGTACGAAGCACGGCGCCGACCGGCTCGCCAAGCAGCTCATCCGGCAGGGCGTCGATGCCGCCGCGATCCATGGCAACC
>CAYNDD010000432.1:0-2276 GCA_964395425.1 uncultured Frankiaceae bacterium
CCGAACCTTGTTGCCCACCAGCTACGTCGCGCAGCATGTCGAGCACGGCTGGGCCACCACCATCGACGGTGCGCAAGGCGCCACCACCGGCATCGCGATCCTGCTCGCCCGACCCGGCATCGACCGCGAACACCTCTACGTCGGACTCACCCGCGGACGAGACGAGAACCACGCCTACCTCGCACCCGCGCTCGACGACGACCACGCGCACCCGCCCGCAAGCGACACCGGCGCACGGCAGATGCTCCAAGCGGCCCTCGCCCGCAGCGCCAGCAACGACGCCGCCCACACCCTCCTCGACCGCGCCAACGCCGCCATCCGACCCGCACTGCCAGTGCCATCCGCGCCAGCGATCCAGACGGCCGCGGAGGAGGAAGCGGCCCGCAGTCGCCGACTCGCCACCCAACTAATACTCGACCAGCACCGGCGCGCCGAACGCGGAACCGGCCGCGGCATCGGAGTATGAGGCTGGTAGCCCCGGCATGCGCCAGGTCACCGGAGCGCCCGGTGACACCACTTCGACCCGCCGCGAAGCTGACCGCAGTACCCGCACCGTTCGAAGGGGAACCCCAGATGACGCAGGCACGTGAAAAGGTGCGACGAGCAACGAATGGCATCCGGCTACTGCAGACATGGAGTGACCGATGAAGGGCTCGACGTTCAAGCGGTGCGACTGCCGCGATCCGGCAACCGGTCGCCAATATGTGGTCAGTGCACCGAAGGCCGGCGAGCCGGACAGGCGATGCCCTCGCCGGAGGACGAAGGGCCACGGCAGTTGGGTGGCGAGATTCGACGCGCCTCGAGGTAGCGACGGGAAGCGCCGGCAGGTCACGCTGCCCGAACGGTTCGCGACCCAGGCCGACGCCGAGGTCGCCCTCGCGGAGGCGTTGACCGGAACCCACCAAGGCGTGCCAATCGCGGACCGGCAGATCACCGTGGCCGACTACCTCACGGGCTGGTTGTCCGGAAGGACGGCGATCAGGCCGAGCACCGTAGCGAGCTACGAGCGGCACCTCGACATCTACGTAAAGCCGGGCATCGGGCACATCCGGCTCGGCGATCTGCGCAGCACCGACCTCGAGCAGTTGTACACGGCGATGCGGCAGATCGGACCGGAGCTGCCCGCCAAGCCGTCGGAGATGTTGCGCCGGATCACCGCAGCCAGGCACGATCCCGCGCGCACTCGTCGGCGGCCCACTGAAGCGACGATCCGGCGCACGCATGCAGTGATCAGCGTCGCGTTGGCGCGGGCGGTCAGGCAACAGATGTTGGCGCGAAACGTCGCGAGGTTTATCGAGTTCGGCGACGTCAGCGCGCCGAAGCCCGTCGTGTGGACGGAGGCCGCGATTCGCGAGTGGAAGCGCACCGGCAAGCGGCACAAGGTCGCCGTTTGGACACCCGAACTGGCCGGCGCGTTCCTCGACTTCGTCGCAAACGACGACCTCGCGGTGTGCTGGCGACTCATCACGCTGCGCGGTCTGCGGCGAGGCGAAGCACTCGGTCTGACATGGCCCGATGTCGACTTCGAGCGCAGCACAATCACGATCCGCCGGGCGATCACCACCATCAACCACAAGGTCACCTGGACTTCACCGAAAACCAAGCACGGCGCTCGACTGGTGCACCTCGACCGTGGCACGGTCGACGCGCTACGCGACCATCGTGCGGCGCAAGTGCATCGGGTGCTGCGGGCGTGCAACGATCTGGTATTCGCCACCGTCGAAGGGCTGCCACTGAACCCTGACGGCGTTAGCCAGCGCTTCGAGCGTCTCGTGGCGCGGTCGGGATTGCCGCCGGTCCGGCTGCACGACCTTCGGCACGGCGCCGCCACCATCGCGCTGGCCGCCGGCGTCAGCATGAAGGCCATCAGCGAACAACTCGGGCACGCGACGCTCGCGTTCACCGCCGACCGCTACACGTCAGTCACCGACGAAGTGGGGTTGGCGGCGGCCGAAAGCGTGGCCGCGATCGTGCCGCGCGCGGTGCCCGCTGCGGCCGGTTCGGCGCCCGTGTGCCCGCCTCGTGCCCGCCTTGGGACGAATCGGGCGACCGAGCGGATCGCGGCCAGAGCATCCACGCAGGTCAAAGGCAGTGGGGCGGCTGGGGCTCGAACCCAGGACCGACGGATTATGAGTCCGCTGCTCTGACCGGCTGAGCTACCGCCCCTGCTGACCGCACAAGCCTATCGACCGAGGCTGCTGGCACAGTTCGTAACACACACGCAATAAACACGTCGAATCGGCGAAACACGGCGAGCTTATGGTCTGCCCGATTCG
>CAYNDD010000433.1:0-2271 GCA_964395425.1 uncultured Frankiaceae bacterium
AGCGCAGCGAAGCTCGGCAGCGAGTTCGACCCGGCGGCCGCGGTGACGATGTCGACCCAGCCTTCGACGAGCGCGAGCGCGGTCTCGAGCCGCGCGAGCGCGGCCTCCTGCGCCGGCGAGGAGGTCGGCTCGAACAACCCGTCGCCGATCGCCTGTTGCAGCGCCTCCGGGTTGCTCGGGTCGATCCCGCGCGCGAGCTCCTCGAACTTCGAGGTGTCGACCGTGATGCCCTCGGCGTACGCCCGAACCGCGTCGATCAGGTGCGCGCGCAGCCACGGCACATGCCCGAACAACCGGTGGTGCGCGGCCTCTCTCAGCGCGACGAACAGCCGGACCTCCTCGACCGGCAGATCGAGGCCCGAGCTCAGCGTGCGAATCGACTCGGGAAGCAGCGCGGCGACCCCGGGTGGGCCGAGCGGCAGGCCGATGTCGCTCGAGCTGACCACCTCGGTCGCGAGGGTGCCGAGCGCCTGACCCACCTGGCCGCCGAAGATCAGGCCGCCGATCTGGCCCATCATCCCCATCAGGGGCGCCGCCATCGAACGCATCTCCTCGGGCAGCGCCTCGCTCATCGCGCCCGAGACCCGACCGGCCACCGGCTCGACCAGCTCGGTCCAGGTGCCCCTCGTGGCCTCGAGCCACCGACGGCGACTCCACGCCTCGGTCGACGAAACGCCGGACGGCAGTGCGGTCGCGGGATCCAGCCAGACATCGGCAAGGCGGAGCGCCTCGGCGACCTCGGTCGCGTCGCTGCCGGTCGTACCGGTGTCGGTGCCGATGACCGCCATTGCGGCGGTCCGCGCGACCTGCCAGTTCACCGGCCCGGTCTCACCCGACATCAAAGTGCCGAGCTGCTGCAGCATCGCGCCGAGGTCCGGCATCCCGCCGAGCGCGGCGAGCGGGTCGTTGGGTGGCTGGTCGTCGTCGGGGTTGGTGAAGCCGAACGGAGGTGGCGTGGTCACAAATCCACGGTAGCCGTCAAGATGGAGGCTGTGACGCAGCCCCGTTCGGCCGTTCGCCGTCGGCGCAGCGCGCCCACGATCGCGGTGACCGGCGCGGCCGGCACGCTGGGCGCCGGGCTGGTCGAACGGCTGGCGCAGCACCCCGCCGCGCCCAAGGTGGTGGCGATCGACACCGTGCGTCGCCACCAGCCCGGCGTGACGTGGCGGCTCGCCGACGTCCGAGACCCTGCGCTGGCCAGTCGCTTGGAGGGCATCGACACCCTCGTGCATCTCGCGACCGATCGCTCGACCGCGACCCCGACCGCGGAGCGCCGCGCGGTCAACGTGCGCGGCACCGAGGTGTTGCTCGATGCCGCGGTGGCGGCCGGCGTCAAGCGTCTCGTCCTGCTCACCAGTGCGATGGTCTACGGCGCACTGGCCGCCAACCCGGTCCCGCTCGACGAGGACGCTCCGGTGCTGTCGGAGCCACCGGACGGGCTGGTCGGTGACTGGGTGGCGATGGAGCAGGCCGCCGCCCGTCGTACGACGAAGGACCCCTCGCTCGAGCTGACCGTCGTGCGGCCGGCGTCGCTGCTCGGGCCGGCGCCGGACGCGCTGCTGCCCGGCCTGTTCGAAGCGGTCCGGTTGTTCGCGATCCGCGACGCGCACTGCCACTGGCAGTTCTGTCATGCCGACGACCTGCTCGACGCGCTGGTGGCGGCGGCGTTCGGGGAGGTTGTCGGTGCGGTCACGGTCGGTTGCGACGGCTGGCTGACCCGGGCCGAGGTCGAGTCGATCGCCGGGATGCGGTCGGTCGTCGTACGGCCGGCAGTGGCCTTTGCGACGGCTGACCGGTTGCACCGGGTGGGCGCGCTCGCCGCGGCGCCCAGCGACCTGCACTACCTCCAATACCCGTGGGTGGTCGGTTCCCAGCAGCTGCGCAAGACCGGGTGGGAGCCGCACTGGACCAACGAAGCGGCGCTGCGCGAGCACCTTCGACTGCTCGGGGATCGGGCCGGGCGCAGCCTGCTCGTGGTCGATCGCAAGGACGCGACCAGGGCGGCGGCAGGTGCGGCGGCCGGCGCCGGTGCCACGCTGGCGGTGATCGGGTCGCTCGCGCTGGCGCGAGCCCGGGCGAGGAGGCGCCGATGAGCGCAGCCGCCGGTGCCGCAGGCGTGGTGCGGCTGGCTGAGATCCGGACCGGCCCGCTCTCGGTCGATGACGTGATGGGCGCGGTCGCGGGCAACGACGTCGGCGGGATCGTCGTGTTCGTCGGCACCGTGCGGGACGAGGACCACGGACGCCCGGTCGACCGCCTTGACTACAGCGC
>CAYNDD010000434.1:0-2267 GCA_964395425.1 uncultured Frankiaceae bacterium
GGCTTGGCGAACTCCGGCCACATCGCCGGGACATCGACGTTGCCATAGGTGACGTACGCCGGAGTCGGCATCGCGGCGAACAGCTCGGCGTACTGCTTGCGCACCGCCGCGTCGATCGCGGCCCGCCGGTCGCCGACCCGGTCCCACAGCCCGCGGGAGAACGTCCGCGCTTCCTCGAACCGGCGCTGGGTGCGAAGGTCGATCAGGGTGGCAGCCGCCTCGGCCCCGAACAGCTCGGCGAAGATCCCGACCCCGACGTCGTCGTAGTCGAGGAACAGCACGAGGTCGCCGAGGCAGATCAGCGCGTCAGCACCGTCGCCAGACCGGGCCAGGGCGTCACTTCGCCCGTGGACGTCGGAGACCACGTGCACCCGCATCCAGGCAGCCTACGAAGGACCGCGATCGCCCCACTGATGGGCCATGGGTGGGGGCTATGACCCCACCCATGGGCCATGCGTCGGCTAGAGGACGTGGCCGAACAGCGTGGCGAGGAGGATCAGCAGGATCATCACGCCGACCGCGATGCCGAAGCCCACCATCAACCGCTGCGTCCGCGACATCCGGCCGATATCGCCCACTACGGGCAGTCGGGTCGAGGCCGCAGTCGTCGCGCCGGCCAGGAAGCCGGCGCCACAGGCCGGGCAGGAGTCCAGGGACAGCGGGACCTGCTCACCGCAGGTCAGGCATGGCCATTTCGCCTCGGCCGGGCCGTCCGCACTCTCCTCGGCATCGGCCGCGGACTCGGGCTCGGGTTCGGATTCGGATTCGGCGAGCTCAGGCCGATCGAGCAGTCCGGCGTGCTCCGAACCAGCCGGACCGGGCAGCGGCGAGCCGTTGCGGGCCGCCATCGCCATCGGCACGTGCGCCTCGTCCGGGGTCGGTGCCACCGGAGCCACGGCGCGCTCGCGCACCGGCGCGGGCTCACGCAGGTCGGCGTAGCACAGCGAGCACCACTGCGCCTCACTCGTCACAGCAGCACCGCATGCGCGACATCGAAGATCGCTCACCTAGCAATCCTCGGCAGGTCGGCCGCTGGACTAAATGACCGATCTCGGCCTCGATCGAACGGGTGAGACCGGCTGCGAGTTCCTCTTACGCTGGGGGGATATCGCGACTAGTGTCCTGCTTGGCGCTGACGAGAGCCCCGACAACGGGCGCTCGACCGGCCGGCGCCAGATCGAGGGGCGGCGTGGCTGAGTTCTCGGTACCGGCGGAGTTCGAGATTGCGGCCGACGCCAACCTCACCGACGCGGTCGTCGCGCGAGCTGCCGAACAGCCCGGCCAGGTGATCTTCGACCGCAAGATCGACGGGGCCTGGCAGCCGGTGACGGCCAAGCAGTTCGCCGACGAGGTCATCTCCGTGGCCGCCGGGCTGATCGCATCGGGGATCCAGCCGGACGAGCGGGTCTGCATCATGTCCAGCACCCGCTACGAGTGGACCGTGCTCGACTACGCGATCTGGACCGCGGGCGCGGTGCCGGTGCCGATATACGAGACCTCCTCCTCCGAGCAGGTCCAGTGGATCGTCTCGGACTCCGGCGCGGTCGCGATCTTCTGCGAGTCCGACTCCCATCGCAGAAGCTATGACGAGGTCAGTGACTCGCTCAGCAACGTTCGCAACGTCTGGAGCATCGACGGCGGGTCGATCGACGAGCTGGTCGCGGCCGGCAAAGGGATCAGCAACCACGAGATCGAGCAGCGGCGGCGCACCCTCACGCCGAGCAGCCTGGCCACGATCATCTACACCTCCGGAACGACCGGTCGTCCCAAAGGGTGCGAGCTCACTCATTTCAACTTCCTGTTCGACGCGACCTCGACGGTCGAAGGTCTCGACGAGCTCTTCGGCGAGGACCAGTCGACGCTGCTGTTCCTACCGCTGGCCCACGTCTTCGCCCGGGTGATCGAGATCGGCTGCGTCCAGACCGGCGTACGGATGGGCCACACCGCGGACATCAAGAACCTGATGCCGGATCTCGCCGCGTTCAAGCCGACCTTCGTCCTGTCGGTGCCGCGGGTGTTCGAGAAGGTCTACAACACCGCCAAGCAGCGCGCGCACGCCGACGGCAAGGGCAAGATCTTCGACCTGGCCGAGAATGTGGCGATCGAATACAGCAAGGCAATCGACGGAAACGTCGTGAAGCGCTCGATGTATGCGGTGCCGCACCGGATCTTCGACAAGCTGGTGTACGCCAAGCTGCGCACCGCGCTCGGCGGCGAGACCCGCGGCGCGATCTCCGGCGGGGCTCCGCTCGGCGCGCGGCTCGGGC
>CAYNDD010000435.1:0-2265 GCA_964395425.1 uncultured Frankiaceae bacterium
TACACCGCGCGCGAGGGCCTGGAGCCGGACTTCTTGACGATCGGGAAGACGATCGGCGGTGGGGTGCCGGTCGCGGCGTACGGCATGAGCCAGGGGGTCGCGACGTCGATCGTCGAGCAGACCTTTTGGCAGGAGGCCGACGTCGGCGGCATCGGCGGCACCCTGGCCGGCAACGCGCTATCGCTGGCGGCCACTCGCGCGACGCTCTCCGAGGTCCTGACCGCGCCCGCCTTCGAGCGGATGGAGTCGCTCGCGATCAGGCTCTGCGACGGGATCGACTCGGTGATCACGGCCAACCGGGCGCCGTGGCACGTGACCCGGCTCGGCTGCCGGGCGGAGTACCTGTTCAGCCCGGCGATGCCGCGGAACGGTGCCGAGGCCGCCGCGGCGGGCGATGCCGATCTCGACGGCTTGATCCACCTGGCGATGCTCAACCGGGGAGTGGTGCTCACGCCGTTCCACAACATGGCCTTGATGTCACCGGCGACGACGGCGGCGCAGATCGATGTCCATACGTCGGCGTTCGAGGAGATCGTCGCCGACCTGCTGGCCTGAGCCCGGCGGCCACGCGGGTGGCGTCCGGAGCGGTCGTCGACAACCACAACGCAGGTTGTTGACAATCCTTCCAGACGACAATATCTTGGCCGACCGGAGGCCTCGCTGATCGAGGTCCCGACGATCGGAGGCTTGGTGCCGCACGCCGGCGAACGGGAGATTCGGGCGGTTCACGCTCGAGAGGTGCTGGACTGCCGTGGCTTGCCCACGGTGCAGGTCGACGTGGTGCTCGCGGACGGCTCGCTCGGCCGCGCCGACGTACCGTCGGGTCGCTCCACCGGGGCCTATGAGGCCCGCGAGCTGCGGGACGGCGGCACCCGGTACGGCGGGTACGGCGTCCGCCGGGCAGTCGCCAATGTGATCGACGTGCTCGGGCCCGGGGTGCTCGGCTGGCCGGCGGACGCCCAGCGCGCTCTCGACGGTCGCCTGATCGAGCTCGACGGAACACCGGACAAGTCGGCCCTGGGTGCCAACGCGCTGCTCGGGGTCTCACTCGCCGCCGCCCGCGCCGCCGCGCTCTCGGCTGAGCTGCCGCTGTATCGCTACCTGTCTTCGGACGGTCACCTGCTCCCGGTGCCACTGGTCAACCTGATCAACGGCGGGCGGCACGCCGCCGGACAGTTGCAGTTCCAGGAGTTCATCGTCATCCCGACCGGCGCGCCGACGTTCAGTGCGGCGCTGGCCGAGAGCTCCGAGGTCAACCTTGCCCTCGGCGAGGTGCTCGAGGCGAAATACGGTCGCAGTGCACTCGCCCTCGGCGACGAAGGTGGCTACGTGCCTCCGGTGTCGGACCCGCGCGAGGCGCTCGAGCTCTTGCACGTCGGCGTCGAGAAGGCCGGCTACACCGGCCGGTTCCAGTACGGGCTCGATTGTGCGGCGACCCACTTCTACGACGACGAGGACAGCACCTACCGGCTGGCCGGCAAGCCGCTGTCCGCCGAGGAGCTGCTCGGGCTCTACCTGGAGCTGATCCGCGACTTCGGGATCACCACGATCGAGGATCCGTTCGCCGAGGACGACTTCACCAGCTTTGCCGCCTTGACCAAGGAGTCGGGCATCCAGATCGTCGGTGACGACCTGTTCGTCACCAACACCGCGCGACTGCTTCGCGGGATCGAGGTCGGTGCGGCGAACGCGTTGCTGTGGAAGGTCAACCAGATCGGCACGTTGTCCGAAGCGCTCGACGCCGCGGCCGTGGCGACCAGCCATGGGTACGGCGTCTGCGTGTCGGAGCGGTCCGGGGAGACCGAGGACCCGATCATCGCCGACCTGGCGGTGGCTCTCAACGCCGGTCAGATCAAGACCGGCGCACCGGTGCGCGGCGAGCGGACGTCGAAGTACAACCGGCTGCTGCAGATCGAAGAGGAGCTCGGCACGGCGGCCCGCTACCCGGGCGCCCAGTTTCCCGGGATCAGCGTGAGCCGCGGCTCGTGACGATCGAGGCCGCCAAGGCCGCTGCGATCGACGGCGTTGCTGACCGGGCGGCCGACCTCGGACCGATCGCGAACGCCGGCCGCTTGCTCGACCACGGCGCTTCGGACCTGCGGCTGGTCGCCCTCGACGTGATCGCGGCCGGGTTGCGGGCGGCGGACCCCGGGGCCGCGGTCGACCGGATGGTCGAGGTCGACGGGAGCCTGTTGCGGGTGGCGGGCCGGACCTTCGACCTCGATGCCGCGGGTTCGATCGTCGTGCTCGGTGCGGGCAAGGCGA
>CAYNDD010000436.1:0-2247 GCA_964395425.1 uncultured Frankiaceae bacterium
TCATCGACACCCCGGGCCACGTCGACTTCACCGTCGAGGTCGAGCGCTCGCTGCGGGTGCTCGACGGCGCGGTCGCGGTGTTCGACGCGGTCGCCGGGGTCGAGCCGCAGAGCGAGACGGTCTGGCGCCAGGCCGACCGGTACGGCGTACCGCGGATCTGCTTCGTCAACAAGATGGACCGGGTCGGCGCCGAATACCACCGCTGCGTCGAGATGATCGTCGACCGGCTCAACGCCACCCCGCTGGTGCTCCAGCTGCCGTGGGGCGTCGAGAGCGACTTCAAGGGCGTGCTCGACCTCGTCGCGATGAAGGGCCTGCTCTGGCAGTCCGACGACAAGGGCGCCACGTACGACGTCGTGAGCATCCCGAGCGACCACCTCGAGGCCGCCCGCGAGTGGCGCGAGAAGCTGCTCGAGCGGCTGGCGGAGAACGACGACGAGATGATGGAGCTCTACCTCGAAGGCCAGGAGCCCGACATCGACGCGCTCAAGGCCGGGATCCGGCGCGCAACGATCGCCGGCAAGCTCAACCCGGTGCTCTGCGGGACGGCGTTCAAGAACAAGGGCGTCCAGCCCATGCTCGACGCGATCGTCGACTACCTGCCGAGCCCGCTCGACATCACCTCGATCAGGGGTCACGCGGTCAACGACCCGGAGACCGTGGTCGAGCGGCACGCGGACGAGTCCGAGCCGTTCTCCGCGCTCGCGTTCAAGATCATGAGCGACAAGTACTTCGGCAAGCTGACCTACATCCGGGTCTACTCCGGCCGGCTCGACTCCGGCAGCCAGGTGCTCAACAGCACCAAGGGCCGCAAGGAGCGGATCGGCAAGATCTACCAGATGCACGCGAACAAGCAGGAAGAGCGTCCGAGCGTCGGCGCCGGCCAGATCGTGGCGGTCGTCGGGCTCAAGGACACCACCACAGGTGACACGCTCTGCGACGTCGCGAAGCCGGTGATCCTCGAGTCGATGGACTTCCCGGCTCCGGTCATCTACGTCGCGATCGAGCCCAAGACCAAGGCCGACCAGGAGAAGCTCGGGACCGCGATCCAGCGGCTGTCCGACGAGGACCCGACCTTCCAGGTCCGGACCGACGAGGAGACCGGCCAGACGATCATCGCCGGGATGGGCGAGCTCCACCTCGAGGTGCTGGTCGACCGGATGCGCCGCGAGTTCAACGTCGAGGCCAACGTCGGCAAGCCGCAGGTGGCCTACCGCGAGACGATCCGCAGGCGGGTCGAGAAGGTCGACTACACGCACAAGAAGCAGACCGGTGGTTCGGGGCAGTTCGCCCGGGTCATCATCGACCTCGAGCCCACCCACGACGACGGCGAAGACGGCGGCGGCGGCTACGAGTTCGTCAACAAGGTCACCGGTGGTCGGATCCCGCGGGAGTACATCCCGTCGGTCGACGCCGGCTGCCAGGACGCCATGGAGTTCGGCGTACTGGCCGGTTACCCGATGGTCGACGTGAAGGTCACGCTCACCGACGGGGCCTACCACGAGGTCGACTCCTCGGAGCTCGCCTTCAAGATCGCCGGATCGATGGCGTTCAAGGAGGCCGCCCGCCGGGCGGACCCCGTGATCATGGAGCCGATGATGTCGGTCGAGGTGACCACGCCCGAAGACTTCATGGGCGACGTGATCGGTGATCTCAACTCGCGGCGCGGGCAGATCCAGGCGATGGACGAGCGCGGCGGTGCCCGCATCGTGCGCGCCGTTGTCCCGCTCTCAGAGATGTTCGGCTACGTCGGCGACCTCCGGTCGAAGACCCAGGGCCGGGCGAGCTACAGCATGCAGTTCGACTCGTATTCAGAGGTACCCGGCAACGTCGCGAAGGAAATCATCGCCAAGGCACACGGCGAGTAACACCCACAAGCTTCCAGGGCGTCACTGACCGACGTACTGGGGAGATCGAACAGTCCAGGGAGGACAGCAGTGGCTAAGGCCAAGTTCGAGCGGACCAAGCCGCACGTCAACATCGGCACCATCGGGCACATCGACCATGGCAAGACGACGCTGACAGCCGCCATCACCAAGGTCCTGCACGACAAGTACCCGACGCTCAACGAGGTGTCGGCGTTCGACCAGATCGACAAGGCACCCGAGGAGCGCGAGCGCGGCATCACGATCTCGATCGCGCACGTCGAGTACCAGACCGAGAAGCGGCACTACGCGCACGTCGACTGCCCGGGTCACGCCGACTACATCAAGAACATGATCACCGGCGCGGCTCAGATGGACGGCG
>CAYNDD010000437.1:0-2244 GCA_964395425.1 uncultured Frankiaceae bacterium
TAGGTCTGGTCGGTGCCGTAGGCCTGGACCAGGTCGTCGAAGATCAGGTTCGGGTCGAAGTTGTGGAACTGCCAGCCGTTGGTGTTGCGGTAGCTGTCGACGACGAGGCTTGCCGCGCTCGCCGCGCTCGTCACGCTGGGCGAGCCGGCCTCGACGGTCACCGCCCCGCTGGTGGCCAGCCGCGGCGTCTCGATCCGGATGTAGTCATACGGTCCCTGGCCGTTGGACTTGTGCTTGACGGTCGCAGAGACCCCTGCGTGGTCGTTGCCGACGAAGACCGTCGCCGTGTCGCAGAATCCGTGGCCGTAGACCTCGATCGTCGTACCGGGTCCCTGGGCCCGGGGGGTCATGGCGAGATTGCCGGCAACCGGGCCGTGCGCACCGTTGTCGATCGCATCAACGGCAGTAATGTCCGGCGCCTCGCGCGTCACCTTGATGTTTGCCGTCGCGCTGTCGCCGTTGAGCAGGAGCGCGGTCACCTTCAAGGTGGTGTCGACGCCGCCGCCGGTGCTCGAAACGTGGACCGACGTGTCGGCAATACCACTGGAGATCGTGATCGGTGTCGTTGCGCTCGCGGTCAACCCGGTAGTGGCCGGGAGGAACGAGGTCGAGAACGCGACTGTCGATCCCGGCTCGCCCGGAGCCACCTGCGCCTCGACGGTGAACGTGTTGGGCTCGCACGTCTGCGACGTGATGCCGATCGGCGCGGCGAACGAGATCGGCGTGATGACGTCGATGTGCACGGTATTGGGTGCCTGCGAGTTCGTGTCCGTCGCCGACGCCGAGATCGTGAGTGGTACGTCGGTGAGCGGCGCCGTATGGTCGGCGCTCACCGTCAATGTGGACGAGTTGCCGGTGCCGGGGTCGGTGGCGGATCCGGTGACGTGTGCGGTGAAGCCCTCGACGTCGATGTCGACATCGCCAGTCGCGCCGTTGATCCGGTGGATCGTCAGCGGGATCTCGATCGTGCCGTCCTTGCCGATCTCGTAGCTGCCTGCGCCTGCTGAGACACCGACGGTCGGGACCGAGCCGGCAGGTACGGACACCGAGAAGTCGTCGATGTCGAGTGCTGTGCCGTTGCCGGAGCCGACCAGGTAGACCGCGAAGTAGCCGATCGAGTCGCCGGCAGGCGCGGTGTAGCTGATCAGGGTCTGCGCACCGGCACTCGAGGTCGACACGGTGGAGTCGTTGAGGTAGTTGCCGTTCTCGTCGTACGCATCGAGCTCGACGGTCCGCGTGCTCTGGGCGCTGTCGCCGACATACATCGACACGGTGTCGGCGGTGTAGTTGAGCAGGCCGAACGTGCCGGAGGCGCAGAACTCGCTCGGGCAGCCGATCCCACCGTCGTTGCTGCCGCTGTGGGGACCATTGGTGTCCACGACCGGGTTTTCCGGATCGGATATCGCGATCGTCTTGTCGCTCGGCGAGGATCCGAAATTGAAACCGTCGCCGATGACGTTGAAGGCGTCGAAGGTCACAAAGGGGTACTGATTGGTGATCTCAGTGCCCGCTGAGTAGGCCTCGAAGTCGGCCGTGAACGTCGTGTCGGCCACCGCGTCGCTGATGTGCGCGACTTGAACGGCGGGCGTCAGTGCGACCACCAGCGCGGTGACTGTCAGCAGGGTCGGGTATCGGCGCATGGCACACCCCCAGTGTGCTCGCCGGGCTGCCTGACCCGGCAGATGCAGGGGACGCTACTCGCTAACGATCTTCTTGGCACCTGCCTCTCGGGTGAACAGTCGGTGCCCCGGTGGCCGCGGCGCCGGTCAGCTGCGCCACCGCACGGCGGATACTTGTCGGTGACGACTCAGAAAGGTTCGGACCAGGTGGCTGAAGGCACTCGGCTGAAGGTGGAGCCGACCGCGAAGCGGATCCGCGGATACGTCGAGGGCCGGCTCGCCTTCGACACGACGTCGGCGCTCCTGGTGTGGGAGAACCGCTCCTACCCTGCGTACTACCTGCCCGTGAAGGACATCGTCGGCGAGCTTCGCCCGAACGGGGCGAGCCGCCATTCGCCGAGCCGGGGCGAGGCCGAGGTCCTCGACCTGCATCTCGGCCCGGCGGTGCGACCGGCCGCCGGATGGCGATACCCGGACTCGCCGATCGGGGCCATCCGCGATCACGTCCGGTTCGACTGGACCGCGATCGACGAGTGGCTCGAGGAGGACGAGCCGGTCTACACGCACCCGCGCGATCCGTACACGCGGGTCGACATCCTGCAGTCGTCCCGGCGCGTGCGGGTGG
>CAYNDD010000438.1:0-2241 GCA_964395425.1 uncultured Frankiaceae bacterium
CCGTGTTCGGCCAGTTGACCACGTTCTAGCCAGGCCAGACGGCCATGGCGGGTTAAGGGTCCTCTACGACCCAGTCGCCATGATCTTGCTCCCGCAGGCGCCGGACAGAACAAGTAGCCGGCTCTGGGTGGTTCGTGAACCGTTACGAGTAGCCCAGTACTGCTAACGGTTCCAAACCGTTCCGGAACGCGGGTTTACAAACCCTGCTCGGCCTTGATGTCGCGGACGGTGTCCTCGAGCGGCCGCCACGTGAACCCGGCCGCGATCGCCTTAGACGCGTCGGCGCGCAGGCTCGACCAGTACTCCTCGCTGTCGGACAGCGGCAGTTCCTCGTTCGTCCCGGTCCAGGTCACCTCGGGTAGCGCGACGCCGAGACCGCGGGCAATGGTCTCGAGCACCTCGGCGAAGGTCGGCACGTCTTGCGGCGCGGTCACGTTGAAGGTGTCAACGACGCCGCGCTCGATGCAGTGCACGGTGAACCCACCGAGGTCTCGGCCGTCGACGCATTGCAACGGCTGGTTCGCGTCCGGGCCGACGAACGGCTGGCCGGCCGCGACCGCGCGCACCCAGTGGCTGAACCGCTCGGTGTAGTCGTGCGGCCCGATCACGTAACCCGGCCGGATCGTGAGCAGCCGGTCGCCGGCGAGCTCGGCGGCAACCTGCTCGCAGCCGACCTTCAACTCGCCGTACTTCTCCATCGACAACGTGTCGTCCCATGCCGCGGGGAGTAGTGGTGCGTCCTCGGTGTAACCGGACGGAGCGATGTCCTGGCTGTAGACGCTGATCGTTGAGATGAAGGTGTAGTGACCCGCGCGCTTGTCGAGGGTGGTGAGGATCCGGCGGACCTGGTCGGGCACATAGGCGCACACGTCGACGGTCGCGTCCCACTCGCCGTCCGCCAGCTCGGCCAGGTCGCCGTTGCGGTCGCCGGCGATGTGGGTTGCGGCCGGCAGTGCGGCCGGGTCGCTCTGACCGCGGTTGAACAGTGTCACGTCGTGGCCGCGGGCCAGCGCCTGCGCGGCGATCCCGCGTCCGACCAGCCGGGTCCCACCGAGGACGAGGATTCGCATGGGGGCGACGTTAGCCTCCTCTCGTGACGCCGTTCACCGTCGCCGTCCTTGACGCGGTCGACAAGATCCCGCCGGGCCGGGTGCTGTCCTACAGCGACGTCGCGGAGATGGTCGGCAAGGGTTCTGGTCGTGCGGTGGGAACGGTCATGGCAAGGTACGGCGCCGAAGTGCCGTGGCACCGGGTGTTGCGATCGGACGGTTCCTGCGCAACGCACAAGTCCGACCACCAGTTGGCGTTGTTGCGTGCCGAAGACGTCCCGATCCGCAACGGCCGGGTGGACATGTCCCGTGCCCGCTGGGACGGCCGATCGACGAGGAGGACCCATGCCCGAGCTGATTGACGCGCCGAGCATCATCGAGGCGGCCGGCGAGCCACCCAAGACGATCCGCGAGTACATCGGCCGGGTCGCGAGCGGTGAAGCGCGGGTGAGCATCGCCCACATGACCAGCCCGAGCGGCTGGGCCGAGCCCGGGCAGCGGCCGGAGTTCGACGAGTTCACCGTGGTGTTGCAGGGGATGGTCGTCGTCGAGTCCGAGGCCGGGCGGCTGGAAGTGACCGCAGGCCAGGCGGTGCACACCAAGGCCGGCGAGTGGGTGCGGTTCTCCTCGCCCGGGCCCGACGGCGCCGACTACATCGCGGTCTGCGTGCCCGCATTCGCGCCGGACATCGTGCACCGCGACGCCTAGCCGCTCCGCCCGCTCCGGACGTCCGACCGGCGTGCTGTGATCGTTGGCATGCCCGCGCCCGGTCCGACCTATCGATTGGTACGACGTCCCGTCGTACCAATCGCTGCGCCGGCGCTGGACCGGGCGCAACGCGAGGTGGTCGACCACGACCGCGGGCCGTTACTGGTGCTGGCCGGTCCGGGCACCGGCAAGACGACCACGCTGGTCGAGGCGGTCGTAGCCCGGGTCGAGCGCGGCGCGTCGCCGGACCAGGTGCTCGTGCTGACGTTCAGCCGCAAGGCCGCGGACGAGCTTCGGAGCCGGATCGCGGCCCGGCTGGGCCGGACCATGGCGGAGCCGGCCGCGTCGACGTTCCACAGCTTCTGCTACTCGCTGCTCCGCGCGTACGGCGTGGGTCCCGGCGCTCGGCTGCCACGACTGCTCTCCGGTGCCGAACGCGAGATGCGGGTGCATCAACTGCTGGTCGGCAACGCCGAGGGCGAGG
>CAYNDD010000439.1:0-2217 GCA_964395425.1 uncultured Frankiaceae bacterium
ATTGCGATCCTTCGACGTCCGCGCATACCGGCCCCTTGCCTAGGACCGAGCCCCCCGGCTCGCTGGGGGGAGGATAACCGCGCGGGGACCAAGGCGCACTACGTTCGCTCAGATCACCAGGGGCCCGGGTTGATCATGGCGATCCGAGCGATTTGGCCGCCGAATTGCGCGCTATTCGCCATGATCAACTCGTCGTGAGCTAGCGGCCTTCCAGCCAGCCGCCGAACGACATCACCGACCAGCCGCCGGCCGGTGTCGGCGGCGTCAGCGGCTCGGGCGGGGTCATCGGCGTCTCGGGCGTCATCGGCGTGATCGGCCGGACCGGATGCGGCGGGGTCACCGGGATCGACGTGCCTTCCGGCGTCTGGTCCGACCCCCACGCGACCACGCAGCCCTGCCGGTCCAGGCACGTGGTTCCGGCGACCGGACCGCACCAACGGTCGCCCTGGACCGACCAGGCGTTGCCGTCCACGACGTAGGCCACCCAGTGCATCGTGGGGTCCCAGATATCCGCAGTGACCCGGTCGTACCAACCCACGAGATTCGCGCCAGCGTCGTACAACGCCTTCATGGCGTGCACCCTAGACGACCTGCTACCCGGCGCCCGCGGACTTGAGGTATGGCGTCAAGTCGAGTCCGCCGGCGGCGAGGATGTGACCGTTCGCGACGTCTTCGCACCCCGTGGCGTGATACCAGAGATCGACGTCCGGTCCGGCGGCATAGTGGAAGGCCACAACGTCGATCGAACCGTCGTCCAACGGACAGCTGAAGGTGCCGCCGTCGGTGTGCCCGAGCTGGATCCGCAACGCCTGCCGCGACAACCGGGCGGCGCCGCCGACCGGCACTGCGACGTGGCGGGCGAGGTTCAACCGCGCCTTCGCGTTGAGCCCGCCGTACACACAGATCAGGGCCGAGCTCGGCCGGCCCGGTGGAAGAAGTGCATGGTCGAGCCCGCGACCCGGGTTGGTGACCCCGACGTCGCCCTGGTCACTGGGCGGGCAGCCGCCGGCCACGGTGACCCGCAGTCGTGGGCCGGAAGCGATGTCCCGCACGGGTCGCGGGTCGATCCACTCGCCGACGCCGTCCGCGCGGATGATCGTCCCGCCCCGGACCATCGCTAAGCCGACCTCGAGCTGCAAGCCCTGGGCGTACGCGCGGTCGGGCTCGCCCCAACCGATCTCCTCGCTGGTGATGCCACCCGTGACCGTGCCGCCGCTTCCCGTGCCGCTGAGAACCAGGCCGGCCGGCGGGTGCGCTTTGAGATAAGCGAAGACGGTCGCCATCGACATCATCGTCCGCCAGAAGCGATGCCGATCGACCAACGACGACCCCTGCGGGATGCCCATCGAGGGTCCGGACAACTTCCGTTGCGGCCCGCTGATCGGTGTGATGCCGGAGGGCAACCGCGCGAGCAGGAGCAGGCGGGCAGCCTCTTTGCGGGTCGCCGCGCGGTTCTGCGCGGCGGTTGTCGTCGAGATCGGCTGGGTCGAGGCCTGGGCGCTGGTGGAGGGACCCGTCGATGATCCGGGCGGCGCTACCTGCGCGCCCGGCGATCCGGCCGCGCACCCCGCGCAGGCCAGGACAGCCGTCGCTGCGGCCGCGCCGAGACCAAGTCTCACAGCACTTGGACGCAGCGGACCAGTCACTCGGTTCCCATCGGCGGGCGCTTCTTTGTCAGTATCGGCCAGGACGCCGCTCCTACAACGTTGCGCCGGCGGCCGCGGCGATCATGCCGACCAGCCCGGCAGCGAGCAGCGTGAGTACGAGGTTGCGTCGCAGCAGGATCAACGCGACCGCCGCCGCTGCGAGCACGCCGTATTGCCATGGCTGGGTGAGGGCGCGCGCGAGTGGAATTGCCGAGCCGAGGATGGCACCGATCGCGGCCGGCCCGGCACCGTCGAGGAAGGCACGGGCCCGCTTGTCACCGCGAATCCGGCCGAAGCGGTCCGCGCCGAGCAGGACGAAGCCGAACGACGGCGCGAAGGCGACCAGCGCGGCGAGCAGCCCGCCGCCGACACCGGCCGCGGCGTACCCGACCACAGCGACGGTCTGCACGACCGGGCCGGGAGTGATCTGGCCGAGCGCAACGGCGTTCAGGAACTGCGCACCACTCATCCAGTGGTAGTGACTGACCGCGTCGGCCTGCATGAGCGGGATGATCACGAACCCGCCGCCGTACGACAGCGCACCGACTTTGAACGCGACCCAGCACAGGCT
>CAYNDD010000440.1:0-2208 GCA_964395425.1 uncultured Frankiaceae bacterium
AGGGCGTGCTGGAGGTTGGCGAGCTTGCCGGCTCTCCGCACCACGGTGAGGTGGCCGGCGCCGTCGTTGATCGCAATCCCGGCCGAGTCGTAGCCGCGGTATTCGAGCCGCTTGAGACCGTCGATGACGACACCGAGTGCCGGTTTCGTCCCGATGTAACCCACGATCCCGCACATGCGATGAGGGTACGCCGCGCCGGTCCTCGGTTCGGTCAGCTCACGACTGCGGCGATCCGCGCCGCGAGATCGCTCGCGACCGTCTCGGTCGGGGCCTCGACCATGATCCGGACCACCGGCTCGGTGCCGCTGGCGCGGACCAGGATCCGTCCGTCGTCCCCGAGCTCGGCTTCGGCGTCCGCCACTGCGAGCGCGGCTGCGGCGAGGGCGGCGTTGCGGTCGGACACGGTGACGTTGACGAGGACCTGTGGCAGTCGCTCGACGACGCCCGCGAGGTCGGCGAGGGACCGGCCGGAGGCCGCGACCGCGGAGAGCAGATGCAGCGCGGTCAGGACCCCGTCTCCGGTGCTCGCGTAATCGAGCAGCACGATATGACCCGACTGCTCGCCGCCGAGCGCGAGGTCATCGGCGCGCATGCGTTCGGCGACGTGCCGGTCGCCAACCGGAGTGACGACGACCCCGATGCCGTGACGTCGAAGCGCCTTGGTCAGCCCGAGGTTGCTCATGACGGTCACGACGACCGCGTCGCCGCGCAGCACGCCGCGACGCTGCATGTCGAGCGCGAGCACCGCGACGATCGCGTCCCCGTCGACGACCTCGCCGGTCGCGGTCATTGCCAGACAGCGATCGGCGTCGCCGTCGTGCGCGATGCCGACGTCGGCGCGGTTCTCCTCGATCGCGGCGCGCAGCGACTTCAGGTGCATCGCGCCGCAGCCGTCGTTGATGTGTTCGCCGGAGAGGTCGGTGTTGATCGCGATCACATCGGCGCCGGCCCGCGCATAGACCGATGCGGCAACCGTCGCGGCCGCCCCGTTCGCGCAGTCGACCACCACCTTGAGACCGTCGAGGCGTTGCGGTGCAGTCGACAGGACGGCATCGACGTACCACGCATGGTCCTGGCTGAGATCGGCGCGCACCTCACCACGACGATCCGCGGGCGTCGGCGGCGCATGACGAGCAACCCCGGCCTCGATGGCCGCCTCGCCGTCGTCGTCGAGCTTCACTCCGCCCGCGCCGAAGAGCTTGATCCCGTTGTCCGGCGCGGGGTTGTGGCTGGCCGACACCACGACGCCGAAGGCTGGCAGCTGGTCGATGCCGGGCGCTCCATCCGCGACCGCGCGGGCCACGGCCGGCGTGGGAATGACTCCGAGTAGTACGACGTCGGCGCCGGCGCCGGTCAGTCCCTCGACCACCGCGTCCTGCAGCCACCCGCCGGACTCGCGCGGGTCCCGGCCGACCACGACCAGCGGCCGATCCTGCCCGGCCGCGAGCTCCGCGACCGCGACCGAGGCGACCGAGGTCGCGAGGTCGGCAGTCAGGTCGACACCCGCGACACCGCGGATCCCGTCGGTGCCGAACAGTGTGGTCACCGGTCAACTCTCGCTGATCGCTTACCGCCCAGTCGAACCACACCCGTTGCCCGAGCTCGAAGTGCTGAGGGCGCGAATGGCAAGGCCGCAGCAAGCGCCGCGGGCCTGAAGCCCGCAAGCGCGCGAGAACGCAGCCAGTCGCGTTCTCAGCGCTTCGAATACTGGGGGGCCTTGCGGGCTTTCTTAAGCCCGTACTTCTTGCGCTCCTTGGCCCGCGGGTCGCGGGTGAGGAAGCCGGCCTTCTTCAGCGGCGGCCGGGCCTCGTCATCGGTGAGCAGCAGCGCACGGGCGATGCCGAGGCGGACTGCCCCGGCCTGGCCGGAGATGCCGCCGCCCTGGACCCGGACGAGCACGTCGTAGCGGTCGACGAGGTCGAGGGTCACGAACGGGTCGTTGACGATCTGCTGGTGGACCTTGTTCGGGAAGTACTCCTCGAGGGTGCGCCCGTTGATGGTCCAGACGCCGGTGCCGGCGATCAGCCGCACTCGGGCAATTGCTTCCTTGCGACGGCCGGTCGCGCCGACCGGGCCACCGGCGATCGGTCGTGGCGTGCGCACCGGCGCGGGGGCGGGCGTCGGCTCGTCGGCCTCGTCGGTCGCAGCCTCCGCGTCGTCGAGTTCGGCGAAGTTCTCGCCGGCCTGGTCAGCGTCGAGGACGGTCTC
>CAYNDD010000441.1:0-2204 GCA_964395425.1 uncultured Frankiaceae bacterium
GCTGCTGGCCGCGTTCACCCTGATCACCGTCGACTACCGCTCCGGCACGCTCAACGGCGTCCGTAACGTCGCCGAGGACGTCTTCGGCCCGATCGAGGACCTGGTCAGCGACGTCACCCATCCGATCGGCTCGTGGTTCTCCTCGGTCGGCCATCTCGGCAGCTACAAACACGAGAACCAGGACCTGAAGAACCAGATCGCCGCACTTCAGTCGCAGCTGCACCTGAGCGCGTTGGAGCGCAGCGAGCTCGCGCAGGAACAGAAGATCCTGCACCTTGCGAGCGTCGCGCAGTTCCGGGTAGTGGCGGCACAGGTCACCGCGATCGGCGGTGGGTTCGGCACGGACCAGACCGCGACGCTCAACCGCGGCAGCGCCAACGGGATCCGGGTCAACCAGACCGTGATCAACGCCGACGGCCTGGTCGGCCGGACCATCACGGTCGGTCGCAACACCTCGACGATCCTGCTCGGCGACGACCCGACCTTCGCCGTCGGCGCCCGACTCTCGGCGCAGCAGCCCGAGCTCGGGAACGTGCAGGGCGGCGGCCCCAACAAGGCGATGACCCTGACCTTGTACAACACGACGACCAAGCTGTCGGTCGGCGAGGACCTGGTCACCGCGGGTGACCCGCTCTACCACGACCAGCCGTTCGTGCCCGAGGTCCCGATCGGGCAGATCACGTCGGTGGTGCCGGCCCATCTCGGGCTGTCGCAGACCGCGCTCGTCAAGCCGTTCGTCGACTTCTCTGCGATCGACATCGTGGCCATCGTCGTCAACGCACCCAAGACGGTGAAGCACGACAGCCTGCTTCCGCACGCACCGACCCCCGCGCCGACGGTGACCGTCACGGTCACCACCACGCCCGGTGCGCCCGGGCAGAGCTCGCCGCCCCCCGGCACGACGAGCAGTACGCCGCCCGCCAACCGCTCGTCCAGCACGAGTTCGAGCCCGTGACCATCCGGCGGATCGCCTACCGGCTGGTGATCGTGTTCGCCGCCGCCATCCTCCAGGTCGTCGTGATCAACCAGATCCCGCTGCCCGGCGGCCATCCGGATCTGCTCGTGCTGGTGGTGGTGGCGATCGCCCTCGCCTCGGGCCCCGAGCGCGGGGCGATGTTCGGCTTCTTCGCCGGGTTTGTCGCCGATGTGCTCCCGCCGGCCGGGCACATCGCGGGGCGGCTGGCGTTCGCCTACACCCTGGTCGGCTACCTGGCCGGGTTGCTCGACGACCCGGAGGAGACCTCCGTCTTCACCACGATCCTGGTGGTCGCGGCCGGGTCCGCGACCGTGGTGCTGGTCTATTCAGGGATCGGCGCCCTGCTCGGCGATGTCCGGATCACCGCCCACTCGACGATTCATTCGCTGATTCCAACCGTTGTCTACGATGTGGTACTGGCACCTTTCGTGGTCCCGTTGGTTTCGGCTGTGGCACGCCGCTTGGAGCCGGCCGGATCCCGATAGCCGCACCGCCCGCGTACGCCGACCACCCGCCCGCACGGATCGCCTGACCGAGAGCACCTATCTGTGACCGACCGTTCGCGACTGCGGCTCGTCGTTCTCAGCGTGCTCGTCATCTCGCTGGTCGCCACCCTGCTCGGCCGGCTCTGGTATCTCCAGGTGCTGGCCGCGCCGACCTTCGAGCAGGAAGTCAACTCCAGCCAGGTCCGAGACATCGTCACCGAGCCGCCGCGCGGCGCGGTCTTCGACGACATGGGCCGGCCGTTGATCGACAACCGCACCGCGCTGGTGATCTCGGTCGATCGCACTGCCCTCGATGCGCAGCCCGACGGTGGCAAGGCGGTGCTGCACCGGCTGGCGAAGGTGCTGCACACCTCCTACACCCGGCTGAGCGAGGAGACCCGGCTGTGCGGCAAGGACTCGAGCGGGCACTACGTCACGAGCCCGTGCTGGGGTGGCTCGCCGTACCAACCGATTCCAGTCAGCTCGCTGAAGCCGGACCTCGCGTCGACCGAGCGGGCCGAGCACATCCAGGAGATGCAGGCGGAGTTCCCCGGCGTCTCGGCACAGCTCGCGGCGGTGCGCAACTACCCGCGCCCGTTCGGCGCCAACGCGAGCGCGATTCTCGGCTACCTCGAGCCGATCTCGGCCGCAGCCCTGAAGAAGCTCTCGCCGGCGCAGCAGAACATCCAGCGCAACACGGTGGTCGGCGCGACCGGGCTGGAGTACTCCTACCAGAAGTACCT
>CAYNDD010000442.1:0-2200 GCA_964395425.1 uncultured Frankiaceae bacterium
TGTACGGCGGCAACAACAACTGGTTCGCGGCCTACGCGTACTGGTACTTCAAGCTCTACGGCCACCAGGACGTCAGGCTGCTCGACGGCGGGCGCAAGAAGTGGGAGCTCGACAGCCGTGAGCTGGTCGAGGAGACCCCGAACCGGGCTGCGACCAGCTACACCGCGCAGGCGCCGAACAACGACATCCGCGCCTTCCGCGACGAGGTCATCGCGGCGATCGGCGTGAAGAACCTGGTCGACGTGCGCTCGCCCGACGAGTTCTCCGGGAAGCTGCTCGCGCCGGCGCACCTGCCGCAGGAGCAGTCGCAGCGGGCCGGGCACATCCCGACCGCCTCGAACATCCCGTGGAGCAAGGCCGCGAACGAGGACGGCACCTTCCGCGACGACGACGAGCTGACCACGCTCTACTCGGAGGCCGGTGTCGACCTCAACGGCAAGGACACCATCGCCTACTGACGAATCGGCGAGCGCAGTGCGCACACCTGGTTCGTCCTGCACGAGCTGCTCGGCCAGCCCAACGTCAAGAACTACGACGGGTCGTGGACCGAGTACGGCTCGCTCGTCGGAGTTCCGATCGAGAAGGATGTCTGAGCGTGTGCGGATCACCTGACCAGGCAACGATCGACCGCGAGGGCATCCCGACCGGCGCGACGGTCATCCAAGGGCTCGTGTACGCCGGCGATCAGCCGGTCGCGGGCGGCTACGTGCGGCTGCTGGACTCCGGTGGGGAGTTCACTGCCGAGGTGGTCACCTCAGCGACCGGCCAGTTCCGGTTCTACGCGCGCCCCGGCAACTGGACCGTTCGTCTCGTCCCCGGTGGCGGTCACGGCGGAGCCGATGCACCGACCGAGGTTGGTGAGGGCGAGGTCAACGAGCTTCGCCTCACCGTCTAGCCAAGGCCCCCGAGCCCTTCGTGCTTCTTGTCGGCGATGGCCCAAGACCCCGGTCGCAATGCCGTCCGCAAGCAGGGACACGGAGGGTTCGGGCTGCCTCGGTTGGTGGCGTGGGTGCGCTCAGCGCGGCTGCATCCGGATGCCGGCGTCGAGCCGAACCGTTTCGGCGTTGAAGTAGTCGTTGCGCAGCATCTCCAGCGCGAGCGAGGCGTACTCCTCGGCGTACCCGAGCCGCTTGGGGAACAGCACCGCGGTGCCGAGCTTGGCCTTGAACTCCTCCGAGGCGGGGCCTTCGCCGTAGATCGGCGTGTCGATCAACCCGGGCAGGATCGTGTTGACCCGGACCCCGATGACCGACAGGTCGCGGGCGACCGGAAGGGTCATCCCGACCACGCCGCCCTTCGACGAGGAGTACGCCGCCTGACCGATCTGGCCGTCCTCGGCGGCGACCGAGGCGGTCAGCACGATCGCGCCGCGCTGCCCGTCGTCGCCGGCGGTGGTGGTGCGTCCCATCGCGGTCGCGGCGATCCGGACGCAGTCGAAGGTGCCGACCAGGTTGATCGCGATCACCTTCTTGTAGGCGTCGAGGTTGTGCGCCGAGGCGTACTCGCCGTCCTTGCCGATCGTTCGCTCGGGCCAGCCGATGCCTGCACAGCACACCAGCGAGCGGAACGGGGCCATCCCGGCCGCGGTGTCGACCGCGGCGATGATCGTGCCGGTGTCCGTGACATCGGTGTGGATGAACACCCCGCCGATCTCGCCGGCCAGCGCCTCGCCCTTCGCGTCCTGGACGTCGGCAACGACGACCCCGGCGCCGTGAGCCGCGAGCAGGCGCGCCGTAGCCGCGCCGAGACCGGAGGCACCACCGGTGACGACGGCTGAAGTTCCGTTGAGATCCATGCCGAAAACCTAGCCTTTGGTGGGAGTCCGCCACGAAGCAGAGGTGGCGGTCTGTCCAGTTCGCCGTGCCTGGTCCGCATTTCGATCTACTCTGTAAGCCCTATGACGGCACCCCAGACGTATGAGCTGACCGCGCTGCAGGCGCTCGAATCCGAATCGATCCACATCTTTCGTGAGGTCGCCGCGGAGTTCGAGCGGCCGGTGCTGCTGTTCAGCGGCGGCAAGGACTCGGTCGTCATGCTGCACGTCGCGGCCAAGGCGTTCTGGCCGGCGCCGATCCCGTTCCCGGTCATGCACGTCGACACCGGGCACAACTTCCCCGAGGTGCTCGCCTTCCGCGACAGCACGGTCGAGCGGCTCGGGCTCCGGCTGGTCGTCGCCAAGGTCGAGGACTCGATCAACGCC
>CAYNDD010000443.1:0-2184 GCA_964395425.1 uncultured Frankiaceae bacterium
GGATCACATGGTTCGGGTCGATCGACACCCGGTCGCTCCCGAATCGTCCGCAGGACGATTCGGGTCGATCGACACCCGGTCTGTCGACGGCGTTCTGATGCTGGTCGGTTCCGGCGGTTGAAAAGTGAACGGTTTTCGGCAGTCTAGGACTCGGTTTGGCTGGTTGTGGTGCGGATGCTGGGCAGGCTGTCGATCCCGCGTCCGCGCAGGCGGTAGCTGGCGCCTTTGAGGGTGAGGACGTCGGCGTGGTGGACGATCCGGTCGATCATCGCGGCGGCGACGGCCTGGTCACCGAAGACGCCGCCCCAGCCGGAGAACGGCAGGTTGCTGGTCAGGATCAGTGAGGCGTGTTCGTAGCGGGATGAGACGAGCTGGAAGAACAGGTTCGCGGCGTCTTGCTCGATCGGGAGGTAGCCGACCTCATCGACGATGATCAGCCCGTAGCGGCGCAGCTTGGTCAGCTCTTGCGGGAGCCGGCCGGCTCGGTGCGCGTCGGTGAGGCGGGTGACCCAGTCGGTCGCGGTCGCGAACAGCACCCGATGACCGTGTCTGGCTGCCGCGACCCCGAGTGCGGTCGCGAGGTGGGTCTTGCCGGTGCCGGGCGGGCCGAGCAGGACGACGTTGCGGGCTTCGGTCAGGAACCCGCCGGAGGCTAGGGCGCCGGCTTGGGTGCGGATGGCTGGTTGGGCGTCGAAGTCGAAGTCCTCGAGGGTTTTGACCGCACCGAACCCGGCGGCACGGATCCGTAGCTGGGAGCCGGAGGCGTTGCGGGCGCTGACTTCGCGTTCCAGGACGGCGGCGAGGTAGTCCTCGTGGGTCCAGCCGGCGTCGCGGGCTTGGTCGGCGAGGCGGGCGGCGGCTTCGGTGATCCGGGGTGCTTTGAGTGCGGCGGCGAGATAGGTGATCTGCTTGACCGTCTCGGTGCTGCTCGTCGTGTTCTTCGCCGCGGTCATCGGCTGATCCCCGGCGTCTCGTCGAGGCCGAACGCCCGGTCGTAGTCGCTCAGGTCTCGGGTGAGGTCATCACCGGTGGCCGCGGCGCGTGGCTGCCCGAACTGCTTGCGCAGCCGGGCAGCGGTCTCGACGTGCGTCGGGTCGGTGAGGGTGATCCCTCTGGCCCAGACCCGGTCGTGTTCGGTGATGAGGCGACCCTCGGCATGGACTCGGACCCGCTCCAGATCGGCGGTCACGCCGACCATCCGGCCGATCATCGTCGGGTCGACCGAGTAGTCGTTGGTGTCCAGGCGGACGTAGTAGTCCCGGCCGAGGCGGATCTTGTTGCGCCACCCCAAGTGCAGCGGGACCGGTGGCAACGCCAGCATCGCGGCGCGGTCGGCGTCGATCAGATCGACCGGGGCAGCCTTGGTCGTGCGGACCACCCGCGAGTTCGCCAGTGTGAGCCAGTCGCTGAACTGGCCGTTGAAGTCCGCCGGCGACGCGAACACCCGCCCGGGCATGAACGAGGTCTCGAACCATCCGTTGCGTCGTTCCACGACGCCCTTGGACTCCGGGTCCCTCGGTGCCAGCAGCACCAGCTTGGTCGCCAAGGTGCCCATGAACGCGGCCACGCCCTCGGCGCGGCGCTGACCACGGCCGATGCCGGGCTCGTTGTCCCAGATCAACCGGCGCGGGACCCGGCCCAGCTGCCCGATCAGCTCCCACGAGCCCAGCAGCAGGTCCTCGGTCTTGCGCGTCGGGATCATCCGGGCGGTCACGAACCGCGAGTGCGCCGCGGTCATCACCAGCACCGGCAGCAGCCTGGCAGTGCCGTCCTCGAGCGGGATCTTCCGCGGCGGGAACCACAAGTCACACTGCGCAGCGTCACCCGCCTGCCAGCTGATCCGGTCCGCCGGATCAATCGGCCGGTGTTCCGGGCGCAGCCGCCTCACGTTGTCGCTGAACCACCGGATCGACCCCGTCCAGCCGACCCGTTCGGCCAGCACCGTCGCAGGCATGTCCGGGACCTCATCCAGCAGCGCCCGCACCCGCGGCTCGAAGACCGTGAACGACGTCGGCGCCGGCAAACGCTCATACCTCGGCGGCGCCGACGAGTTCACCGCCTTGATCACCGTGGTTCGCGAGATCCCCAGCCGATCAGCGATCCGCGCCTTCGGCACACCCTCCGCCGCCAGCCTCCGGATCAGCGCCCAGTCCTCCAAAGTGATCACTCCCCAATCGTTGAGTG
>CAYNDD010000444.1:0-2181 GCA_964395425.1 uncultured Frankiaceae bacterium
TGAGCTGCTTCCCCGACCTGGCCGGCGGCACGCTGCTGTGCCCGACCGACTGCGACCATCTCGACACCTCGGTGTGCGAGCTCGACAACTGGGTCGCCGCCGGCCACGCCGCCCCGGAACGGCTCGACTCGCTCCGCCGCCTGCTCGTCACCCGCGACGCCACGTAGGGTCGGCGCGTGACGCCGCTGCCCGCCCGCGCCACCCTCCATGCCGACTGGCGGTCCCTCGCCCGCCGGCACTGGTTGTTCGCGCTGATCTTCGCGCTGGGTACGACGCTGCGAGCGCTCGCCTGGTCGGCGTACCAGCCGGCGTTGTTCTACTCCGACTCGACCAACTACCTGGCCAACATGCATCGGGTCCCGAACGTCGCGTGGCATCCGCCGGGCTACCCGTGGTTCCTCGACGCGACCTTGATCGGCCGGCACATCGCGATTGTCACCGCGGTCCAGCACCTGCTGCTCCTCGGCGACGGCCTGGTGATCTACCTCCTCCTGCTTCGGCTCGGTTGCGGTCGCATCGGGTCGGCGCTCGCAAGCGCACCGCTGTTGCTCGATGCCTACCAGGTGCAGATCGAGCAATACATCCTGTCCGAAGCACTCTTCGAGACCCTGCTGGTCGCAGCGATCGCGACGGCGCTGTGGCGCGACCGTTCGGGGACGGGGCGGCTGGGCGTGGTCCGGGTGGCCGTGGCGGCGGCGTTCGTCGGGCTCGGTGTGCTCGTGCGACTCGACGCGGTCGGGCTCGTGCTGCCGCTGCTCGTCTGGGTCGTGTGGGCGGCGCGGCGCTGTGGCGTGCGGTGGCTGACGCGAGCCGCAATTGCGATCGCCCTCGCGATCGTCGCGCCGCTCGGCGTTGTGATGGGTCTGCACGGATCGGGTCGCGGCGCGTCGATCACCGGAAGCGCACCGATCTGGCTGTACGCCCGGGTGGCCGGCTTTGCGGTCTGCAGCCACGACTCGATCCCCGCGAACGAGCGCGCGCTCTGCCCGGTCCAGCCGGTTGGCCACCGGCCGGGTCCGGTGTGGTTCCAGGACTCGGTCAGCTCGCCGGTCTGGCTATACCTCGAGCAGAATCCGGGCCACACCGCCGAGGTGGTGTCCTTCGCCCGGCGCGTGATCCTGCACCAGCCGCTCGACTACGCGCACGCGATCGGCGCCGACTTCGCCCAGCAGTTCCGGCCGACCCGAGCGCAGACTCCGGGCGGTCCCGAGGTGCGGTCGTGGCAGTTCCGACTGACGCTGGCTCCGGTCGACCCGACGAAGCCCCGGCCCCAGCAGATGGTCGACTACTACGGCACCGGGCAGGCCCGCATCGACGTCGGCATCGCCCGCGTGCTCCACGACTACCAACGCTTCGTCTACCTGCCGGGCCCGGTCAGCGCAGTGATCCTGCTGTGCGGCCTGGTCGTCCTCGTCGTACGGCGCCGCCATCCGCTCGCTCCGGCGCTGCTCCTCGTCCTCGGCTGCGCCGTACTCACCGTTCTGACCGCGACGGCAACCGTGTTGTTCTCGTGGCGCTACATGCTGCCCACCCTCGTGTTCTATCCGCCGGCCGGAGCACTCGGCTGGACGATGCTCCGCACCCGAGCGGTCAGCCGGTCGTCAACCCCGCCGGAGTTGGCCCTCGCCGCACCGTGAGACACAGTTGATCATGGCAACAAGCGCCAAAATTCGTGCAGAAATCGCGCATTTCGCCATGATCAACACGGGTGTCCCGCGGTCAGACGGTGGCGCCGACTGCGATCGTCTCGTCGACCTCGGCAACGCGGGCAGCGAGCTCTTGCTTCTCACGGTCGATCAGCTCGGCCTGGTCCTCGTCGGCCTTCATGAGGTCTTCGAGGTTCACGCCGGCCATGTCGAGCACGCCCATGTCGGTGTAGCACTTCTGGACCTTCTCGCCCCACAGCCCGATGTCCTTCACACACGGCACGATCCGGCTGAACAGCAGCGAACGGAAGATCTGCTGGAACTCGGAGTTCTCCGAGATCTCCGCGCACTCCTTGACCGGCATGCCGAGCGCTTCGTACACCTCGATGCCGAGGAAGCGGTTGCGCATCAGCCAACATCCCTCGACGACGAAGTCCTCACGCTCCGAACGCTCCTTGTCGGACAGCTCCTTGTAGGCATCGCGCAGCGCCAGCCGGCCGAACGCGACGTGGCGCGCCTCGTCCTGCATGACGTA
>CAYNDD010000445.1:0-2179 GCA_964395425.1 uncultured Frankiaceae bacterium
GCGCTGATTCGCCTGGTCGGCGTACGGATCGAGGGGCTCAGCGCCGGCTCGGGGGCGCCGCACCAGCTCGACCTGGTAGGTGACGTGGACGACTGGCGGGCCGCCGATGCGGCGGTGGACCTGGCGGTGGCGAGGTTCGGTCATGGTGCGGTGCGGCCGGCCGCCCTGGTCGTGCGGGACGCTTCAGCCGGACGCGAGGCGCCGGCCAGGCGGCACATGCGGCCGGGCGCGACAAATGAGACTTGACAAGTTCGCCGGGTTACTGGCCGAGGCCAGCGCGCCGACCGTATCCTGAAGAGCACGCTCCCTCGTCCTGAGGTCGCGTCTCGCGCCCCCGGGTGTGAGGTGTCCGTAGGAGGCGTCGTGCCGCTCTCTGAGCACGAGCAACGCTTGCTCGAGCAGATCGAGCAAGCGTTGTACGCCGAGGACCCCAAGTTCGCGAGCATTTATCAGGGCAACGACATTCGCAGCCACTACCGGCGACGGGTTATTCGCGCGGTGGTCGGGCTGGTCATCGGTCTCGGGCTCCTGCTCGCCGGCGTCGTGATCCCGCTTATCCCGCTCGGCGTCGCCGGCTTCATCGTGATGCTGGCCGCCGTTTCTTTCGGGGTGGCGTCGTGGCAGCGCATGACCGGACACCGCAAGGCGGCCGCGCCGGACGGTGCGCGGTCACGCCGCGCCACGGATCGGATGCCGCGGCGCTCGGTGGTACAGCGGCTCGAGGACCGCTGGCAGCGTCGGCAGGACGAGCGCTAGCGGGACTCGGTCCCGGTGCGGCGGTATTACGGCCTGGCGTTCGCGGGCATGGTGCCCGGCCGGTGCCAGCCGGCCGGCCGCACAGTTCGCCGCACCCGCCCGGCGATGGCGCTGAACCAGTCAAGGACCGAGCCGAGCCGGGCCACCGTGGCCCGCAGCACGAGCAACGTGGACCGGGGCATCGCCAACGCGACCAGCCGTTGGGGACCGCTGCGCCGCGCGAGCGCCGCCGCCCGCACGAGAGTGACGTCATACCGCAGATCGGCGTCGCCGCTCGGACGGTTGGGGGCGTAGCGGGCGTGCTCCTCGCAGCGCGCGAGCCGCTCCATCGCGGCCCTGGTGTCCTCGTCCGGTCGAAGAGTGGCATCGACGAGTGAGCCGATCTGGCGCGGCGTAAGGCCGTCGTCCCACGGCACGTGCAGGTCGATCGCGGTGTCGCGAAGCTCGGCCCAGGCCGCATCCGGTGCGCGGACGGGATCGCCGATCAGTCGCCATCGCCGTCGCCGGGTGACCGCCCGCGCCGTCCCCGGGCCCAGCAGCACTAGCAGGATCACGACCCCGACCAGCAGGCCCAGCCAGCCCTTTCCGTCGATCGATGTCGCCGCGGTGAGGCCCGTACCGCCGCCGCCGTTGCCGGTGCTCCCGACTCCGGGGTGACCCCGGTCCTGCAGCGACTTCGGGATCGAGGGACTTGACGACGCCGAGGGGCTGACCGTCGGGTTGACCCGCGGCCCAGGAGTGACGCCGCCCTTGGCGTAGCCCGGGGTGACCGCCTGGCCGTCGGCCCGCGGGGTCGGTTCGAACGGCAGCCAGCCGTAGCCCTGGAAGTACAGCTCGGGCCACGCGTGCGCGTCGTGGGTGGTCACGACCCACGTACCGTCTTTCTGCTTGGTCCCGCGGGTGAAGCCGACCGCGACCCGCGACGGGATCCCCGACAGCCTCGCCATGACTGCCATCCCGGTCGCGAACTGCTGGCAGAAGCCCGCCCGGGTGTGCAGCAGGAAGTCGGCCAGGGCGTTCGGGCTGTTGTCGGCCTTGATGTCAGTGCTGTAGGTGAAGCGCGAACCCTGCGTGAAGAAGGCCTGGATCGCCAGCGCATCTTGATAAGGGTTGGTGGCCTTGGCGGTCACGTTCGCGGTCAGCCTGCGCACCGCCGGCGAGACGCTGGCCGGCACGGCAAGGTCGGCGTCCTCGGTCTTGCTCGCCGCCGGCGACGGGGCGGCTGCGAGCTCCGCCGGCGTAGGAGCGTTCACCACTGACCGGGTCGAGTACTGCAGCCCGCCGCCGGTCGCGGTGGCCGAGAAGATCGTTGACGTCGCGGGGTCGTAGCGCCACGCGCTGCCGACACTGACGCCGAGTGTGGTGGCCGGTGCGGGCAGCCAGTGCAGCTTGGTCAGGTTGGGGGAGATGTTGATCGTGGTGT
>CAYNDD010000446.1:0-2176 GCA_964395425.1 uncultured Frankiaceae bacterium
CCGACAGCAGCCGCTAGCGGGATAACCGAGCCTCCACGAAAGCCGGGGCGACTCAGTTCGCTTCGGTGCGGGCCCAGCGTGCGCCGGTCAGCTGGATGAATGTCGTGCTGGGCGGTGCCGACTCGAGCGCATCGACGAAGACGCTGCCCTCGATCCGCAGCAGGACGGACTCCTCGGCGGTTCGTACGGTTGCGGTTCGCGGCACGCCGCGTACCAGGCCGAGCTCTCCGACGTACCCCGGGGCGTTCACGGTCGGGAGGGCCCGCACCGGCCCGCCGGCGACGGACGCCTCGACCGCCAGCGACCCGCTGAGCAGGATCCAGAGTGCGTCGGCGGTGTCCCCTTCGCGGATGATGACCGTCCCGGCGGGGACGATCTGCTCTTCGGCTGCCTTCGCCAACCGTTCGAGCACCGGCCGCCTTGCGCCGGTGAACAGGTCCAGCCGGCCGAGCACCTCGACCCACGGCTCGAGCGCGGCCACTTGCGCGGCCGCGCGGCGGTCGCCGCGGATCAGGATCGGCAGGCCGAGCACGGCGACCGCCGGAATGCCGATGCCGGTGAGATAGAGCGCGGCATTGAGCCCGGCATGCGAAAGAACGACCGCACTCACGAAGCTTGCGAACAGGATCGCCGCGGTGACGATTGCCTCGAAGGCCCCGAGCACCCGGCTCATCACCCCGCCGTCGAGGTCCCGCTGCATTGCCGTAATCGCGAGTACGTCGACGATGACCATGCCGATACCGGACGCGACTTGAAGCACGAAGGCGACCGCCGGGGTGTGCGTGAAGACGGTGAGGACGAAGGGCACGCCTTGCAACGCGATGCTCCCGACGATCACGGGCGCAAGCCGGCGCGAGGCACTGAGGCGGTTGGCCAACCCGGCGGCGATCACACCGCCGAGGGCCGCTCCGGCGAGCAGATAGCTGTAGCCCTTGACCCCGGTGCCGAGCCGAAGCGAAAGTGGAGCGTAGATGACGGTGCTCGCGCCGTACACCATCGAGTCGAGCGCGCAGAATGCAACCAGCACCGAGGCGACCTGCTGGGAGGCCAGCGCCCGGAAGCCGGTCAACCACTGCGCGAGCATCCGGCCGCCGCGCGCGGCATCGCCGCGCGAACGCACCCGCAGACGCACGATGATTGCCGCGGCGATCACGAAGCTCGCTGCATTGAGGATCACACCACTGACCGTCGATCCGGTAAGCAGCAGGAGGCCGCCGACCGCCGGGCCGATCACGACGACCAGGCTCTCGATCGCGGCGAACAACCCGTTCGCCGCGGCCAGGTCCTTCTCCCCGACCACTTCGGGTGTCAACGCACCCGCGGCCGGTCTATACGGGGATGCGACGGTCGCAGACACCACGGTGAGCGCGAGCAACGTCCACACCGGCCCGCGCAGCCCGACCGACACCGCGATGCCGGACATCACGACCGCTGACAGGATCGCGGATCCGAACATCACCTTCGTACGTTCGAAGCGGTCGGCGAAGGCGCCGGCGTACCCACTCAGCACGAGGCCGGTTGCCCACCGCGATGCGGACAGTCCGGCCAGCCAGATCGTCGAGTGGGTGCGGGTGTAGACGTCGACCGCGAGTACGACGCTGTACGACCAGCTTCCGATCTGGTCGATCAGCGAGCAGGTGATCAGCAAACGGAAGTCGCGTTGCTTGAGCGCATCGCGGTAACGGCCGCGAGAGGCCACGGTGACCGAACTCCTTTGCGTCTGTCCGGTCCGAAGCGCGCCGAACTTGCGCCGTCCTTGGCCGGGCTCGCTACTCGTACCGCGTCGGGACGAGCAAACAATCGCACTCCCTCGACCTGCGCGTCGAGCCCTTGGTTGCGGCTGTTGCCCCTTATCGCCCGACATGGCGCGATTGACAGTCGTTGGCCTGGCGTAGTGACCTTATGGATCAAGTCACGACCTAATTGGGGCCTGCCTAGTGAACTGTGCGGCGTGCGGCGCGGAGAGCCCGCCGGACAAACGGTTCTGCGGCGAGTGCGGGTCGCCGCTGAGCGCGGTCTGCCCGACGTGCGGGGCTCCGGCGCTCCCCGGCAAGCGATTCTGCGGCGATTGCGGTGCACCACTCGGAGCGAGCGTCGAAGCCGGGCCCGGGGTAAGAGCACCGACGGTCGACTCGGCCGCGCTGGCCGAGCGCCGGGTGTGCTCGGTCTTGTTCTG
>CAYNDD010000447.1:0-2173 GCA_964395425.1 uncultured Frankiaceae bacterium
AGCCCCTCGGAGGACGACGTGTCGGCGTCGATCGTGCCGACCGCGACACACGCTCCTGCGGCCGGGCAGGAGACCGACGTCAGATCGGCCTCGGCGGTCAGGTGAACGTAGGACCACTTCCCGTTGCTGTCCTTGTCGATAAAGGATGAGGTGATCCCGTTGGAGGACTGGTAGCCCACCGCGACACAGTTGCCGGGCGACCAGCAGTCGACCGCGTTCAGGTGGTAGCCCTTGCCCGGACCCGGCGCCTGTTTCGGCGTCCACTTCGGTGTCGCTGCGTGTGCGAGCGGCATCCCGGTCAGCAGTGCTGCGAGCAGCGTGACGGACAGAGCCCCCCCGACATGTCTCATAAGTCGGATGTTGCCACATCGCCGAGCCCACCGCCTTGCGCTTTGCGACATCCCCCTCTTGGTGGACGGAACAGAGCGGCACCACGTCGCCGGAGTTCAAGCCCATGGCGACATGAGGGCGCAATGCCCCCTCATCGGCCATCGCGCTGAAGATCGACGCCATGGCGCGACGCTCGCACGTCATGGCTAGACCGCGCGAGGGCCAGTACGGGGTGGTCATGAGATCACTCGGCGCAGTTGTTCTTCCACACGGGCGGTCATCCCGAGGGTGTCGACGGAGACGCGGCCGGCGACCTGGACGGGGATGAACTCTTGCCAGTCGTCGCCGCCGTATCCGGCGAGTTCGAAGGCGTTCCACCACGGATCGGTCGGTCGTCCTGCCTCGGACTCGTAGGCGGCAATGAAGTCCTCGGCCCACTCCGGCGTGAAAAGCACGGCGAGGTTGAGCCTGCAGTGGCCCACGTCTCGGTCGGGATGACCGACTCCAGTCCATGTCCAATCGACAACGCCGGTAAGTCGTTCGTGCTGCCAGAGCAGGTTGAAGTGCTGGTAATCACCGTGGATGAAGCCGGCGCCCGCAGGTGCAGGTCGCGTCAGCAAGTCCGCGGCACGGTCCCACAGTTGGGGTTGATGTGAGTCTGGTGGCGTCTGTACCCCGCCGCGATTCAGTTCGGCAACCGGCAATCCCTCTGGAGGCTGTACGTCGTGTAGCCGCGCGAGAGTAGTGGCGATCTGTCGCAGCCACGACCGTGGATCCGTTGGCGCCAGCCACGGTCGACCTGGCAGCCGGCTCATTATCAGTGCGGGCACATCCCCGACCTCAGAACCGTCGGCCGACGCGACGTAGCGCGGAGCGGGAACTCCCGCGGCTTCAAGCAGCTGAAGAATCCCGGCCTCTCGATCGATCCAGGAGCGCCGCTCATTCGCATCGCCCTGCATCCAGCGCTTCAGCACGACCTTCCGGACCTCGCCGCCGCACTCGACATCAACCATGTGCACCGCTGAGGTGATGCCGCCGACCAAAAGGCGGCAACGCACCACCTGCGAGCCCGCACCTACAGAGCCCTCCACCCACTTGAGGACGTCAGTCGGAACGGCGTCCTCCGGCGGGTGCACCCCTTCATCATCTCCTCGCGACCGATGAGCTGGACCACATCGACTGGGACCCAATCGAGAACAAGCAGCCGGCTCTGGGTGGTTCGTGAACCGTTACGAGTAGCCCAGTACTGCTAGCGGCTCACGAACCGTTCGGGCACTAGATACCGGCGCAGGAACTCGACCTGGAGCAGCAGCAGGTTTTCCGCCACCGCTTCCTGGGGTGTCATGTGCGTGACGCCGGTCAACGGCAGCACGGTGTGCGGCCGGCCGGCCTCGATCAGGCGCTGCGAGAAGCGCAGGGTGTGTGCGGCGACCACGTTGTCGTCGGCCAACCCGTGGATCACCATCAACGGTCGTGACAGCGACGGCGCGTCGTCGAGCAGCGAGCACTGCCGGTAGGCCTCGGGGTGATCAGAGGGCAGGCCGAGGTAACGCTCGGTGTAGAAGGTGTCGTAAAGCGCCCAGTCGGTGACTGGCGCGCCGGCGACCCCGACCGCAAAGACGTCGGGCCGGCGCAGCACCGCCAGCGCGGTGAGCCAGCCGCCGAACGACCAGCCCCGGATCCCGACCCGGCGCAGGTCGAGGTCCAGCTCGATCTCCGCCGCCGCGTGCAGCGCGTCGACCTGGTCGTCGAGCACCGGCCCGGCGACGTCGAGGTAGATCTCCCGCTCCCACGCCGGGTCCCGTCCCGGCGTGCCCCGGCCGTCCACGACGAGCACCGCGAA
>CAYNDD010000448.1:0-2157 GCA_964395425.1 uncultured Frankiaceae bacterium
GCGAGCCACGAACCCGGAGGTTCTCACAGCGAGCACTCAGGCGTCATTCCGGAACACTGGCGCAGACGAGAGCGCTTGCCCTAGGCGGGCCTGGGGGTCCGCCCGGGGGTCTCCCTTTCCCCAACAACGTGCGCATCACTACGGATGTGCTTGGGCTGGCGGGGCGCGAGCTTGATGTGATGCGGAGGTTCGCGGCCGTCGTCGCGGTGCTCGCCGTGGTTTGTGCGGCGGGGTCGGCTGCGCGCGTTGCGGGGTCGAGCGCTGTTGCGGTGTCGGCCAATATGGTGGTCGTGTCGAGCACGGCGGACGTGGTGAACGGCGATGTGTCGTCGCTGTCTGCGTTGAAGGCCAGACCGGGACGGGATGGGATCTCGCTGCGGGAGGCGCTGGCGGCGGCCAACCGGACCGGCGGCTCGGCGACCGTGTATGTCCTGTTCAGCGCGGCTTTGAACGGCAAGACGATCGAGGTCCGCTCGGAGTTGGTGATCCACCGCGACCACTTCGTGCTCGAGGGGGTCGCGACGGACGGGGCGCCGGCGAGAGTCACCCTCGACGGCCGACGCGCGCCGGGGACGCTGGGGGAGCTGTTGTTGATTCAGGCATCGGAGGTCACCGTTCGCTGGCTTCGATTCACCGGCGTGGATTCGAGGCGCAACCCACAACTGCGGCAAGCGGCGTTGATCGTGCGGCAAGGACAGAACACATCTGCGCCCTTTTCGCCGGGTCCGCGGCGGATCGCGAACGTGCAGATCGTGGATGACGTGTTCGACAACCGCGGAGTCACACTTCCCCTGGGCCACCAGGGCGAACCGTTGTGTGACGGGCTGCTCGTCGGGACCACTATGGGCACGCGTCAAAGCGCGAATACGCACATCAGCGGACTCACTGTCGCGCGGAACACGTTCTGGAACTACAACGACGACGCCGTCATCGTGATGGAAGACGTCACCGGCGACACAGCGGACGGCGTCGTGATCTCGGACAACACGTTCGCGGGGAACGCGATCCCGATCGAGCTGACGGGAGGGGGCGACGCACCACGCATAACAGGGACGCGGATCATTGGGAACGCGATCGTCGGTGGCGGCACGCTCACCCCTGGTGGCATCAACCTCGACACGAACGGCAGGAACGCGACGATCGACCAGACGCTGATCGAGGGCAACGCGATCTCGGATTTGCAGGGGTTCGCGATCGTGATCAATGCCGCAGCCTTCGACCCCAAGATTCTTGGAGGCAAACCTGCCGGCGATGTGATCTCGAACACCCGGATCTTCAACAACGTGATCGGCGCCGACGTTGCGGATGGCGCCGGCATCTACCTGCAGGGGGGAAACAGCACCAGCTCGCCGCCGAGTCGCGTCTCCGCGGTCACGATCGAGAACGACACCCTCGTCGACGACCAGCCAGGGTCCCAACTCTTTGACGCGGTGCCAAACGCGCCTGGCGCGAGCGGCAACACGATCACCGACGTCATCCTCCGCAACTCGATCCTCTACAACTCGTCCGGCACGTCGCCGCTGGTCATCGGCGGTCCGGTGGTCAACCTAGCCCCAGACGTGCTCACGAACTCGCTGATCAGCGGCCCCGGCTGGGCGGGTCAGAACGGCAACATCAGCGGCGACCCCAAGTTCGTCGACGACGCCGGCGGTGACTACCACCTCACGGCCGCAAGCCCCGCGATCAACGCGGGCGCCACGATCGGCGCTCCCGGCTACGACTTCGACGGAGCCTGGCGCGATGCCCAGCCCGACATCGGCGCGTTCGAGTTCGGCGCCGTACCCCGTCCGCTGCTGAGCGTGATCGCCGAGCAACTCGGCGACTCGGGAACAGTCACGAGCCGCCCGGCAGGCATCAACTGCGGAGCCATCTGCAGCGCCCGCTTCGGCCCGAACACCACCGTCACGCTCACCGCGACACCGGACAAAGGGTCGCGATTCCTCGGCTGGAGCAACGGATGCACTGACACAGCCCGCTGCACGATCACACTCAACAGCGCCCGATCCGTCACGGCCCGCTTCACGCCGTAGGCTTTCGAGAACTGACCTTCACGCTGCCATGTGCGCCTGATGATTCAGCGCGGCGCCGCTCAGGGGTCATTCCCGAACACTGGCCCAGGCGAGGTTGGGTTCCTACTGGCTGTGACCGATCCCCCAT
>CAYNDD010000449.1:0-2122 GCA_964395425.1 uncultured Frankiaceae bacterium
ACTCCGAGATGGCGGATCGCGAATGCCAGCACCGGCGTCGGCAGCGGCCGCGGGAGCACCGAGGCGGTCAACCCGAAGCCCGCCATGACCGTGGCGGTGTCCCAGGCGAACACGTCGGACTTGTGCCGAGCGTCGTAGCCGATGACGACCGACGTACCGCCGGTCTCGAGCAAGTACGCCGCGAGCCCGGCGGCGGCGCGGATGACGACCGCGCGGTTCATTCGATTCGGGCCGGCGCCGAGTGCGCCGCGCAGGCCCGCCGTCCCGAACTGAAGCCGCGCACTGAACCGGTCGGCCAGCCCCTCGGCGTCCCGCGAATCAAGTAGCTCCGAGAGCTCCGCGCGCGTGTCGGCGTCCGGGTCTTCCGCGAGCCACGTCCGCGCGGCCGCTTCGAAGTTCACAGCCGCGACACGACCTGCGCCAGCAACGCACCCATGCGCGCGGCCGACGCGTTTCCGGCGGCCAGAACCTCTTTGTGGTCAAGCGGTTCGCCGGTCATGCCCGCAGCGAGGTTGGTGACCAGTGAGATACCGAGTACCTCCGCACCGGCCTCGCGCGCGGCGATCGCTTCGAGGGTGGTCGACATGCCCACAAGGTCGGCGCCCATCGTGCGCAGCATCGCGATCTCGGCCGGAGTTTCGTAGTGCGGTCCTGGCAGCTGGGCGTACACGCCCTCGGTGAGAGTCGGGTCAACCGAGCGCGCAATCGTGCGCAGCCGGGTGCTGTAAAGATCGGTCAGGTCGACGAATGTCGCGCCGTGCAACGGAGAGGTCGCGGTCAGATTGAGATGGTCGGCGATCAGCACCGGCTGGCCCGGCGCGTAGTCGGCGCGCAGCCCGCCGCAACCGTTGGTCAACACGATGACCGTGCAACCTGCTTGCGCCGCGGTCCGGACGCCGTGCACGACCGCATCGACGCCGCGGCCCTCGTAGAGGTGGGTGCGGCCGAGGAACACCAGCACTCGGCGGCCGCCGGCATCGATCGAGCGGATCCGGCCCGCATGCCCGAGCACTGCCGGTGCGGCAAACCCCGGGAGATCGGTTACCGCGATGTCGTGCGTTGGGGTGCCGATCGCATCAGCGGCTGGCACCCAGCCGGAGCCGAGCACGATCGCGACGTCGTGTCGCTCGACGCCGGTGAGCTCGGCCAGCCGGGCCGCCGCCTGAGCCGCAGCTTCGACCGGCGTCAAGGCGCTCACGCGCCGCCCGCCTGGTCGTCGTCCAGCCCGTCGTCCAGCGCGTCGTCCAGCTCGTCGTCGTCCATCGCGGTGTCGCCGACCGAGCGGCACGGCCGCAGCCGCAGCTCGTTCACGTAGTCCGCCGGCGCTCCGGCCGTCTCTGCCGCGTCGGCGACCATGCCGACGTAGCGCGCCGACGGCAGGCCGCCCTCGTAGCCGTTGAGGACGTAGAGCCACGCGGTCAGGTCGCCGTCGAGGGTCGCGACTCTGACCCGGATCTTGTCGTACAAGCCGAGCGCGTTGCCTTCCCAGCGGTCGAGTTCGGGCTCGTCGAAGGATGGGACGTCGTAGAGCATGACGAACACCTGGCTGTTGGCGTCTTCGACGACCGTGGCAAGCGCGCCTTCGAAGCTCAATTCCTCGCCTCCGAAGGTCAGCCGCCACCCTTGGAGCCACCCGGTTCCCTGCGCTGGGGAATGCGGTGCCCGCGTGAGCATCTGCTCGGGATCGAGGTTGCTGCCATAGGCGGCGTAGAGGGCCACGCACCGAAGGTTAGACGGTTACGACAGAATGCGGCACGTGACGCGCATCGCCATTATCGGGAGTGGTCCAGGCGGTTACGAGGCGGCGCTGGTCGCGGCGCAGCTCGGTGCGCAGGTCACGATCGTCGAACGCACCGGCGTGGGCGGCGCCTGCGTCCTCACCGACTGCGTGCCTTCGAAGACCCTCATTGCCACGGCGGAGGCGATGACGGCGCTCGCACTGTCGCCACGCCTAGGTGTCCGGTTCGACGGCGGCACCGACCGTGACGCCGGAAAGATTGGCGCCGACGCCAGTCAGGTCAACGCCCGCGTCCGCTCCCTGGCGAAGGCGCAGTCCGACGACATCGCGGTGCGGCTCGCGGGCGAGAGCGTGGAGGTCATCGCCGGATCGGCCCGGCTCGCG
>CAYNDD010000450.1:0-2120 GCA_964395425.1 uncultured Frankiaceae bacterium
TGGTGATGACGATCGCGTCGTTCCTCGGCGTGCTCGCCGGTCTCATCACCCGGTTTGCGTTCTACGCCACGATGTTTGGCGGCGGCAACCAGCGCGGGCGCAACAACAACCAAGACAGCGCTGCGCTTGTCGAACTCGTCGTGCTGCTTGCATCGGCGATCGTCTACGCGATCAGCTTCTTCCTGATCAGGGCGCTTTCGCGGTACCGCGAGCTATCCGCGGATCGGTCTGGCGCGTTGCTGACCGGGCGGCCATCGTCGCTGGCCAGTGCCTTGCAGAAGGTGACCGGCGCGATGGGTCAGATTCCGACTCGCGACTTACGTTCGGCCGAGAGCTTCAACGCGTTCTTCTTCACGCCCGCACTTGCTCCCGGCTTCTCGCTCTCGTCGCTGTTCTCGACCCACCCGTCATTGGACAAGCGGCTGCAGCAGCTGGCCGAGATTTCCCGCGAGCTCGGCCAGGGCCGGTAGGAATGGGCTTCCTCGACACGGTGCTCGGCAGGACGAAACCCGTGAAGGCTGACCTCGACGACTTGTTCGCCTTGCCATCGGCGGCCCTGACTCTTCAAGCGGGGCTCGACTTTGCACCGACGGGCCTCGGATCGGTGTGTTTCAAGGCCGCCGAGGGTGCCGCGTTTGCTCGCACCCAGACCGACGTCCAGCAACTGCTCGACTCGGCTTCGGCGGGTAGTGCCCCGGATGTCGAGCTCAGCAAAGACAGCTTCGGCTACACCTGGTTGCTGGTACGCCACGACGCCGCCGACGTCCCAGGTCTCGTCACTGATCTGCATGCGGTCAACAGTGGTTTGCAGGACGCCGGGTTCGGACCACAGCTGTTGTGTTCGCTGATCTCCTTCGCGCATGCCGACGGTCGGCGCCTGGCGCTTGTCTACCTCTACAAACGCGGCACGTTCTATCCGTTCGCGCCCCTCGGCACCGACCAGCACCGTGACAACGCGCTGGAGATCCAGGTGCAGGGCACGCTCGTCAATGACATGAAGGTCGAGCCCGAGCTGACCCGCTGGTTCCCGGTCTGGGGTGCGCCCGGGCTGTGACCTTGCGGCCGGCTGCACCACGGCGGGTGCTCGTCGCGCCCGACTCATTCGGCGGCTCGATGTCAGCCAACGAGGCTGCCGGCGCGATCGCTGCCGGATGGCACGAGGGTGCGGTCGCGGACACGGTGACGACATTGCCGTTGTCTGACGGTGGGCCGGGTTTCGTCGACGTCCTGAACGCCGGATTGCACGGCACGCTTGTCGAGCTCGAGGTCCGCGATCCACTTGGCCGGCCGGCTCGAGGGGCCGTGCTCGTCGTCGACTCACGCCGTCGCCGCACGGTCTACGTCGAGTCGGCGCAGGCCTGCGGGCTGCACCTGCTGCAGCCGTCCGAACGAGATCCGAGCCGGACGACGTCGGCGGGGGTCGCGGCCTTGCTGCAAGCTGCGCTCTCTGCGGGTGCTGACCGGATCGTGGTCGGCCTTGGTGGTTCGGGCACCAACGACGCGGGTCGCGCCATGATCGAAAGCCTTGGCGCCGACGCCGAACACTTGCGCGAGGTCGAGCTCGTGGTGGCGACCGACGTCGACAACCCGCTACTCGGGCCACTTGGTGCCACCGCGGTCTTCTCGGCACAGAAGGGCGCGACACGTGACCTGATGCCGGTGCTCGAGGAGCGGCTTGCCAGCTTCGCCGACCTCATCGGGCCGGAACTGGCGCAGCTCCCCGGTGCGGGCGCCGCGGGTGGCCTCGGGTTTGCCCTGTTCGCGCTGGGTGGCCACCGCGAGAGCGGCGCTGACCTGGTGCTGCGGGAGCTCGACGTGGCCGGCCGGATCGCGGCTTCCGACCTGGTGGTGACGGGGGAGGGATCGCTGGACGGTCAGTCCCTGCGGGGCAAGCTGCCGGTTCGGGTGGCCGCGAGGTGTCTCGACGCGGCAGTTCCGTGCGTGGTGATCGCCGGACGAGTCATGCTGGGACGAAGTCAGCTGGCCGCCGCAGGGTTCGCCGGCGGGCATTCAATCGAGGACTACGCCGGCTCGCTCGAGGCGGCGATCGCGCTCGGGGCCCCAGGGCTTCGCGGGCTCGCTGCCCAGGTTGCCGGCGACTGGCGGCCGGCAGCGCCGCG
>CAYNDD010000451.1:0-2079 GCA_964395425.1 uncultured Frankiaceae bacterium
CGGCCCAGCAAGAGGTGATCGCGGAGACGATGCTGCATGCGCTGGTTGCGTCCGGGCAGCACGACGCCGCCCGGCGCCACCTCGAGCAGCGCCTCGACCGGCGGCCCCGACCGAGCGAGCAGCGCACGTTGTCCCGCCTGCCTCGCTAGGGTCGCGTTAGGCCGAACGGGTCGAACCTCCAAAGGACGGGCCTCTGGTCCGAACGGCTCTCAACATCGGCTCCTCGGCCGCCGAGAATGCACGTCACAATGACTCGCGCCAACTCCTCCCGCCTGCGGCGAGCACGTCTCGTCGTACCGGCGGCTGCTGCCCTCGGCCTGCTGGGCGTCGTACCCGGCCTCGGGGTGGCCCAGGCGTCGTCGCGCCACCCAGCCGCGCACAATGACGGCGGCTGCCCCAAGGCTGAGTCGCTGGTCCCCGGCACCACCTGGCACAAGCACACGCTGGCGACCGGGCTGGTGATGTCGTCCGGCTCGACGACCGACTCGAACGGCGTCGTGTCGATGCACGTGCTCCGGATCAACCTGGCCGACCAGAACATCTCGCTGCAGCCGCTGATGCACTCGCTCGCCGAGCGCTCGCCGCTGAGCACGCTGGCCGCCAACCGACCGCGGCTGGTCGCGGCGACCAACACCGGCTACTTCGACTTCCGCACCGGCGACCCGACCCAGCCGCTGATCGCGAACAAGGTCCCGGAGGTCATGTCCTCGGCGCACCAGGCGGTCGTCGGCATCGGCACCAACGGCCTGGCCGAGTCCGGCACGGTCTGGTGGGCCGCCCTGCTGACCGCCGGCAAACACACCCACGCAGTGCTCTCCAAGAACGAGCTCGACCCGCCGTCGGGGCTCGCGGTCTACAACTCCAAGTGGGGCTCGTCGCCGGTGCCGGCGCACTGGGGCGACGAGATCCGCGGCGTGGTCAACGGCGTGCTCACCAGCGTCTCCCAGTCCCGCTGGGGCACGGCCCTCCCGAGCAACGGCTACCTGCTGGTCGGGCACGGTCAGTCCGCGAGCAACTGGTTGTCCGGCATCCCGCTCGGCACGAAGATCTCGCTCGCCTCGTCCGTCGTGACGAGTGCGCCGAAGCCGTTCGTCCAGGCTTACGGGGTCGGACTCGAGGTCGTCCAGAAGCCCGGCGTCATCCGGACCGGGTTCGGCTGCGACAGCATCGGCACCAAGCAGCCGGCGCGGACCGAGATCGGCCTGAGCCACGGCGGGCGGATGGTGACGATTGCGATCGTCGCGGACCATCGCGGCACCTCGACCCACGGCCTCGACGAGAACCAGATGTCCGAGCTGATGGTGCAGCTCGGCGCCAGCCAGGCCTTTGCCTTCGACGGCTCAGGATCGACCGAGCTGCTGGCCCGCCTCGGCGGCTCGCAGCCGCTCACGCTGGAGAACTACCCCGCTGACGGCCAGGAGCGCCCGATGCCGGTCGGACTCGGCATCTTCTCCAGCCCGGTCAAGCACAAAGCCAAGCACAAGCACTGACCTCAGCCGGCCGCCTCGGCGTCGGGTCCGGGTCGGCGGGTGCCGGGGATCCAGCACGCGGCGAGGGCGCCGATCGCGGCGATGACTGCTGCGGCCGCGAAAGCGTGCACGTAGCCGGAGGTGACGGCGGCCCGGGCCGCCGGGGAGCTGAGCGCGCCTTGGGTCATCACCGGGTGGCCGAGCAGGTGGATCGTGCGGTCGGTCGCAACCGTGGCCAGGGCGGCCAGCCCGATCGAGCCGCCGACCTGTCGCGAGGTGTTGAGCACACCGGAGGCGAGTCCGGCCTGCGACCAGTGGACGCCGGCGGTTGCGGCGGTCGCGAGCGGGGTGAACGACAGCCCCATCCCGAACGAGATGAGCAGCGTCGGTCCGAGCACGCCGCCGGCATAGCTCGACGACGCCGAGAGCTGGGTGAGCCAGCCGAAGCCGATCGCGGATAGCCCGAGCCCCACGACCAACATCGCGCGCGGGCCGCTGCGACCGATGACTCGCCCTGCGGTCCGCGCGCCGACGATGATGGCGACCGACATCGGCAGGAACAGCAGGCCGGTCTTGAGCGGATGAAAGCCGTGGACGTCCTGCAGATACA
>CAYNDD010000452.1:0-2076 GCA_964395425.1 uncultured Frankiaceae bacterium
GATGCCGAGCGAGTTGAGTCCGGCGGCGACGTAGTAGCCGTCGAGCTCCGGCGCCGGACCGAGCATCGGATGCACGTCGGGGGTGAACGACTCCGGCCCGCAGAAGAAGGTCCGCACCCCGATCTCGGACAGCGACGGGATCCGATCGAGGGCCGGTCCGAGGAACTGGCTCATCCGGTCCCAGTCGGGCGGAAGGGTCGTGAACGATGCGTCGCCGGGAACGCCATCGAGCGACCATGGTGCTGCGATCGGCTCGAACAGCCCGACCAGCATGCCGTCGCCCTCGGGCCGGTAGTAGCCGTAGCGATCCGGATCCTCGATCACCGCGAGGTCGCGATCCATCCCGGGCACCGCGTCGGTGATCAGGTAGTAGTGCTCGGCGGCCTGGAGCGGGATCGTGACGCCGTTGCGGGCACCGAGCTGGCGGGCCCACATCCCGGCCGCGTTGACCACGATCTCGGTCTCGATCCGGCCGCGGTCGGTGAGGACCCCGGTCACCCGGGTCCCACGCGTCTCGACCCGCTCGACGCTGACGCCTTGGACGATCTGTACGCCGAGCGCCGAGGCACCCTTCGACAACGAGGTCGCGACTCCGACCGGGTCGGCCCGCCCCTCGTCGGCCACCAGGAAGCCGGCCAGAACGTCGGACACATCGAGCAACGGCCACATCGCGGCCAGCTCGGTGGCCGAGATCTCCTCGTCCGGCACCCCGAACCCACGGACGAACTCCGATTCGCGCCGCAGCGCGTCGAGGCGCTGCGGGTTGGTGGCGATGCTGACGTGGCCGACCGGCCGGAACCCGGTGGAGTGTCCGGTCTCCGCCTCGAGCCGCGAATACAGGTCCCGGGAGTAGCGGCTCATGAACAGCGAGGTCTCGTCGGTCATCCCGGCACAGGTGATCAGGCCCGCCGCGTGCCAGGTGGTCCCTGCGGTGAGGGCATCGCGCTCGACCAGGACGACGTCCCGCCAGCCGAGGTGCGCGAGGTGGTAGGCGATGCTGCAGCCGATCACGCCGCCGCCGATGATCACGACCCGGGCGCGAGCCGGCAGCGCAGTCGAGCGGGGCGCAGGGTTCGTCTCACCGCTGCTGTCGGTCACAGCTCCTCGCAATCGCGTCCTGTCGCCGACTCCGATGTCGACGCTCGGCGATAGGAGTCTCACCGTTCGCCCGCGTGGTTGTCGAGGCGGCCCCACCCTCCCGGCTTGATCTCGAGCCCGGCCGGCGCGGATGCTTTGTCCGTGCGACCCACTCTGTACGAGTACGCCGGAGGCGACCCGGCCCTGCTCAGGCTGGCCGCCGCGCACCACGCGCGCTGTCTCGCCGATCCCGAGCTCAACCACCCGTTCTCCCATCCCGGCCAGCACCCGCAGCACGTCGAGCGGCTGGCGGCGTACTGGGCCGAAGTCCTCGGCGGTCCCGCGGTCTACTCGGCGGGGTGCGGCAACCAGACCGACCTGCTCGTCATGCACTGCGGCAACGGTGACATGAGCGACCTCGCCCGCCGGTTCGTCGACTGCTTCGTCGCCTCGGCCGATGACGCCGAGCTGCCGGCCGACCCCGAGTTCCGGGCCGCCCTTCGGGCCTACATGGAGTGGGCGGTCGGCGAGTTCACCAGCCATCCGGACGGCTCGAGTGCCGTCGCGAACGGGCTCCCGACCCCGCGCTGGAGCTGGGACGGTCTGCAGACCCGCTGACCGTCGGCGACCCTCGGCTGCGGTCCCGGTCGACTTACCATGGCAGGTCGGCCGGAGACCTTGAGGAGCAGTGAAGTGACCGTTCAACCGATCCGCCTGTTCGGCGATCCGGTGCTGACCACCCCGGCCGAAGCGGTCACCACCTTCGACAAGGAGCTCCGGGTCCTGGTCAAGGACCTGACCGAGACGATGATCGACGCGCCGGGGCTCGGGCTCGCCGCGCCACAGATCGGCGTCGGCCTGCGGGTCTTCACCTTCGACGTCGAGGACGAGGTCGGTCACCTGGTCAACCCGGTCCTGCGGGTGATCGGTGCCGAGGACCAGGACGGCGACGAGGGCTGCCTGTCGTTCCCGGGCCTGTCCTTCCCATGCGTCCGGCGG
>CAYNDD010000453.1:0-2057 GCA_964395425.1 uncultured Frankiaceae bacterium
AGCGCCTCGGCAAGGCGAGGAGCCTGTTCGGCACTGGCGAAGGCGCGTATACGACTATCGGCGGCGACATGGTTGTCCGAAAGGATTCCAAAGTCCTGCTCGTCGATGTATCGAAACTGCCGCGGCGCTTCGGCAAACCGGCTGACACGCGCGGAGGCATTGCGACCAATGTCGCGGTGGTCATCATGGGATGTTGGGGATCGAGCGGTGCGATCGGGTAATCGGCTGAGGTCTTGGCGAGGAGCATTCTCCGGGCGCTACTCGGCCCACGTTCCGTATGGCAGTGGGCCGAGTTCCGCCTTGAAGGTGGCCTAGGGAACGACCAGGTCGAAGCCGATCCAGGCGGTCGGCGCGCCACCTTTGCTGGTCGCCTGGCCGTCGGCGATCACGCTGACGTAGTAGGTGTTGCCGCTGCTGAACGAGTATCCGGAGCCGAGCGCCGTGGTGCAGTCGGCCAGGTTCACCGAGAAGCCGACCGGTGCCGGATTGGCGGAGCCCGCCGGGTCGAAGTCGCTGGTGGCTGAGTCCGTCACCTCGCCGCCGAGCGAACTCGACGTCGCCGTGGCGCTCGTTACGTTCGACAACGAGCTCGCTGGGCAGACCCCGCTCGAGCCGCCGGGTGAGTTGTCGCTGATCGGTTGCGAGATCTTCACCGAGTAGTGGAGGCCCGTCTGGTCCATGATGCCGGTCGCGCTCGTCTCGCTCGGCAGGGCAAGGCGCTCGGGTCGGTAAATCGAGAGGTTCAGCGTGCCCGTGCTACCCGGGTCGGTGCCCGAGCTGTCCGCCGTCATGACCGGCGTCACCGAACCGTCCGGCAGCGAGTAAGTGGCGTTGGCCGCGTAGGGGGTGGTCACGAAGTAAGGAGCCACCTGCAGCTCGGTCGACGCGCTCGATCCCGCAGTCTGAGTGGCGTGCACCGTCAGGATCTGCCCCGGCGTCACCGAACCGATGATGTCGGTGCCGCTGACCGGCGAGATGCCCGCCCCAAGGGTGGCCGAGCACATCGGACCTGTGACACCGACCGGACAGCCGCTCGGGTAAGGCTTTAACAGGTACGGCGGAGTAGATGTCGACCAGAGTCCGCCATCGGTACCGGCCCAGCCGACGTCTGCGCCGGAGCACCAGACGAGGGTTCCGCAGTCGACCGTGGCGGTGACGTCGGTTCCGGACGGGTCGTTGGGGAAGAGGGCGGTTTGGGGGACGACCGCGGTCACGCCGAAGCTCTGCGTCGGCAGGCCTTCGAGCCAGGTGTCGATGCCACTGGTCGTGAGCGAGTTGTCCGCGTGCCAGTTGATGGCCGCGTTCGCCGGCGACTGCAGCTGCGCCCAGGTGGTGATGGCGGTCGCCGCTGACGATGCGGCAGAGGGGTCGACCGTGTTCAAGGTGCCGTTACCGTTCACGTCCAGGTTCAGCGCGTTCGGGACGCCGGAGCAGTCGAGGCCCTGACCCGCCGCGGAGCCGGGCTGCGACTGGCCGGTCGCGTTGACCGCCGGGTCCGTCGAAGAGGGACATGCCTCGGAGTACGAGCCGCGGTTGGGGTCCGCTCCCGCCGAGGACGAGTCGTCGGCAGAAACCTCGCCCTCGCCGGGGAAGGGAATCCACTGCGCAGAGACGGACGCGGCGAGAGCGTCGACGTGCGCCGAGATGCGGCCCTTCGGCCCGACTTTGGCGTCCGGAATGCCGCGCTTCAAGAAGCCGTCGGAGCCGGCGCCGTACGGCTCGCCGGTCTTGTTCCGCGCCCGGACGACGTAGGTCCCGATGTACTTGGAGTTGACCTTGCTCGCGAGGAACCAGGCGGGAGTTCCCTTCGTGACGTTCCTCGCTTGGAGGGTCCCGATGGAGACGTTGGCCGCCTTCTTGATGGCCGAGAAGCCGAGGTAGTCGTCGGTCGGGCAGGTGCTCTTGTGGGTCTTGCAAGCGGGGTTGGCGATCTCGAGGCCCTTTGCGAGAACGACCGGCCCCATGTACGCACCCTTGGCGGAGAGCACCTGGACCGTCGCGTTCGTCAGCGCGTTGCGTGCGGCCGGGTTCGCCGAGGTCGGGACCCTCTGGCAGCG
>CAYNDD010000454.1:0-2045 GCA_964395425.1 uncultured Frankiaceae bacterium
TTCGTCGGCGGCAGCGGCCGTCCGGCGGCCCGGCGGGCGGCCCGGCTCGGCCTTCCGCTGCTGCCGGCCGCGCATCTTCCCGAGCTGCCGGCGTACTACGAGGCCCAGTGCGCCGAGCACGGCACCACGGGCTTCGTGATCCTGCCGCCGGAGCGCACCTCGCTCACCGTGCTCGCCGAGGATCCCGACGCCGCCTGGGCCGAGCTCGGCCACCACCTGCTTCATGAAGCGCTGCGTTACCAGAGCTGGCAGACGCCCGACATCCACTCCGCGGTCGCCTCGACCGCGACCTCGGTCGAGGAGCTCCGCGCCGAGGGAATCTACGAGATCCTCAGCCCCGATCAGGCGATCAGCCGCTGCCGCGAGCAGGGCGCCTTCGCGACGATGGTGCTGCACCCGCTGTGTGGCGGGATCCCGGTCGATCGGGCCTGGGACACCGTCAATCTGTACGTCGAGCGGGTGCTGCCGGCGCTCAGCTAAGCCGTCCGACCTCGGATCGGCATGCCGGCCGCGCGATAGATGTCGTCGATCAGCCGCATCGTGACGATCGCGTCCTGCGGCGTGGTGAGCACCGGGCCGCCGTCGCGGATCGCGGCCACAAACGCCCGCAGCTGGGCGTCGTACGTCGGCTCGCCGCGGACCCGCTCGTGTCGCCGCCGGCCGTCGATGGTCAGTGAGAGCCGGTTCCAGAACTGGGGCGCGATGAAGTTCGTGACCCGCAGCTCGCCCTTCGACCCGGTCACCCGCAGCGCAAAGCGAAACAGTCGGTGCGACCACATCGAGGCCACCGATCGACCGGTCGCGCCGTTGGGGAACGCGTAGGTCACCTGCATCGCCCGGTCGATGTCCGGCGTGTGCAACGTCGGCCGCGCCGACACGACCGTCGGCTCACTGGGTCCGGCCAGCCGGAGCGCATGGACCGCGTAGCAGCAGTCCATCGTGGTGCCGCCACCGAGCGGATACGAATAGCGGATGTCGGAGAACTTCGGCAGCGGGAAGCACATCCAGGTCCGGACCGACTCGATCTCGCCCAGCCGGCCGTCATGCGCGATCGTGTCGATCATCGACGCCATGAGGTGGTAGCGGTAGTGATAGGCCTCCATCACGACCAGGCCTGACCGCTCGGCCACCGCGGCCACCTCTCGCGCCTCGGACTCGTTCGAAGTAAAGGGCTTCTCGCACAGCACGTGCTTGCCGGCGGCCAATGCCTTCAGGGTCCATTCGGCATGAAGCGCATTGGGCAGCGGGTTGTAGACGGCATCGATGCCCGGGTCGGCGATCAGGTCGTCGTAGGACTGATGGACGGTCGCGACCCCGTGCTTGCGAGCGAACGCCGCGGCTCGGGCCGGGTCGCGGGCCGCGACCGCCGCCACCTCGACGCCGGGCACGGCCGCGGCCGGCCGGATCAGGGCGGACGGCGCGATCCGCGCCGCGCCGAGTACGCCGATCCGCAGGTCAGCCACGAGCGACGTCGGTCAGCGCCGACCACTCGCGGACGACCGGGAGCACATCGGGCATCGGCGGAAGGATCACGACCGCGCGCTCGACTCCCATCGACGCGTAGTGGCCGAGCACGGCCGCATCCGGCCGCACCGCCTGCAGGGTGACCGAGGGCACCGGTCGACCCACCTCGGCGGCGATCTCGGCCAGCACCGCCAGCCGCGCCCCGAGCTTCTGCCGCGACGGCATCGGGAACCAGCCGGTCCCGTACTCCACCGCGTGCCGCATCGCCCTCGTCCCGCCCCCGCCGACCAGCACGGGCACCGGATCCTGGACCGGCTTCGGCCATTGCCACGACGGCGCGATCCGCACGAACTCCCCGTCGTACGACGCGACCGACGAGGACCACAGCGCCTGCATCAGCTTCACCCGGTCGCGCAGCACGTCCCACCGCTGGTCGAAGGCGATGCCATGCGTGGCCATCTCCTCGGCGTTCCAGCCGGCACCGACGCCGAACAGCACCCGGCCGCCGGAGAGCAGGTCCAGCGAGGACACCTCCTTGGCCAGCACGACCGGGTCGCGCTGGTTGACCAGGCAGATCCCGG
>CAYNDD010000455.1:0-2044 GCA_964395425.1 uncultured Frankiaceae bacterium
CGGCCAGCGGCACCAACGGCTTCTTCGGGTAGGGCCACTCGTCGAGGTCCATCACGGTGTGCTTCGACACCCGCCACGGCACCCCCGGCCGGTTGGGTACGACGCGATGAATCCGGCCGTCCGGGAGGTAGCTCACGTCGTAGAACGCCGGCACGTAGACGACGCCACTCGTTGCGAGCGCGAGCAGCAGGCCGTCGCGCCCGTCCGGGCAGCCGGCCGCCTTCCAGCCCCGCACGATGTCGGTGATCGCCAGCACTGCCTGCTCGCCGTCACCGAGCACCGCCGCATCGATGAACGCAGCGATCGGCTCCGGGTTGAACGCGGCATGCCCACCCGCGACGACGAGCGGGTCGCCGTCGCGCCGGTCGGCGGCCGTGATCGGGATGCCGGCGAGGTCCAGCGCGGTCAGCAGGTTGGTGTAGCCGAGCTCGGTCGCGAACGACACCCCGAGCAGGTCGAAGCTGCGTACCGGACGGTGCGCGTCCACCGTGAACTGCGGGACATCGTGGGCGCGCATCAAGGCCTCGAGGTCGGGCCAGACGCTGTAGGTCCGCTCGGCCAGCACGTCCGGCTGCTCGTTCAGCACCTCGTACAGGATCTGCAGGCCCTGGTTCGGCAGGCCGACCTCGTAGGCATCCGGATACATCAACGCCCAGCGCACGACGGCGGCGTCCCAGTCCTTGACCGTGGCGTGCAGCTCCCCGCCGACGTACTGGACCGGCTTGCGCACGAGCGGCAGCAACGGCTCGAGCCGGGGGAAGAGGCTGTCGACGCTCACAGCGCCAGAGTACGAGGGTTTACCTCGGCGTGCGGATATGGACGTTCTGCAGCAGGCCGATCGCGATCATCGAGGCGAACATCGAGGTGCCGCCGTACGACACGAAGGTCAGCGGCAGACCGGTGATCGGCATCACGCCGAGGTTCATGCCGATGTTCTCGAAAGCCTGGAAGCCGAACCAGCACACGATGCCGACCGCGACCAGCATGCCGAACCGGTCCTGCGCCAGCCGGGCGATCCGCAGCGCTCGCCAGAGCACGATCCCGCTGAGCAGCACGATCAGGCCGGCACCGACCAGACCTAGCTCCTCGCCGGCAACTGAGAAGACGAAGTCGGTCGGCTGCTCGGGCACGAACTGACCGTTGGTCAGCGATCCATGGCCGAGTCCCTGGCCGAAGATCCCGCCGTGGCCGATCGCGAGGATCGACTCATGCTGGTTGAGACCGAAGCTCTCGGCGCCGGCATGCGGGTTGGTGAAACTGGTCAACCGGTCGATCTGGAACTTGTGCAGCAGATGCAGGTGGGCGATCAGCAAGGAGCCGAGCACCGCCGCGCCAAGCATCCCGACCACCCACTTCGCCGAGATGCCCGAGAGCGTCAGCATGCCGAAGATGATCACCGCGAAGACCATCGTCGATCCGACGTCGGGCTGGGCCAGGATCAACAGCACCGGCACGGCGGCAATCGCGAGGCAGAACAGGATGTCTTGGGTGGTCGGTTCGGTGCTGCCCTCACGTTTCTCCGATAACAACATCCCCATGCCGAGGATCACCGCGACCTTGGCGAACTCGGACGGCTGCAGCTCGAAGCCGCCGCCGAAGCTGATCCACGAGTGCGCCCCGTTGATCCGCTGGCCGAGCGGCGAGAGCACCGCGAGCAGGCCGATCACGGAGGCGACATAGAGCACCGGCGTATATGCGCGCAGCGTGCGGTAGTCCACCGATGCGGCGATGACTGCGAGGCCGACCCCGATGATGACGTTGAGCACGTCTTTCTTCAGGTACGACGACGACAGGCCCTGTGGCTTGGTGGCGGCCCAGACGAGGGCGCAGCCCATCACGCACAGGACTGCGACCGCACCGACCAGCACCCAGTCGAGCCGGCGCAGGAACGACTCGCGGTCAAGCGCTCGCGCCGCGAGCGAGTCACGACGTGCGGCCACCGGCGCCGACCGGGTCGACGCGGAGATGTCGCTCACAGCAGCGGTACCCGTCGTGGCTCGACCGGCAGCCCCGGCGGAACGCCATCAGCCCCGGTCGAGGGCGA
>CAYNDD010000456.1:0-2018 GCA_964395425.1 uncultured Frankiaceae bacterium
CGGGCTGGTCGGCGTCTTCGTGGACAAGCCCGGCATCACCTATGCGCTCGGTGCGCTGATCCCGATGGTGTCGAGCCGTCGGAAGAAGCGCCTCGGCGACTTCTTCGCCGGCACGGTGGTCCTGCAGGAGCGGGTCCCGGGCCGGCTCGAGGCTCCGGTCGGCATGCCCCCGATGCTCGCCGGGTGGGCGGCGTCGCTCGACCTGACCGGGGTCGACGACGCGCTCGCGCTCCGGATGCGGCAGTTCCTCAGCCGGGCGTCGGCGTTCACGCCGGACGCCCGGATCACCCTCGAGCACCAGATCGCGAGCGAGGTGCTGCGCAGGGTGGGCCAGCCGCCGCCCGCTACGCCAGGGTGGGCGGTCATCGCGGCGGTCCTCGCCGAACGCCGCCGGCGCGCCTTCGCCGCCACCCAGCCCGCGATGTACCCACCCGCTCAACCCGACCCGTACCAGGTCACACCGCCGGCGCCGCCACCGAACGGCTTCGTCGTCCCGTCCTGACAGGTAACCAGGACCGGACCCCAGACCCGAAAAGCGATGGACGGCAGTGCCCGCCCGGGAGAATCATGGACGAGCCCGCCGCGACCACCGGCGTACCCGTCCGAAGGACTCTTGATGCGACGACAGCTAGCCAGGACGGCCACGGTCTGACCTCGAACCGCGGTCGTCGCCTCCGACTTCGAGGTGAGGATGATGACCGCGATTCACGCTGTCGGCGCCGACGCGCCGCACCCGTCGACCGACGCTGCGCTCGCCGCCGCTCTCGACGCCCCGCTTCCTGACCTCCGCACCGGAGACTGCGTTCCCGGCGACGGCCTGGTACTCGCAGCGTTCCTGCGTCCGCACCTGCACGGGCTGCACCCGTACCTGGTCGAGCGGGACCTGCCGGGCGCCGTCGACGTCGTCGACGTGCTTCCGGAGCCCGCTCACGTGCTGCGGCTGCATCGCCGCAACGGCACCACCGAGGTCATGGCGACCCACGAGGGGTGCCTGCTGGTCGTGCGCAGCTGGCGCCGCAACGCCGACGTATGGGTCAGCGGGACGGACCGGGACGAGGTCGAGCGCATCGCCGCAGCCGTGCACGCCAAGGTCCGGCGGCCGGCGAAGCGGCAGGGCGTGCGTGTGACGTTTTGGCACCACGGCAACCACAGCTGGACCCGCTCGCGGGTCATTGCGGTCCCGAAGTGGACCGCCGTCGCCGGGCTTTACCCGGCCGTCGTACGGGACACGATGGCGCGCTTGCTTGAATACCGCCCGGACCCGGCCAGGCCCGGTGGCCGGCTGATCCTGTGGCACGGCCCGCCGGGCACCGGGAAGACCACCGCGGTACGGGCGTTGTTCGATGCCTGGCGAGGGTGGGCGAGCGCGCATGTCGTGTCCGACCCGGAGAGTCTGCTCAGCAACGGCGACTACATGGCCCGTGTGTTGCTCGACCCGGACGACGACGACAAGGCCGCAAGGTGGCGACTGGTCGTGATCGAGGACGCGGAGGAGTTGCTGCGCCGCGATGCGCGCTCGAAGGTCGGGCCCGGCCTCGGCCGCCTGCTCAACACCGCCGACGGCCTGCTCGGCCAGGGCTCGCGAGTGTTGGTTCTCCTGACCACGAACGAGCCGGTCGACGACATGCACCCGGCCTTGCTCCGGCCGGGCCGCTGCCTGGCCAGGATGGACTTCCCCGCGTTCGACATCACTGAGGCGGCTGGCCTCCTCGGCGACCGTCCAACCGGCCCGATGACCCTCGCCGAAATCATGGAACGCAAGGGCCGGCTGACGCGCCTCGAGGCCACGACCTCCCCCACGCGCCCCGGCAACTACCTCTAGTAGCGGTAGGTGTCGGGCTTGTAGGGCCCGTCCACCGGCACTCCGATGTACGACGCCTGCTCATCGGTCAGCGTGGTGAGCTTCACACCCAACGCATCGAGGTGCAGGCGCGCGACCTTCTCGTCGAGGTGTTTGGGCAGCACATGGACACCGACCGGATAGTCAGCGGTCTTGGTGAACAGCTCGACCTGGGCGA
>CAYNDD010000457.1:0-2017 GCA_964395425.1 uncultured Frankiaceae bacterium
CGTCGTCGAGTTCGGCGAAGTTCTCGCCGGCCTGGTCAGCGTCGAGGACGGTCTCGGACAGTGTCTCGCTCACTACTGCGCCACCTGTGAAATCTCGTAGGGCACCGGCCGCTGGGCCTCGTGCGGGTGTTCGGGGCCGGCGTACACCTTGAGCTTGCTGGCCATCTGCCGACCGAGCGTGGTGTGCGGCAGCATGCCCCGCACGGCCTTCTCGACGACGTGCTCGGGGCGCTCGTCGAGCAACGTGGAGTACGGCGTCTCGCGCAGGCCGCCGGGGTAACCGGAGTGGTGGTAGGCCACCTTCTGCTCGCGCTTGTTGCCGGTGAGCGCGACCTTGGCCGCGTTGACGATGATGACGAAGTCACCGGTGTCGACGTGCGGCGCGAAGATCGCCTTGTGCTTGCCGCGCAGCAGGCGTGCGGTCTGGCTGGCGAGCCGGCCGAGCACCACGTCGGTCGCGTCGATCACGAGCCACTGGCGGGTGATCTGGCCGGCCTTGGGTTGGAACGTACGCACAGAGAAGCCTTCGCATGTCTCGCAGTCGGGACTCGGCCGTGGTGCCGCCGGCCGCGCCGGCTGGTGCCCACGCGACCGTTCGAGGCTACCCGCGCCCCGCTCGGCCGGTCAAAGCGCTCGCAACCGGCTCAATCAGGCGGCGGGAACGCGCAGAACTCGTTCCCCTCCGGATCGGCGAGCACGGTCCAGCGGATCTCGTCGTCGGGCCGGCGGAGCACGGTCGCGCCAAACCGGACAAGAGCCTCGATATCAGGCGCAACGACGTCCCAGTGGATCCGGTTCTTGACCACCTTGGGCTCGGGAACGGGCACGAAGTCCATCGTCAGGATCGGCATCCCGGGCACGTGCTCGACGGTCGCGAACCCGCGCGGATCCTCGACCAGGTCGGCGCCGTACACCGCGGCCCACCAGCGCGCGATCGCCACCGGGTCGGCGCAGTCGACGACCAGCCCGTGCAGCCGGTCGTCGGGCAGCTCGTCCCGGATGAACGCGCAGAACTCCCCACCTTCGGTGTCGGCCATGATCGTCCATCGCCAGTCCGCGTGCTGTGCCTCGACGACGGTGGCACCCGCAGCCTCGAGCTCGGCGAGCGAGCGGGTGTAGATGTCGAGGTGCACCCGCTGTTTCACGGTCTTGCGCTCGGGCACCGCCACGACCCAGATCGTGTGGCCGGGAGTCCGGCCGGCCAGCGAGCCGCCCGCACCGGTTTGCCACGGGTCCCAGGTCAGCCCGAGTACGCCGCCCCACCACGGACCCAGCCGGCCGGAGTCGGTGGCGTCCAGGCACAGGTCCTTGAAGCGGGCCAGCGGCGCGTCATTCACCGGGCAGCTCGCTGCGCCGGAGCAACTGTGCCCGGGCCGCCGCGTCGCCGGGTCCGCCGCGGTTGGCCAGCCGGTCGGCGACGGCCAGCCGGTGGTCGAGGTCGACGTTGCCGCCGTACTTGAACTTCGCTTTGACCTCGCGGATCGCGAGTCGCAGCCCGCGAATGCTCGGCAGCGACCGGGTGTGAACCTCGGGGTCCGCGGTCGGCAGCTCAGGCTCGAGCTCGGCGAGCTGGCGGCGCAGGATGGCGAGCTTGCCCTCGGCGTCGTCGACGACGGTTGCGTCGCAGGTCAGCTGGGCGGCGGAGTAGTACGTCGTCGGGATCCCGCGCGCGGGATCCTCGTCGCCGATCGCCTTCCACGCCGACGGCACGTACGCCCAGTCGCCGGCCACCGACATCAGCACGGTGGCGTTCTCGTCGATCGCATGCCACACCGGGTTGGGCCGAGCCAGATGCAGCAGCAGCTCATCGCCTTCCAGCACGAACTGGGTCGGTACGACGATCGGCACCTCGCGGTCGCGTCCGGGCGCGATCAGCTGCCCGAACCCCTGAGACACAACGAAATCGCGCCACTCATCGGGGTCGAGTGCGGCATCCCACGGGTGCACCAGCATCAGCGCACGCGCTCCACCCGGCCCTCGTCCCACACCGGCTCGTCCGACTCGTCGACCGTGCCGT
>CAYNDD010000458.1:0-1998 GCA_964395425.1 uncultured Frankiaceae bacterium
TCGAAGGTCGACAGCCGGGTCATGCACATCAGTCGCGGCTTGCCATTGATCTCCGCGCTGCACGAGCCGCACTTGCCGGCCTTGCAGTTCCAGCGGATCGCGAGGTCGCCGGTCTGGGTGGCCTGCAGCCGGTGCAGCGCGTCGAGGACGACCTCGCCGTCCTCGACCGCGACGGTGTAGTCGACGAAATCGCCACCGGACGCGTCACCGCGCCAGACCCGAAGGTGAAGGTCACGGGCCATCAGTGGCCTTCCTCGAACAACGTGGCCAGCTCGTCGGGCATCTGCGGCAGTGGCTTGTGCTCGATCGTGATCGCCCCGTCCTTCTCTGTGACGATGAGGTTGACCTTGCCCCACGCTGGATCGGTGGCGGGATAGTCCTCGCGGGTGTGACCGCCCCGGCTCTCGGTCCGCTCGAGTGCCGCGCGGGCACACGCCTCCGAGACGGTCAGCATCGCGTGGATGTCGAGGGCGACGTGCCAGCCCGGGTTGTAGGCGCGGCCGCCTTCGACGCTGACCGCGGCGGCCCGGGCCTTGAACTTCTCGATCTCCCCGAGCGCCTGCGTCAGCTCGCCGGCATTACGGATGATGCCGACCAGGGAGAACATCACGTCCTGCAACTCGGCTTGTACGGCGTAGGCGTTCTCGCCGCCGTTGGTCGAGAACGGCTTCAGCGCTTCGGCAATCGCGTCGTTGACATCGGCCGCGGTCGCGACCTGGCGGGCCGGCAGCTTGGCCGCGTAGTCCGCGGCAAACTCCCCGGCCCGTTTGCCGAACACCAACAGGTCGCTCAGCGAGTTGCCACCGAGTCGGTTGGAGCCGTGCATCCCGCCCGAGGCCTCGCCGACGGCGAACAAGCCAGGAATGGTCGCGGCCTGCGTCTCGGGATCGACCTCCACCCCGCCCATGACGTAGTGGGCGGTCGGCGCGACTTCCATCGGATCGGTGGTGATGTCGACGTCGGCGAGCTCCTTGAACTGGTGATACATCGACGGGAGTCGCTTGTGGATGTCGGCCGCGCTGCGCCGGGTGGCGATGTCGAGGAAGACCCCACCATGGGGCGAGCCACGCCCGGCCTTGATCTCGGAGTTGATCGCGCGTGCGACCTCGTCGCGCGGCAGCAGCTCGGGTGGCCGACGGTTGTTGATGTGGTCGTCGTACCAGCGGTCGGCTTCTTCTTCGGTGTCGGCGGTCTCCGCTTTGAAGTAGTCGGAGATGTAGTCGAACATGAACCGCTTGCCCTCGGAGTTGCGCAGCACGCCGCCTTCGCCACGCACCGACTCGGTGATCAGCAGGCCGCGCACCGACAGCGGCCACACCATCCCGGTCGGGTGGAACTGCACGAACTCCATGTTGATCAGCGAGGCGCCCGCAGTCAGCGCGAGGGCGTGGCCGTCACCGGTGTATTCCCAGGAGTTGCTGGTGACCTTGAACGACTTGCCGATGCCGCCGGTGGCGATGATCACCGAGGGCGCATTCAGCTGGATGAACGAACCGGTCTCCCGCCAGTAGCCGAAGGTGCCGGCGATCGCATCGCCGTTCTTGAGCAGCCGGGTGACCGTGCACTCCATGTAGACGTCGATCCCGAGATCGACCGCACGCTGCTGCAACGTGCGGATCATCTCGAGGCCGGTGCGGTCACCGACGTGCGCGAGCCGCGGGTAGCGGTGGCCGCCGAAGTCGCGTTGGGAGATCTTGCCCTCAGCGGTCCGGTCGAACAGCGCACCCCATTCCTCGAGCTCCCAGACCCGGTCCGGCGCCTCCTGGGCGTGCAGCTGTGCCATCCGCCAGTTGTTGAGCATCTTGCCGCCGCGCATCGTGTCGCGGAAGTGCACCTGCCAGTTGTCCTCGGGATACACGTTGGCCATCGACGCGGCGATGCCGCCCTCGGCCATCACCGTGTGCGCCTTTCCGAGGAGTGACTTGCAGACGATCGCCGTCCTGGCGCCGGCCTCGTGCGCGCCGATCGCGGCCCGCAAGCCGGCTCCGCCCGCGCCGA
>CAYNDD010000459.1:0-1990 GCA_964395425.1 uncultured Frankiaceae bacterium
GTGCGGCCGGGGCAAAGGGCAAGGTCGACCCGGCGGACGGGCAGAAGCTGCTCGACCAGATCGCCGAGATCGAGAAGATCTTCTGGGAGACCAAGCAGGCCTAGGAGGCCTCTGCCAGTGATCCGGCCGGCCGCGCCGGACGACGTACCGGTCGTCCACGCTCTGATCCATGAGCTGGCCGACTACGAGCGGTCGGCCGGGCAGGTGGTCGGCAGCGAGGCCGATCTGCGGGCCGGCCTGTTCGGTGAGTCCCCAGCGGCCAGCTGCCACGTCGCGGAGCTCGGCGGCGAGGTGGTCGGTTTTGCGCTGTGGTTCCGGAGCTTCTCGACCTGGCTCGCCAAGCCCGGCATCTACCTCGAGGACCTCTATGTCCGGCCGGCTGCGCGCGGCCACGGGCTCGGGCGGGCGCTCCTGATGGAGCTGGTCGCCATCGGCCGCGAGCACGGGTACGGCCGGGTCGAGTGGGCGGTGCTGGACTGGAACACCCCCGCGATCGGCTTCTACCAATCACTTGGGGCCACGCCCAACGACGAGTGGACGACCTGGCGGCTGACGATGTGAGCAACGACACGTCGACAATGGTGAGTCACGGGCACTAAACGTCGCGCGATCGGCGGGGAGATGAAACAATTGCCGACCGAATGGCCCGAATCACCCCATCCGACACCATCCTTGGAGCAGGCGTGACGAATGCCTCTGGCGTTGCCGGAGTGCCGGAGAGTGGGCCGAGCGACATCGTCGTCATCACCCTCCCGGCGGACAGCGCCTACCTCTCGGTGCTCCGCACCGCCACTGCCGGCCTGGCCGCCCGCCTGGACTTCACGATCGACGAGATCGAGGACCTCCGGATCGCCGTCGACGAGGCCTGCGCGATGCTGCTGCCACAGGCGGTCTCCGGTGCGGACATCACCTGCGAGTTCGAGCTCGAGGACGGCTCGATCCGGGTGAGCGTCAGCGTGCTGACCGACGACGGCGAGCAGCCCTCGCGCGACACCTTCGCCTGGACGGTCCTCTCCGCCCTCGCGGGCGACGTCGACAGCGACGTCAACCCCGATCGGCGGGTCACCATCTCGCTGCGCAAGCGCGGGAGCGGATCGACGCGGTGAACGACGACGCCTCCGCGTCGTCATCGACGAACGGCGAGACCGCGGCCGGCCCTGGGCCCGACCGACGGCTCGCGGACCGTACGCACACCAGAGCACTGTTCGCCGAGCTTGCCGGGCTCGCCGACGACGACCCCGGCCGCCGCCCGATCCGCGACGAGCTGGTCGAGTTGCACCTCCCGCTGGTCGAATACCTCGCCCGGCGCTTCCGCAATCGCGGCGAGCCGCTCGACGACCTGGTCCAGGTCGCCACCATCGGGCTGATCAAGTCGATCGACCGGTTCGACCTCGAGCGCGGCGTGGAGTTCTCGACGTACGCGACTCCGACCATCGTCGGGGAGATCAAGCGGCACTTCCGCGACAAGGGCTGGGCGATCCGCGTGCCGCGCCGGCTCCAGGAGCTCAAGCTCTCCCTCAACAAGGCCACCGCCGAGCTGTCCCAACGCAACGGGCGGGCGCCGACCGTGGCCGAGCTCGCCACCCATCTCGAGCTCACCGAGGAAGAGATCCTGGAGGGCCTGGAGTCGGCCAACGCCTACTCGGCGATCTCCCTCGACGCGCCGGACATCGCCGATGAAGGAAGCACGGCGGTCTCCGAGTCGCTCGGCGTGCTCGACGAGGCGCTCGAGGGCGTGGTCTATCGCGAGTCGCTCAAGCCGCTGCTGGAGGCACTGCCCCCGCGGGAGAAGAACATCCTGATGCTGCGCTTCTTCGGCAACATGACCCAGTCCCAGATCGCGGCCGACCTGGGGATCTCCCAGATGCACGTGTCGCGGCTGCTGGCCAAGACGCTCGCCCAGCTGCGCGAGGATCTGCTCGTCGAGGAGTAGCCGGCGCTCAGATGCCGCCGAGCGCGGCCCGGCTCGACGGCATCGACGCCGCGACGA
>CAYNDD010000460.1:0-1978 GCA_964395425.1 uncultured Frankiaceae bacterium
CTCGGCCGGATCGGCGCGCTGTTCGCCGCGCGGATGGCCGGCTTCGGGGTGCGGCTGCTCGCCTACGACCCTTATGTGCCCGCCGCCCGCGCGGCCCAGATCGGGGTCCAGCTCGCCACCCTCGATCAGCTGCTGCGCGAGAGCGACTTCATCTCGATCCACCTGCCCAAGACCCCCGAGACCCGTGGGCTGATCGGCGAGCGCGAGCTGGCCCTGGTCAAGCCGGGCGCGATCCTGGTCAACGCCGCGCGTGGCGGGCTGGTCGACGAGCACGCGCTGGCCCAGGCGCTGAAGGAGGGCCGGATCGCCGGCGCCGCGATCGATGTGTTCGCGACCGAGCCGTGCACCGACTCGCCGTTGTTCGCGGAGCCGAACGCGGTGGTCACGCCACACCTCGGCGCGTCCACGGCGGAAGCGCAGGACAAGGCCGGGCTCGCCGTCGCCCGGTCGGTGAAGCTGGCGCTGGCCGGGGAGTTCGTGCCGGATGCGGTCAACGTCCAGGCCGGCGGGATCGTCGAGGAGGAGGTCCGACCGAGCCTGCCGCTGGTCGAGCGGCTCGGCCGGCTGCTCACCGCGTTGGCGGGCGGCGTTCCGGCGAATCTCACCGTCGACATCAAGGGCGAGGTGGCGGCGTACGACGTGTCCGTGCTGCAGCTGGCGGCGCTGCGCGGGATCTTCACCGACGTGGTCGAGGAACAGGTCACCTTCGTCAACGCGCCGTTGCTGGCGGCGGAACGAGGGGTCGGAGTCAGCCTGGTGACGACCGAGAACAGCCCGGACTACCGCAACGTGCTGACCGTGCGGGGCGCGATGGCCGACGGCCGGGTCGTGTCGGTCGGCGGCAACCTCACCGGCCCGCGGCTGGTGCAGAAGCTGGTCGAGGTCAACGGCTTCGACGTCGAGGTCGCGCTGAACGAGCACATGGTCTTCGTGACCTACGCCGACCGGCCGGGCATCGTCGGCATCGTCGGCCAGCAACTCGGCCAGTCCGGTGTCAACATCGCCGGCATGCAGGTGTCCCGGACCGCCGAGGGCGGCGCGGCGCTGATGGTGATGACGGTCGACTCGGCGATCCCGCCCGCGACGCTGGACGAGATCGGCGCTGCGGTCGGCGCGTCGGAGATCCGCGCGGCGTACCTCCCCGAGGACTGAGCGTGCCCGACTCCTCGGTCGTTGTGCATGTTGACGCGCGGGACGGCACCCGGCTGGGGATGCACGTGCTCGGCAGCGGGCCGCCGCTGGTCTGCGTGCCGGGCGGTCCCGGCCGGGCATCGGAATACCTCGAAGACCTCGCCGGCCTCTCGCGCGACTTCACACTGCTCCGTTTCGACCTGCGTGGCACCGGGGTCTCCGAGCTGCCCGAGGACCGCGACTCACTGTCGTTTCCACGTCTCGCCGACGACATCGAGGACATCCGGATCGCCCGCGGCCTCGACACGATCGACCTGCTGGCGCACTCGGCCGGCTGCTTCGTCGCGCTGGTCTACGCCGCCCGCCATCCGGACCGGTTGTCCCGGCTGGTGCTCGTCACGCCGTCGGCGCGCGGGTTCGGCGACATCGGGGACGACATCGAGCGGATCCGGGCCAGCCGGTCGAATGAGCCGTGGTACGCCGAAGCGGCGGCGATCGAGGCGGAGGTCGCGCAGCTGCCACCACAGCGTCGCAATCGGATCGACCGGGACTTGCGGGTCTTCGGCTACGCCCGCTGGGACGAGCGCGCCAAGGCGCACGCTGCCTCCACCGACGGGCAGATGTCGCTTCGGGCGATGGCGGCCTTCGCGTCCGAGTCGTTCCGGTCCGAGGGCCAGTCGTTCCTCGACGCACTGCGCGCCGTGGCGGCGCCGACGCTGGTGATCGTCGGCGACCTCGACGGGCTCACTGGCGTCAAGGCCGGCCACATCGTCGCCGGCTGCCTGCCGAACGCCACCGTGGTCGAGATCCCCGACGCCGCCCACTACCCGTGGGTCGACACCCCCGA
>CAYNDD010000461.1:0-1975 GCA_964395425.1 uncultured Frankiaceae bacterium
CGGCTCACCTCGCTCGAGCCGCTCGCCCCGCAGCCCGGCGACACCCTCGTGCTGACCGGCGACCTGACGAACGTCTCCTCTGCGCCAATCGCCGACCTCGCACTCTCTCTCGAGATCAGTCCGGCCGTCGTCGCGCGCAGCGACTTCGACGCGTACGCCGCCGACCCCGACGGCCCGCTGCTCGGGGAGCAGCTCGCAACCGGGCCGACGCCGGCGCAGCTGACCACGCTCGCGGCGGGCGCGAGCGAGCACTTCAGCATCAGCCTCACCCTCGACACCGCCACCCGCGACCGGCTCGGCCTGCTCAGCGGCTGGCAGGTCAACAAGCTCGGCATCGCGGTCAGCGGCACCACCTCGCTGGGCACCAGCACGGTCGGTCAGCTCCGCACGTTCCTTCCGTGGGCCCCCCGCAACGGGATCGACCGCGGCTCGCCAACGCCGGTGGCCTGGGTGTGGCCGTTGGTCGACCGCCCGCATCGCAGCGCCAGTGGGACCTGGTTCACCGACTCGCTTGCGCCCGAGATCAGCGCCGGCGGCCGGCTGGCCGGCCTGCTCAACGCGGCCTCCAACGCCGAGGACCAGAGTCCGCTCGGCCACAAGCCGAGGACCGTCAACGTCCCGGTGACCTGGGCGATCGATCCGATGCTGGTCGGCGACGTCGCGTCGATGGCGGCCGGATACCGGGTCCGGGGCGCGAACAACACCACCTCGGCCGGCGTCGGCACGAGCGCCGCGAAACAGTGGCTGGCCAGCCTGAAGACCGCGGTCACCCGCACCGACGCGAGTGTGCTTCCACTGCCGTATGCCGACCCCGACATCGTCGCGGTGGCCCGAACCGGCGGCTTCGCGACCACCATCGGGGTGGCCACGACAAGGGGCCAGCAGCTCCTGCAGAAGGACCTCGGCACACAGTCGTTGCTCTCCTACGGCTGGCCGGTCGACGGCCTCACGAATCAGCGCGGGATCAGCCTGATGACCGCGACCGGCGACACCGCGATGGTGCTCTCCGACACCAACCTTCCGATCAGCGGTGTGCCACCGGCGGCCACGCCATCGGCGCACGCGATCATCACCACCGACGAAGGCCCGGTGCAGGCCCTGCTCAGCGACTCGGTGCTCGACGCCGACGTCACCGACGGGGTCGGCAACCCCGACGGCCCGCGGCTGTCGCTGCAGAACTTCCTCGCCGAAACGTTGATGATCCAGCGCCAGGCGCCGAGCCAGCCGCGCGATCTGGTGGTCGCGCCCGACCGACGCTGGGATCCCACCCCGACGTACGCGGCCTCGCTGGTCGCCGACACCGGCAAGGTGCCGTGGATCGAGCCGGTCAGCCTCGACTCGGCGCTCGACAGCCCGATCACCCAGGTCGACCGCGATCCGCTGACCTACCCGGCCCAAGCCCGCCGGTCCGAGCTGTCCCCGGTGTACCTCGAGCTGGTCGCGTCTGCCCGCAAGCAGGTGGCCGACTTCGCCGCGATCCTGCCGCAAGGTACGCCGCAGATCGCCGGCTACAACACCGCGCTGGAGCAGGCGCTGTCCTCGGCCTGGCGGAACAAGCCGCGACTGGGTCAAGACGAGCTGGACGCGCTGCGAAACACCGTGACGGGCGAGACCAGTCAGGTGCGGATCACCTCGGCGCCCAACAGCCACGTCACACTGACCAGCCACGGCGGCAAGGTGCCCGTGACCGTCGCCAACCACCTCGACGTCCCGGTCAGCGTGATCGTCAGCGTTCAGAAGAACCAGCGCCTGACGCTGCGGGACAACAAAGTGGTCCGGGTGATCCCTGCCCACCAGCAGGTCGCAGTCGATCTGCACGCGTCGGCGAAGACGTCGGGCGTGTTCCCGCTGACCATTCAGCTGCTCACGCCGAACGGCCAGAAGCTCGGCAGTTCGGTTCAGTTGTATGTTCGCTCGACCGTGTACGGCACGATCACTCTCGTGATCACCGGCGCCGCGACCGCCGCCCTCATGG
>CAYNDD010000462.1:0-1975 GCA_964395425.1 uncultured Frankiaceae bacterium
CCGGGGCCAGCGCGACCGAGCAGGACATCATCGGTCATGTGCGCGACCGGCTCGCCCACTTCAAGGCACCCAAGCAGGTGGTGTTCGCCGAGCTGCCCAAGACCTCCACCGGCAAGATCCAGAAGAACCTGCTTCGTGATCGGCTGAAGGAGGAATCAGCCACCTGAGCGATGTGGCGCTACGCCCTTCGGGATCCAGACAACATCCAGCTCGAATCCGCACCTCTGTCGCACTGCGTGCAGATCTAGCTCGGCTCGGATGGTGCGGACGGTGCCTCGTGAATTGTCTTAGCCATTCGGGTGCTGACCACGCGGTAACCAAGCGAGTCGTACAGCTGGCGGGCGGTGGCGTTGTAGCCGTCCACTGTCAGGCCAATCTCCGTGCAGCCCGCCTCCCGAGCCAGGACTTCGGCCGTGACCATTGCGGCCCTGCCGAGACCGCGACCACGGTGCGCCTCGTCGATCTCGATGTCATAGACATACACCGCGTCAGGCCGGTCAGGGTGTGGCCCAATCCACAGCGCTCCGACATCCGCACCGCTGTCGTCGAGGATCATCAGAAGCCAGGTTCGGTCAGCGTTGGAATCAGTCGGCAGAAGCTCGGAAAAATGCCTGTGTGCACGGAGATGGACATCGTCGAAGGACTCACCGGTCGCACGCGCAACCTGCTCGGCATGCGACCGCACCGACCTCTCGCTCCAGATCTTGATCTCGTCGGCGGTCATCGGGCGGACCCGTGCGGGCTCAGCGACGTCGCTGGTACTTCCGTGCATCACGCCGCGATCATAGAAGGCGACGCCGCGACGAACCTCGACGTCGTATCAGCCCGGACCGTTCGAGAGCCCGCCGGTCATGCGCAGGCTGTGAAGCGCTGGGTACCGTCGGCGGTATCTGATGCTGTACACACCCCTGGGCAAAGCCGACTCGGGTTCGCCCTCACAGCGCGTTGACCGGGCGTCTGGGGCCGCGCAGGCCCCCCGATTGTCGGCGCCGGCCGGCGGCTCGTAGATTACGGCGGTGCCGACCGGCGAGGAGTTCGACTGGCATCCCGAGCCGGATCTGATCGACTTCCACGACCCCGCCAGCCGCGCTGCGCTGGAACAGCTCGGCGACGACACCTGGTCGGTCGCGATGGACTACCTGTTCGACCACGCGTTCGTCCGGCCGGTCGGGCCGCTGACCTATCCCGAGCTTCGCCGGGCCTACTTCGGGGAGAGCGGGTTGCCCGGCCCCGCGCCGGCCGAGCCGTCGACGTCCGCCAAGGTCTTGCAGGACATCCGCGACCGGATGTTGCCCTACGCCTACAACGCCCATCACCTGCGGTCGTTCAGCTATTTCACGACCCCGCCGCTTCCGATCTCCGCGGCGGGCGACGCGCTCGCAGCGTGGCTGCACCAAAGCGTCGATGTCTTTCACGCCGGGCCGATCGGCACCTTGGTCGAGGAGGAAGTCGCGACCTGGCTTCGCGACCTGGTGGGGGTCGGCTCGGACGGCTGGGCCGTGCTCACCTCCGGCGGCGTGATGGCCAACCTGATGGCGATGACGGTGATGCGTGACATCGCGCTCACCGAGCGGCTCGGGGCGACCGCGCCGCCGCGCGGGGGTCAGCTCGAGGGCGTCCGGGTCTACTGCTCGGACCAGGCGCATTTCTCGATCCGGCGCGCGCTCGACCTGCTCGGCTTCCCGGCCGACACGCTGCGGGTCATCGACAGCGACCACGACTTCCGGTTGCCGCCGGCCGCGGTGGCCGCCGCCGCCGCCGACCGCTCGGCCGGCTTGATCCCGCTCGGCTTGTGCGCGGTCAGCGGCACGACCAACACCGGCACGGTCGACCCGGTACCCGACCTCGCCGATCTCGCCGAACGCGAAGGGCTGTGGTTCCACGTCGATGCGGCGTACGGCGGAGCGGCGCTGCTGTCCGCGCGCGACGCCGGCCGGGTCCCGGGTTTGGATCGCGCCGACTCGGTGACGATCGA
>CAYNDD010000463.1:0-1966 GCA_964395425.1 uncultured Frankiaceae bacterium
CTCGACGAGCGTCGCAGCGGCGGTGACCACCATCCGCAACAGGGTGCCGGTGTCGGTCTCGGCGACGACGGCCGCGATCGCGTTCAAGAGAGCGGCCAGCCGAGGAGTACCTGATGGTTCCTGCGGCCACCCGCCGTCGAGTTCTCGGCCGTCGTCTTCGCGCAGATCACCCGGGGCCTGCCGGTGCTCTGTTTCCAGGTGCGTGCTCGCGGTCACGGCGCCTCCGGCGACCCGAACCGGGTCCGGCTCCGGACTCGGTTGTTAGGCGGAAGCATCGAGATGCACGTCGAAGTCCACCCCGGCCTGGTGCGGGCCGAATGCAGCTCGGGTACGCGCATACGCGCCTCCCCACGGCGGCCCGAGCAGCTCAACTTCATCGTCGAGCTGGGACATCTGGTGCTGCGAACGCAGCGTCAGCGCGCTGTTCATGTGCCGCTTCCACAGCACGACGTCCGGGTCTGACTCAGCGTGATAAGTCCCGCCGGCCGCCTCGAACGCAGCGCGATAGACAGCCGCCGCGGCAGCTGCGGCCCGAGCCAAGGCGCCGTCGATGCGCTCGTGAGCCGCACGCAGCACGGCAGGCACCACAATCTCGCTGCGATGTGCTCGAGCGACGTCGAGCTCGGCCAACGAGCGCCGGACCTCGGCCATCGCACCTTCGTATTCGCCCGCGTGCGCGTCCTGCACTCGCTTGCTCTCGCTGCGCCGCGCCAGCTCCGCCCGACGGCGTCCGGGCCACCCTCGCATCGCTCGCCCTCCCGCGCTATGTCGTCTCATGCGTACTCTGCGGACCTTTGGAGTTGTGCCCCAACCTGTCGGTTTTCAATCAGGACGGCGGCCGGCCGGGTGGGCGGACGAGTGGGCGGGCGCGGGCACGGCCGGGTGGGCGGGCACCGGACCCGAGGGTTTGCGCGGGGCTCCCAGCGCGTCAGTGCCCAAGGCGGCTGCGCGCGGGCCACGCGGCGGTAGCCTCCGCACATGAGCGGGCCGACGTCGAGGGTCTTTGTCGCGCGCCTTGCCGGCATTGTCGTCTTCGATCCGAACGGCGACCAGGTCGGTCGGGTGCGCGACGTCATCGTGCTGCTGCGACCCGGCACCCAGCAGCCTCGGGTCCTCGGGCTGGTGGTCGAGGTGCCCCCACGCCGAGCGATCTTCCTGCCGATCACCCGAGTGACCGGCATCGAAGCCGGTGCGGTCATGACGACCGGAACCGTCAGTCTTCGCCGTTTCGCAAAGCGCGATTCCGAGACTCTGGTGCTCGGCGACCTCCTCGATCGGAAGGTCACGCTGACCGAAACCGATGAGGTCGTCACGGTCACCGATGTCGCGATGGAGCGCAGCCGTGCGCGTGACTGGCTGCTGACGAAGGTCGCGGTCCGCAGCGACGTCAGAAGGGTGCGCAGGCGCGGCGCGATCCGGGTAGTCGACTGGGACGCGGTCAGCGGACTATCGCTCCACGAACACGCCCAGGGTGCGGCGAATCTGCTGGCCGCATTCGATCAGCTGCGCCCTGCAGACCTGGCCGGTGTGATGCACGACCTGTCGGAGAAGCGCCGGGCCGAGGTAGCCGCGGCTCTGGACGACGAGCGGCTGGCCGACGTCCTGGAAGAACTGTCCGAAGACGAACAGGTCGAGATCCTGGCGACCCTCGAGGGCGAGCGCGCGGCTGACGTCTTGGAAGCCATGGGCCCCGACGACGCCGCGGACCTGCTGGCCGAGTTGCCTGAGGCGGAGAAGGAGCGGCTGCTCGGACTCATGTTGCCCGAGGAGGCGAACCCGATCCGTCGCCTGCTCGACTACTCGTGGAACACGGCGGGCGGGCTGATGACTACCGAGCCGGTGATCCTTGACCCGACCGCGACCGTGGCCGAGGCATTGGCCCACGTCCGCAACCCCGACCTGTCGCCGGCCACCGCAAGTCAGGTCTACGTGGTCCGGCCGCCGACCGACACTCCGACCGGTCGCT
>CAYNDD010000464.1:0-1963 GCA_964395425.1 uncultured Frankiaceae bacterium
GTGGTCTGCGGGTCGGTGATCGTCACGCCCTCGCGCATCCAGTGCTCGACGATCCGGTCCCGCATCGCGCGGCGTACGACGGCCAGCTGGATCCGGTCGTTGACACCCAGCGTCTCGACCGGGTCGTCGGTGGTCACGCTCGACACCACCTCGCCGTCCGCGGCGAGCAGCCCGATCACATCGGTGAGATAGCGCTCGCCCTGAACGTTGTGGGTGCCGACCTTCGCCAGCGCGGCGCGGAGCTTGTCGGTCTCGAATGCGTAGACGCTGGTGTTGATCTCGTGGATCTGGCGGATGGCGTCGTCGGCGTCGCGGTCCTCGATGACTTCGCGCACGTGGCCGTCCGCGTCCCGGACCACGCGCCCATAACAGGTCGGGTCGTCGAGGCTCGCAGTGAGCAGGGTCGCGGCCGCGCTGATCTCCCGGTGCCGGGCGAGCAGCTGCTCGAGTGTCGCGCTGGTCAGCAGCGGGGTGTCACCGGGCAGGACGAGGACCGTGCCGGTCGTCGTCGCGCCAAGGGCGTCGAGTGCAAGCAGGGTGGCATGCCCAGTGCCGAGCTGCTCCTCCTGCACGACGGTGCGCGCCGCGGGATCGATCTCGCCGAGATGGTCGATCACCTGGTGCCGCTTGTTGCCGACGACAACCACGGTTGTCGGTGCACCGAGCGGCGCCGCGGCGGCCAGCACATGACCGAGCAAGGACCGCCCGCAGATCGCGTGCAGCACCTTCGCGAGCTCGGATTTCATCCGCTTGCCCTCGCCGGCCGCGAGCACCACGACAGCGGCCGGCGCGGTGTCAGTCACCCAGGCTCCTGGAACGCGTACGACGGGGAAGGCCAGCGTCGAGCCTACCGAGCCTCGGACGACGGACGGACTTGACCGGCTCGCTCTCACCGGCAACGCTGATCAGCACCGATGAGTCCTTCTCCGAACGTCGAGTTCCCGACCCGCCGATACAAGCGCCGCGAAGTGCTCAAGGGAGCGGTCGCGCTCGGCGTCACCGGACCGACGCTCTGGCGGCAGTCCGACGCCCTGGCCGTCACCACGCCGAACGGGCCGCGGTGGATCGCCTTCGGACCGGTTCCGACCACCCAGATGTACGTGTCGTGGTCGGCCAACGGGTCGAGCCAGGCGCAACCGCCTTCGGCCCCCCAGATCCGCTGGCACCTCAACAAGGCCGCCACCAAGCATCAACCCGCGGACCGGAGCATCCAAGTTCCGCTTCCGGGCGGGGTGGTCGGCGAGCCTGCGGAGCGCACCTTCTACAACTCCACACTTCTGACTTCGCTGGCGCCGGGCAGGACCTACCACTATTCGGTCAGCAACGACGGCCGAAGCTGGAGCACCGAACACACCTTCAAGACGGCCGTCCCAGGCCCGTCGAACTTCCGCTTCACCGCGTTCGGCGACCAAGGCATCGGCACCGATACCGCAGCGCCGATGGTCTCGCTGGTCACCTCGCTGAAGCCCGCGTTCCATCTCCTCGCCGGCGACCTCGCCTACGCCACCCCGAAGGGCCTGGCCATTCCGGATGTCACGGATTTCCACCCTGAGTTCTGGGACACCTACCTGAACATCATCGGGCGCACGGGAGCTCACTCCGTTCCCTGGCTGGCGTCGGTAGGCGCCCATGAGGTCGAGCCGCTCGGCTCCCATGGTTACGACGGCTTCATCACCCGATTCCGCCAGCACTACGACCACAGTTCCGGGTCCCCGGTCGTGCACACGTTCAGGTACGGCAACGTCGCCTTCATTCACCTCGACGCCAATGACCTGTCCGCGCAGGCGACGATCAACAACGGGTACACCGCCGGGGCACAAACGGCATGGTTGGAGCGGAAGCTGGCCCACTACCGGTCGGCCGGCACCGGCATCGACTTCATCGTGGTGGTGTGCAGTTGCTGTTGTTACTCGACGAACCGCACGCACGGCTCCGACGGGGGCCTGCGCGACGTGTGGGGTCC
>CAYNDD010000465.1:0-1930 GCA_964395425.1 uncultured Frankiaceae bacterium
TTCTCGATCGCTCCGACCATGCCGACGTTGACGTGGGTGTCGACGAAGGTCGCGTTCTCGGACGCCACGACGATGTCGGCGTCGACCACAAAGTGGAAGCCGCCCCCCGCGACCGTCCCGTTCACCGCGGTGACGGTCGGCTTCCATACCCGGTTCTGGCGCGGCGACCAGAAGACCTCGTCGGACAGCGGGCCTTGACCGGCGCTCACGCCGCCGCGGCTCGCGACCGCACCCATGTCGGCGCCGGTGCAGAAGTGCCGCTCGCCGGCCGCGGTGACCATCGCGACCCGGATCCACGGGTCGTCGCGCACCTCGGCCCAGATCGCTTTCAGCGGCTCGATCATGGTCGCGTGCAGCGCGTTCGACCGCTCGGGCCGGTTGAGGGTGATGTACGCGATGTGGTCACGCTTCTCATAGATCAAGCCGGGCAGCTCGCCGGTCAGGTCGATGGACAAGGTTCCTCCTGTGGTCACAAGCCGTAGGGAGCAAGGACGGCGGCGGTTGTATCGGTGAGCATCGCGGCGATGGCGGCGGTCTGGCGGATCTGCTGGCTCAGGCCACCGATCGGACCCTCGACGGTGAAGCCCATCGCGCCGAGCGTCTGGTGGGCGCGGTAGGCGGTCTCGGTCGCGGCGGCCGCGGCTGACTGGCGGGCCGTGACGGCCTGTGACCTCTGGCCGGCGTCACCGGTGTCGAATGCGTGTGCGGCCAGCCGAACCAGCGTGTCGGCCGCCGCCAGCCGCAGATGGCAGTTGGCCAACGGGTGCGCGGTCGCCTGGAAGTCACCGATCGCCCGGCCGAACTGCGTGCGTTGGGCGGCGTACGTCACGGCCGCATCGAGCAGTCGTTGCCCGGCGCCGCGCAGGTACGCCGCCGCGGCGATCTCGCCGAGCGTCGCCGCCTCCGGCCACGCCGCCAGCTCCTCGTCGCGTTCGAGGGCGCAGCGCCCCCACGGCTCGCCGGCCAGAGTCTCGACGGTATCGATCGGGCCCGTGACGTGCGCGCGGTACGCCGTTGCGCCGTCGATCTCGATGAACGTCTCCGCGAGCGGCGCCCACGGCATGAGCGGCGGCACACCCATCGACACGATCGCCAGGCCGGTTGCGATCCGGTCGGCGTACGCCGGCCCGAGGGCGCGGCCTCCGACCAGCGCCGCGACCAACGGCCCGCGTACGCCGGCCCGGCCGAGCTCGATGCCGGTCGCAGCGAGCACGTCCGCACTGCCGCCGCCCGCGCCGGTCAGTCCGAGCACACCCAACCCGGCCAGCTCGCTCCAGCGCTCGGGCGAGAACGCGGCCGGCTCGCTGACGCCGGTCCCGGCGCTCGACGTCTCGCCCCGGCTGCACATGGTGCGCACCGCGGCAGCGAGTTCGCGCGCCTCCGGCGAGTAGGAGAGGTCGATGCTCACGCGGATCGAAGCGACCAGCGCGATTCGGCGACTGCCCGGCCAGGTGGTGTCATCGCCTCAGCCTCCCGCACCAGGGCGGGAATCCGCATCGTCCACAGATGCAGGTCGTACTCGGTGGTGAATCCCATCGCCCCGGTGAGCTGGTGGGTCTCGGTCATGATCCGCTTCGCGGCGGTCACCGCATGGGCGAGCGCGGCCGCGGAGTTCTCGGTCGGTGCGCCGTTCCAGGCGGCTTCCAGGGCGAGCCAGCGACTGCCCTCCGCGAGCACGGTCGACTCGGCGAGGCGGTGTTGCAGGGCCTGGAACGAGCCGATCGGTCGCCCGAACTGATGACGGTCGCGGACATAGGTGATGGTGTGCTCCAGCGCGGCCGTCATGGTGCCGACCAGCTCGATCGCCAGGGCCACCCGCCACCAGGCCGTCGCCCGCTCCGGCAGCACGCCCGGCACCACCTCGCCGGGGTCGGACCCGACCCGTCCCATCGGATATCCGTACGCCGACCGGACCCGCTCGCCGTCGCCG
>CAYNDD010000466.1:0-576 GCA_964395425.1 uncultured Frankiaceae bacterium
ACTTCTGGCCGACCTGACGAGCCAGGTACGCCGAGCCGAAGCCGCCGTCGAAGCTGCCGACCCGGGCATCGGTCTGCTTGAACCGCGCATGCTGGCGGCTGGCCAGAGTCAGGTCGCACACCACGTGCAAGCTGTGCCCGCCGCCGGCCGCCCAGCCGGGCACGACCGCGATCACGACCTTCGGCATGAAGCGGATCAGCCGCTGCACCTCGAGGATGTGCAGGCGCCCGGCCCGGGCCGGGTCGATCGTCTCGGCGGTCTCGCCCTCGGCGTACCGGTAGCCGTCGCGACCCCGGATCCGCTGGTCGCCGCCCGAGCAGAACGCCCAGCCGCCGTCCTTCGGCGAGGGCCCGTTGCCGGTGATCAGCACGCACCCGACATCGCTGAGCTGACGGGCGTGGTCGAGCGCGGTGTAGAGCTCATCGACCGTCGACGGGCGGAACGCGTTGCGGACCTCGGGCCGGTCGAACGCGACCCGGACTGTCCCTGACTCACGGGCGCGGTGGTAGGTGATGTCGGCGAAGTCGAAGCCTGGTACGGCGGTCCAGGCGTCGGGGTCGAACAGGGGCGGGTCGA
>CAYNDD010000466.1:586-1928 GCA_964395425.1 uncultured Frankiaceae bacterium
CCACGAGGGGCCGCGGGTTCCCCCGCGTGCCTAGTCGTTCAGGGCTTCGGACAGGCCCGGAAGCTCAGCGTCACCTTCACGGTCTCGGGCGACCCGCCGCCGGCGAAGGTCGCGCGGCCCTTCAGCGTGTATCTCTTCCCGGGAGTCAACGAGGCGCCGTTCAGGGTCGAGTGGAGGGTCTTGCTGCCGAGCGAAAGATGCCGGCTGCTCACGTGCCAGCCGTGCTTCGGCTGCGCAGCCACCCCGACCCCGATCGAGATCGCCGGCAGGCACGAAGCCGGCCCGGTGACCGTGACGCTGCCGGCCGCGCCGTGCTTGGTCCTGGAGACATCCAGGTCGGACAGCAGGACCGGGACGATCGAGAGCTTGTCACCCAAGGTGGTGCTGGCGCCTTCCTCGACCGCCCACAGCACCCAGCCGTGACCGCGCGGCGTCGTGGCGATCTGCGGCGCAGGCGGCGTCGTCGTACCGTGCGCCGGGAACCGGAAGATCGCGGCATGCGTGGTGTCCACCAGGTTCGCCACCGTGATCGACCCGTTGACGTCCGAGACATCGGCGAGCCGCCCGCTGGCATCGGTCACGTCGTCGTGGGTGGACGGTCCGGGAGACTTGTGGTCGCCGGTCAGGGTGCGCTTGGAGAAACCGTGCCCGTTCCACTTGGCGACCACCGGGTAGTAGTTCGCGTTGCCCACCGCGGTGACCAGCCGAACCCCCGACGAGGTCGAGACCAGGCCGATGTCCGTGCCCACCGTCCAGGTGCCCTTGACGTTCTTGAACGCGGTGAAGGAGCTGCCGGGCCGGTAGGAGTAGGCGGCCGGCTGGGTGATCCGGCCGTCCTCGGTGATCGCGATGATCGGCGTACCGTGCGAGAACGCGATGTGGGCGAAACCCACCGAGTAGGGCGTCTTCACCACGACCGGGTCGTTGCTGATGCCCTCGCGGACCTCGATCTTGTGCGGCAGGCTGGCACCGTAGGCGATGGTCCAGACGTCGCCGCCGGGGCCGATCTCGGCGTCGAGCATCGAGCCGAAGCTCGGTGCGGTCGCGACGTCGGTGCCGGCGGACAGCACGTCACCGGCGCCGACCGTCGCCTCGGCGATCTCGCTGCCGTGCGTCCCGGTCTCCGACGCAACGGTGTCGTGGAACCAGATCAGTGTGACGACGCCGTGCACGATCAGCACCTTCAGATCGGCCGCGGAGGAGTCGTCCAGCGCGTCGATGGTCTGGACCCCGCCCTCGCATGCCTGCGCGCCGAGCGGCAGCACGCACAGGTGCACCTGACGCTCAGTGGTCTGCGAGACCGGACTCGAGATCCACCCGACGTACGCCGTACCACTGGCGT
>CAYNDD010000467.1:0-1925 GCA_964395425.1 uncultured Frankiaceae bacterium
TGTCGCCGTCGCGTGAAAACTGACCCCGTGTCGCCACCTCAATATTGACCCCCTTCGCCGGAGTCTGGCTGAACTCGAGCCAGGAGGACGAAGGAGTTGTTGGACGTGGAGAACTGGGCGGAGATTCGTCGGCTGCATCGATCTGAGGGCATGCCGATCAAGGTGATCGCGCGGGTGATGGGGATCAGTAAGAACACGGTGAAGGCGGCGTTGGCCAGTGCTGGTCCGCCGGCGTATCGGCGTGGGTTGGCTGGGTCGATCGTTGATCCCGTGGAGCCGGCGATCCGGGAGTTGTTGCGGGCGTATCCGTTGATGCCGGCGACGGTGATCGCGGAGCGGATCGGTTGGGATCGTGGGATCACAGTGGTCAAGGACCGCGTCGCGCTGCTGCGACCGGCGTATCTGCCGATCGACCCCGTGTCCCGGACGAGCTACGAGCCAGGTGAGCTCGTGCAGTGCGACTTCTGGTTCCCCGAGATCGAGATACCGGTCGGGTTCGGGCAGACCCGCACCGCCAAGCAGCTGCCGGTCCTGACGATGGTGTCGGGCTACTCGCGGTGGCTGTCAGCGTTGCTGATCCCGTCGCGTTCAGCGGAGGATCTCTTCGATGGCTGGTGGCGGCTGCTGTCGGGTTTGGGTGGGGTGCCCCGGTTGCTGGTCTGGGACGGCGAGGGCGCGATCGGGAAGCATCGGGGGGCCAACCCGCTGCTGACCGCGGAATGTCAGGCGTTCCGCGGGACGCTCGCGACCAAGGTCTATGTCTGCAAGCCGCGTGACCCCGAAGCGAAGGGTCTGGTCGAACGAGCCAACGGCTATCTGGAGACCAGTTTCCTAGCCGGCCGCAGTTTCACTTCGCCGGGTGATTTCAACGGTCAGCTCGGCGACTGGCTCGGGATGGTCAACCCTCGCCACCGCCGAGCGCTGGGTTGCGCGCCGACCGACCGGATCGGCGCGGACCGCGCCGCGATGATCGCGTTGCCGCCGGTGCCACCCTCGACGGGCTGGCGGTCGGCGACCCGGCTGCCACGTGATCACTACATTCGCTTAGACAGCAACGACTACTCGGTGCACCCGGGCGTGATCGGCCGCCGGATCGAGGTCATCGCGGACCTGCACCGGGTGCGGGTCCTGAGCGAAGGACGCATCGTCGCTGACCACGAACGGGCCTGGGCGAAACATCAGACGATCAGCGACCCGGAGCATCTCGCCGCCGCGAAGCTACTGCGCCGGGAACGGATCACGATCGTGCGACCCGCCACAGAACCCGACGTGCAGATCCGCTGCCTCGCCGACTACGACACCGCGCTCGGCATCGACGACGGGACAGTCGCGTGATGGCCACCACAGCGAAGACGCCAGCGCGGGACACCGACGCGGAGATCGCGTTCCTGACCAGAGCACTCAAAGCCCCGACGCTGCGCGAGTCCGTCGCCCGGCTCGCTGAACGGGCCCGCGCCGAGACCTGGACCCATGAGGAGTTCCTCGTCGCCTGCCTGCAACGCGAGGTCTCCGCCCGCGAAAGCCATGGCGGTGAGGGTCGGATCCGCGCCGCCCGGTTCCCCGCCCGCAAGTCACTGGAGGAGTTCGACTTCGACCACGCCCGAGCCCTCAAACGCGACACGATCGCTCACCTCGGAACATTGGACTTCGTCACCGCGAAAGACAACGTCGTGTTCCTCGGGCCGCCCGGCACCGGCAAAACCCACCTCGCGATCGGCCTCGCGATCCGCGCCTGCCAAGCCGGACACCGAGTCCAGTTCGCCACCGCCTCAGAATGGGTCGCCCGCCTCGCCGACGCCCACACCGCCGGCCGGCTACAAACCGAACTCATCAGGCTCGGGCGCTACCCACTCCTCGTTATCGACGAAGTCGGCTACATCCCCTTCGAACCCGAAGCAGCGAACCTGTTCTTCCAACTCGTCAGC
>CAYNDD010000468.1:0-1925 GCA_964395425.1 uncultured Frankiaceae bacterium
CATCCGCCGCCGCAGCGCCTCCGGCGTGATGTCCACCAGCTCGACCTGCTCGGCGGCGCGGACCACCGAGTCCGGCACGGTTTCCTGCTGGCGGACTCCGGTGATCTTCTCGACCACGTCGTTGACCGACTCCAGGTGCTGGATGTTGACCGTCGTCAGCACCGTGATCCCGGCGTCGAGCAGCTCCTGGACGTCCTGCCAGCGCTTGTCGTGGCGGGTGCCGGGGATGTTGGTGTGCGCTAGCTCGTCGACGCAGGCGACCTCCGGCGCCCTGGCCAGAAGAGCGTCGAGGTCCATCTCCTCGAACTCGGTGCCGCGGTAGGTCAGCCGCCGGCGCGGGACGACCTCGAGGTCACCGACCTTGGCCAGGGTCTTCGCTCGACCGTGCGTCTCGAGTAGGCCGACGACGACGTCGGTGCCGCGGTCCTTGCGCCGGTGCGCCTCGTCGAGCATGGCGAACGTCTTGCCGACGCCCGGCGCCGCGCCGAGATAGATCCGCAGCGTCCCTCGTGCCATCTCGCCCCTGGCCTGTCCTCGTCTACTGGCCGCTCAGCCGATCGAGGGCCAGGTTGAGCTGGAGCACATCGACCGCCGGATCGCCCATGAAACCCAGTGCCCGGCCTGAAGTGTATTTCTTGACCAGGCTCATCACTTGCGAGAGCGACAGGTTGCGCGCCTTCGCCACCCGTGGCGCCTGCAGGGCGGCGTTGGCAACCGAGATGTCCGGGTCGAGACCCGAGCCGCTCGCGGTGACTGCATCCGGCGGCACCGGGTTGGCCGGCCAGGCCTTGCCGGGACCGTGGATCGGCACGATCGTGCCGATCGCGATGTTCTCGCCGTAGGTGTCGCAGGTCACCGCCACGCCGTCGTAGGTCGAGATGAACGGCTTCGCCGGGCAGGCCTGATCGACGCTGACGACATTGACCACCTTCCCGGTCACGCCGTTCGTGCGGATCACCGACAGCACCGCGCCGACTCCACTCGTCGTGCAGTACGGCCGCAGGCCGTCGACCCCGTTGAACTGGCCGACTTCCAGGCTGCGCGTGCAAACTTGGGTAAGCAGGCTCTGCTTGCCGGTGTCGCCCTTCACCGCGGGGTTGGGCAGGGTGTCGATGATGTTCTCCGGCCCGAGGTTGGAGGCCGAGGTCGCGGTCGGGTCGTAGCCGTCGCCCGCGTCGGACGGACGGCTCTGGAAGTACTTCGCAATCGGGTTGCCCTTGGCGTCGGTGAAGGCCTGGCCGATGACCGCGGACCCGACGACCTTGCCGTCGAGGTGGATCAGCGATCCGTCCGCGCGGTGCTGGAGGCCGGGGATCTGCGCCACCAGCGTGACGACCAGCGGGTAGCCGATGCCGAGCACGACGGTGAACACGACCAGCAGCCGCAGTGCCGCCAAGTGCTGACGGACCCAGCCGGGAAGACGCGACATCACACTCACCTGATTCCGGGAATGAACTGGACCACGAGGTCGATCAGCTTGATGCCGAGGAACGGCACGATCAGGCCGCCGACGCCGTAGACGTAGAGGTTGCGGCGCAACATCTGCGACGCACTGCTCGGGCGGTAGCGCACGCCGCGCAGCGCCAGTGGGATCAGCGCGACGATGACAAGGGCGTTGAAGATGACCGCGGACAGGATTGCGGACTCCGGCGAGTGCAGCGCCATGATGTTCAGCTTGTGCAGACCGGGGTAGACCGCGGCGAACATCGCCGGGATGATCGCGAAGAACTTCGCGACGTCGTTGGCGATCGAGAACGTCGTGAGCGCTCCGCGGGTGATCAGCAGCTGCTTGCCGATCTCCACGATCTCGATGAGCTTGGTCGGGTTCGAGTCGAGGTCGACCATGTTGCCGGCCTCTTTGGCCGCCGAAGTGCCGGTGTTCATCGCGACGCCGACGTCGGCTTGTGCCAGTGCCGGCGCGTCGT
>CAYNDD010000469.1:0-1922 GCA_964395425.1 uncultured Frankiaceae bacterium
TCCCTCCCAGGTGGCGGCGTTCTTCTGGCTGCCACCGGGGAGCCGGAGCTCGGGTCGTAGGGCTGCGCGAACCTCGCGACGTACCCGGCGTAGCCGTCGAGCCCGAGCGGCTCGACCTCGTGTGCACCGACCGATGACATCCACGGCAGCGACTGGGTGACCGGGCCCACCATTGACAAGTACTTGTCCCACTGCGGTGGGTAGAAGCCGGTGACGTCCGGATACTTCAGTCCCTCGGGAGTCGCGTACGCCAGGTCGCCGGCCACGAGATGCAGCGCGGGTCGCAGCGCCGCCACGAGCGACACCATCGGTCCCGCGGTCGCGGCGCTGGCGGCCTCGTCGCCGAAGGCGGTGAACCGGAAGTTCGTCGGCCCGCCCGGCGCGGTCGTGAGGGTGGCGTCCGGACCCCACGTAGTGCCGTCGTTGCTGACCGAGTAGTGGTACGTCGTTGCGGGGGTGAGGCCGCTCAACAGCTTGTGGTAGTAGACCGTGTTCTCAACCGGTTCGGACAGCGGCGGGGTGGGAATGACCACGGTCTGCGCACTGTCCGCGGGAGCGACATTGCTGTACGGACTGCTGGTCAGGCCCCAGCGAACCTTCGGGGTGAGGACCTTCTGGACCGCCCCGGTGGCCGACCCCATCGACCACGACACGTACATCTGCGAGGTCGGATCGGGACCGTAGGCGATCCACTCCGGGCCGATCGTCGGCACCGCCGCGATCGCCGGCGGCGGGTTCCAGAGCCTCGGTGCGGCACCGGCCGCACCGAGCACCGCCGCCCCACGAAGTACCGTACGGCGCCCATAGCGCGGAGTTGTCTCCGACGCGTGCTTTGAGCTTCCGTTGGCTCGTATGACCGAACGGTAGCCCTCTGAAGATCAAATACCTGGAAAGCACGTGCGTGTCTTATTGCGAAGTTTCGATCGCGCTCGACCGTCGTAGGTCGTCCGTCGGACAGTCGATCCGGACGGCCGGACCGCTGGTTAGCGGGCCGGCTTCGGCTTCGTGGATTTCGACGCCTTCTTGGCCGGCGCGGCCGTCCGCGGCTTGGCCGCGACGACCCGGAAGCTCGAGTCGGTCGAGTCGGGCCCGCTGAACTGTTCCGCCGGCTGGATCGGCTCCGACAGCACCGCGAGCTCCGGCGGAACCGACGGGATCTCGATCACCGGCGCCCCGTCCTGAGTACGCCGGAATCGTTCTGCGTCACGCGCATCGCGACGCCGATCCACGACCTCACGCATCCGGCCGGTCAGCGACCGCCGGCCACGGCCCGACAGCCCAACAGCGAACTCTTCGAGCACGTCGTGCAGCACCCGGTCGCGCTCCCGCTCCAACCACTGGTCGCGCTCGCCGAGGTAGGCGAGCAGTGCTTGGCCGGCCCCGACGAGCCGGTCGGTGCTGCCATCGAGGGTGCCGGTGACGCCGCGGATCGCGCCGAGCTGTCCGGTCAGGGCCTGGCTCATGTCGTCGAGCCCCGATTTGACCTCGTTCTGCACCGCCTCGAGGACCGAATGCGCGGTTGCACCGTGCTGCTCGACCTCCTCGAGGGCGTCGGCCAGGTCAGAGCGGACCGCGGCAAGGTCGGCGGTGAAGCCGGCCCGCACTGCCGTGTTGGCCTGCTCAACTCGCGAGAGCGCGCCACCGACCTCGTCCGCCACCCGGCTGCTGACGTCGGCGAATCCGTCGATCACGGCATCCTGCAGCCGCGAGATCGCCGCTTCGAGAGCGCTGAGGCGGGCCTCGATCGCGTTGTCGCGCGTTGCGTCGACGCGGTCGGTCAGATCCACGACCCGATCGCGCTCCCCCGACCCGACAAGCACGTCGAGCCGCCGCGACAAAGCGGCTTGCTCGCCCGCCGTCACCGAGTAGGGATCTGTGTCCACGTTGAACTCCTTGCACGACCTGCCGACGCGATCTGGTCG
>CAYNDD010000470.1:0-1922 GCA_964395425.1 uncultured Frankiaceae bacterium
TCCGATGCGGCCCTGATCAAGGACAACCACGTGGTCGCGGCCGGCGGGGTTGCGGCCGCTTTCCGTGCGGTGCGCGCGGCGTTCCCGCAGCTTCCCGTCGAGGTCGAGTGCGACACGATCGAGCAGGTTGATGAGGCATTGGAGGCGGGCGCCGATTTCATCCTGCTCGACAACATGTCACTGGAATCCATGCGGGCGGCGGTGGCGCTGGTCCGCGAACGGGGCAGCTCATGTCGACTCGAAGCAAGCGGTGGGCTGACGTTGGCGAATGCTGCGGCGGTGGCCTCGACGGGCGTCGACTACCTCTCGGTCGGAGCTCTGACACACTCTGCGCCGGTGTTCGACATCGGCGTCGACCTGCGGGCAAGGAGTACCGATGCTGCTGACGATTGACGTCGGCAATACCCAGACCGTGCTCGGACTCTTCGAGGGCGAGCGCATCGTCGAGCACTGGCGACTGGCCACCGATCCGCGCCGCTCGGCGGACGAGCTCGGGTTGCTGGTCACCGGCCTCCTCGCCGCCTCGGAGACCACTGCAACGGATACCAGTGATGGAACGGTCGACGGAATCGCGTGCTGCTCGACCGTGCCGTCGGCGTTACGCGAGGTGCGGACGATGTGCGATCGCTGGTTCGACGCGGTGCCTCTCGTCGTCGTCGAGCCTGGGATCCGCACCGGGGTGCCGGTGCTCTACGACAACCCGAAGGAGGTCGGCGCCGATCGCATCGTGAACACGCTCGCGGCGTTCACCCTGCACGGCGGGCCGGCCATCGTCGTTGACTTCGGCACGTCGACCAACTTCGACGTGGTCTCTGCAAAGGGTGAGTTTCTGGGCGGCGTCCTCGCGCCCGGCATCGAGATCTCGGTCGATGCGCTGGCTTCGCGCGCCGCTCAGCTGATGAAGGTGCAGTTGGTACGGCCGCGATCGGTCATCGGCAAGAACACCGTCGAATCCTTGCAGTCGGGAATCATCTACGGGTTCGCCTCGCAGGTCGACGGGATCACCGAGCGGATCATCGCCGAACTCGGAACCCCGGCTACGGTGATTGCCACCGGCGGCCTCGCGACTGTGGTGCTCGAGGAATGCCGGCTCATCGACGTCCACGAGCCGTGGCTGACCTTGATCGGGTTGCGGTTGATGTTCGAACGCAATATCGCATGAGGTCGCCCGCCTGCCAGATAGCCTTCCGCCCGTGAGTGACGAGCTGCCCGAGCAGATGCAAGTGCGGCGCGAAAAGGTCGAGTGGCTGCGGGCGCAGGGCATCGAGCCGTATCCGGCCGGCTTCCCCCGGACCGCGACTATCGCCGAGGTTCGCGCGGCGCACGTCGATCTGCCGCCCGATACCGCGACCGGTCATCAGGTCGGCGTCGTCGGTCGCGTGGTGCTCGCGCGCAACTCCGGCAAGCTTTGTTTCGCCACGATCCGCGACGGGTCAGCTGAGATTCAGGTGATGATCTCGCTCGACCGGCTCGGTGCCGACTCACTCGCCCGGTGGAAGTCCGCCATCGATCTTGGCGATCACGTCGGTGTCGAGGGTGAGGTCATCACGTCCCGCAGCGGTGAGCTTTCGGTGCTGGCCGATTCATGGGCACTGACGGCCAAGTGCTTGCGGCCCCTGCCGGACAAGCACCGGGGACTCACCGACCCCGAGTCGCGCGTGCGGCAGCGCTACGTCGATCTGATTGCGAACTCCGACGCGCGCGACATGGTCAAAATCAAGGCGACCGTTGTCGGGTCGGTCCGTGACACGCTCGTCCGCCACGGGTATCTCGAAGTCGAAACCCCGACACTTCAGCTGCTGCACGGCGGCGCGGCGGCGCGCCCGTTTCAAACGCACCTGAACGCCTTCGACATCCCGATGTACCTGCGCATCGCGCTGGAGCTTTATCTCAAGCGGGTCGTGGTCGGTGGGATCGAGCGG
>CAYNDD010000471.1:0-1913 GCA_964395425.1 uncultured Frankiaceae bacterium
GTGCGTACGACGCAGACCGGGGTGCGGCGGACATCGACGTGCAACGGCTTGTCGTCCGCGAGGTCGGACAAGGAACACACCTTGATGTAGCCCCTCACTCGACCGCCTCGCCCAGCTCGCGATCCACCGCGGCGAGCAGACGGTCGCGGACCTCGGGAACACCCATCCGCTCGACCACCTCGGCGAAGAAACCGCGGACCACGAGGCGCCGTGCTTCGTGCTCGGTGATGCCGCGCGCCATCAGGTAGAACAGCTGCTCGTCGTCGAACCGCCCGGTCGTGCTGGCGTGGCCGGCGCCGACCACCTCGCCGGTCTCGATCTCGAGGTTGGGCACCGAGTCGGCGCGCGCGCCCTCGGTGAGCAGCAGGTTGCGGTTCTCCTCGTACGTGTCCGTGCCGACCGCGTCGCGGCGGATCAGCACGTCACCGATCCAGACCGTACGGGCGTGGGCACCTTGCAGCGCGCCTTTGTAGGTGACGCGACTGCGGCAGTTCGGTTGGTCGTGGTCGACGAACAGCCGGTGCTCGAGGTGTTGCTCCGCGTCGGCGAAATACAGGCCGAGCAGCTCCGCGTTCGCACCTGGGCCGGTGAAGTGCACGGTCGGGGTGAGCCGGACCAGGTCGCCGCCGAGCGTCACAACCGCCGAGGTGAACGTCGCATCACGACCGACGCTCGCCGACTGCTGCTCGATGTGCACGGTGTCGTCGTCCCAGTCCTGCAGGTTGACCAGGGTCAGGTGAGCACCGTCGCCGACGAGCACCGAAAGCATCGCGCCGTACGTCGTGCTGCCGGTGTGGTCGATGATCACGGTGGCGCTGGAGTTGGCGCCGACCTCGACCACCACGTGCCCCCACACCACCTCGTCGCTGCTGGTGCCGCGCAGCTCGACGATCGCGGGCCGCTCGAGCTCGGTGTTGGCCGGCACCCGCAGCGCGATCGCGCCGCCGGCATGCACATAGGCCAGCGCCGCCACCCGATCGACCGGAGCCGGGACCGCGGTTCGGAGCGGGTCGTCGGCGGCCAGCTCGACAATCTCGACGCCGGTGGGCAGATCCGAGGTCCACTTCAGGTGCGCGTCGCTCGGGGTGTCCTCGAACAGCCGGCTCATCCGGCGCTTCGGGGTGAACCGCCACTCCTCTTCGCGGCCGACCGGCATCGGGAAGTCGGCCGGGTCGAAGGATGTCCGGCGTGCGGCTGCGGACGCCAACGGCGGCGATCCGGGGCCAGAGCGGCCCTCCCCGGCGACGACCGCCAGGGTTGGTTCGGAGCTCATCAGCCGACGGCCCCTTCCATCTGCAGCTCGATGAGGCGGTTCAGCTCCAACGCGTATTCCATCGGAAGCTCACGTGCGATCGGCTCGATGAAGCCGCGCACGATCATCGCCATCGCCTCGTCCTCGGTCATGCCGCGGCTCATCAGGTAGAACAGCTGGTCGGCGCTGACCTTGCTGACCGTCGCCTCGTGCCCCATCTGCACGTCGTCCTCGCGGACGTCGACGTACGGGTAGGTATCGGAGCGGCTGATCGAGTCGATCAGCAGCGCATCGCACTTCACCGTGCTCTTGGAGTGGTGCGCGCCCTTGTTGATCTGGACCAGACCGCGGTACGACGTCCGGCCGCCACCCTGCGCGACCGACTTGCTCACGATGTTGCTCGAGGTGTTGGGCGCGGCGTGCACCATCTTGGCGCCGGAGTCGGTGTGCTGACCCTCGGCCGAGAACGCCAGCGAGAGCGTCTCGCCCTTGGCGTACTCCCCCACCATCCAGACCGCGGGGTACTTCATGGTCACCTTGGACCCGATGTTGGCGTCGGTCCACTCCATGACCGCGCCTTCGTGGGCGATCGCGCGCTTGGTCACCAGGTTGTAGACGTTGTTGGACCAGTTCTGGATCGTCGTGTAGCGGACCCGGGCGT
>CAYNDD010000472.1:0-1906 GCA_964395425.1 uncultured Frankiaceae bacterium
CCTACATCGACCTTTCGAAACCGCTCAGTGCCACGGAGGGATTTGACGTCCGCTCCACAGGACTGCTGACCGTAACCGTCAGCGCAAACATCAACGGCGCGCCGGTGCAGATTCGTGTGCTTGACCGAGCGAAGGTTGAGCATCCCTCGTTGACCGCCTTCGCACCGAGCAGTGCCAACACGGCCTTCTCCTTCACCTTCGTCGGGACGGGGCACAAGGAGGCGTGCGGTCACCTGCTGCGCCTTCAATGGCGATCTCCAACAGGCCAACGTGTCAGGTTGACGAACGGCGATCTTGTCGTTTCCTACACTCCAGCCGCCGACGACATTGGGCCGTGTTCGTAGTACAGAACGGCTCCCCTCTGTTGTCAAGAGGCATTGAGGAGTTCCGCGGTACGGTTCTTGGTGAGCCCGGGTTGTGGCTGCTCCGAAGTGTTGACCTTGGGGATCTGGTCAACCGCGCTGGATTGAACAGTCGCCCCCAATTGCCCTCCCGGGCTCCCAGCTTGCCGGGCCGCGTCGGCGACAAGGTGCCGGAAGACGACGTTGCTGATGCGTCGTTTCAAGCAGCGCAGCGCCGCTCGTTTGGTCTTGCCGGCGGCGAGCTTGCGCAGGTAGTAGTCGCGACCGGGGCCGGGGTGACGCATCTGGCTGAGTGCGGCGATGTGCATCGCGCTGTTGAGGGTTCGGTTGCCCCGTAGGTTCACGCACGGGGTGGCGTCACCGCCGCTGCCCCAGAGTCCGGGTGCGGTCGCGTTGTAGCTGGCGAAGTGGTCGGCGTCGCGGAACCGTGCGATGTTACGGACCTCGCCGAGGATCATCGCGGTCACGACCGGGCCGACCCCGTAGATCTCACCGACGGTGGTGTCCACTTTGCTGACCGCGGTCTTGATCTGCTTGTTGATCTCTGCGATCCGCTTGTCGATCGCGACCAGGTCGGCGAGCTGGTCGACCGCGAGCTGCTTGCGGACTTTGCTGACCTCGTCCCGGGGCCGCACCGAGGCGAGCAGTCCCTTCGCGGTCTTCACGGTGAGCCGCCGTTTCGCTCCACCTGGCAACAGGATCAACAATTCGCGGTGCAGCCGGCCGAGTGCCTGAGTCCGCAGCGACACCAGTTCTTTGCGTCGGTGCGCGAGCAGTCGCAGGGTCTCGCATTGGCCGTCGGTCTGCACCCGCTCAAGGTCAGGGGAATGCCACGCCGCCAACGCGATTGAGTACGCGTCAACGTCATCGGTCTTGCGACCCGAGTCGCTCGCGAACGCCCTAACCAGCGAGGACTTCCTGCTCGGCACGTCGATCACCGACTCGCCCTGCGAGATCAGGCGCTGTGCCAGATTCTTCCCGGTCCCGCGACAGCCCTCGACCGCCCACTCACGCTGCCGCCAGCGTCGACCGAACCGCAGCAGTTCACGGAAGCCATCCGAGCTGTTCGCGAAGGTCCGCCGAGCTAGTACCGCGCTGCGCGCGTTCACCACGTTCACCGCATGAACCCGCTTAGCCGGATCCACCGCGATGATCACCTGTTCCTGCACTGCCAACCTCCCGCCATCGACCGGTCAACGAAGCGAGGAGGGCAGCGCTACTTCGAGCGACGCATACCCCTCTCGAGCCACTCCTCGCGGATCGGTGCCCGGCGGACCGCAGGCCGCTCTCGAGCCACACCCTCACGGGCGGGCAGCCGGCTCTCGAGCGATCCACCGAGCACCTCGCCCGACCCTGGCCCAGGAACGGACGTGCCGCAACATTAAGTAGCCGGTTCTGCGCGGTTCACGCGAGGTAGCCCCGTCACGTCTGCGTCGGGGGCTCTCGTGCGTTTCCAGGCTGATCCGTGACGGTTGGCCAACCCCGGCCGGGCGAAGCCACGAGCGGCGCAACTCCGGCGCTTCTCGGTGCGGCAGCCGGAGACT
>CAYNDD010000473.1:0-1898 GCA_964395425.1 uncultured Frankiaceae bacterium
CACCGAACTCGTTGTCGGTACCGGTCGCGGCGGCGCACGGCGTCGCCGAGTTGGGCGGCGGGGTGAAGCGGTGCGTCACCGCCTTGACCTTGGCGGGATGGGTCGCGCGCTCGACGTTGCTCTGCGGCTCGGCCAGGGTGTTGAGGCCGACGACCGCGACGACCTGCGATGCCAGCGACGCCGGGAAGGACACCGACTTGGTCGTCGCGATGGCCATCCGGCCACTCGCCAGGCGGACATTCGCAATCCGGGTCCGGAAGGCGGTCTCGGCCGCGGCGACCGTGCCGCTGAAGCGCACCAGCAGGTGGTTGCCCGACAGCGAGGTGACCTTCAGGTGGGCGGCCTTGAGGGTCGCCTCGACCGCGTTGATGGTGGCCTGGGACGGGCCATAGCTCGCGACGAAACTGCCCTTGGCAATGAAGTGGTGATAGGTCTTCGATCGCGGGTCCGAGACCGCGGCCGCGGCCCGCGCGAGTGCGGTCGCGTTGCGGGGCGCGAGGGCGACCTCGCCGCTGACCTTCGCACTCGCTGCCGCTGCGCCGAGCCGGCGGGCGCCGGCCGGCAGCCGGGCGGCATCGGAAACCCGGGCGTAGTTGGCGGAGATGTGAGTCATCGGCGCCGCGCCCGCGGCCACCGCCGGAACCGGTCCGGCCATGAAGCTCGCGACCACGACGCCGGCGGCGCCCAGGGTCACGAGTCGGGAGAGCTGCTTACGCAGTGAACCGGTGTTCCCTGATGTGCTCACAAATCGACCCTTTGCTGTCTGGTGTCCCATTGCCCGTCGGCGGCACGCTAGCCCCACCGAGAGGCAAATGTCTGTAGCCGGACGGAGTTTCTTTTGCCAATCACGCCGTCGGCCCGAGAAAGTTCACCTATTCGGCGCTACGTCGACAGGACGGTCGATCAGGGGACACTTGTTGTCGATCCCGGCCGTGCCGGTACGTCGAAGAGGTAGCCGGTCCGGCTCTCGGACCCAACCGAAAGGAACTCCGACAATGTCGCAGTACGTGGTGCTGATCTATGAGGACGAGGCCGGTTACGTCGCCGGTGGCGCCGAACTGTGGGCCGAGGTCGGTGCCGAGCACGGCACGTTCGGCGAGGCGAACGAGAAGGCGATCGTGGGCGGCAACGCGCTCCAGCCGACCGGGACCGCGACCTCGATCCGTGCCGACGCCTCGGGCAGCCCGGTCGTCACCGACGGCCCGTTCGCCGAGACCAAGGAAGCCCTCGGCGGCTTCTACTTGATCGAGGCAGCCGACCTCGACGAGGCGATCGCGATCGCCAAGCAGGTCCCGGCTCGCTTCGGCGGCGTCGAGGTCCGACCGGTGATGGTGATCGGCTGAACGCACCGTCAAGGCCGTCGCAGGCCGACGTCGCGGCGGCCGTCGCCGACGCGCACCGTCGCGAGTGGGGCTTCGTCCTCGCCGCGACGCTGCGGGTCGCCGGCGACGTCGAGCGGGCCGAGGAGTGCGTCCAGGACGCCTACGCCAAGGCGCTGTCGGTGTGGGAGAGCCGCGGGATCCCCGACCGGCCGGGCGCCTGGCTGACCACGGTCGCCCGCCGCCGGGCACTCGACCAGCTACGCCGCGATGCCACCTTGGCACGGTCGCTGCCGTTGCTGGTGGACGCCGAGGTCGAGCCCGAGATCGAGATCGACGAGGCCGAGATCCCGGACGACCGGCTCCGGCTGATCTTCACCTGCTGCCATCCGGCGCTCGCGCCGGAGGCCCAGGTCGCCCTGACCCTGCGGCTGCTCTGCGGGCTCACGACCGCCGAGGTGGCCAGGGCATTCCTGGTGAGTGAGCCGACGATGGCCGCGCGTCTGGCCCGCGCCAAGAAGAAGATCGCCGCGGCGAAGATCCCCTACCGGGTGCCGCCGGCCCGCGAGCTGCCCGAGC
>CAYNDD010000474.1:0-1886 GCA_964395425.1 uncultured Frankiaceae bacterium
ACCAGGAGGTGTGCGCAAACTCGGCGGAGAGCGCGAGTCCGATCACGAGGGCGGCGAAGCCCAGGGCGATCCGGCGCCGGCGGGCGATCAGCTGGGCTCGGCCGCTGGTCGCGTACGACTGTCGACGGGCGGGCAGCTGGAGCGGTATCCGAAGCCGGCGCCGGGCGGGTGACATGTCGGTCTGGTTGTCCACGGTGACTCCCCAATTGTCGCGTGGCATCACGAGGTATTGACCCTGGGCAAAACGGTCGGAACGATCAGAGCGGGCGCGATGGGCCCGCGACGGGCCACGGCGCGAGAGCACTCGCATCGCTGTCGAGAAGGTGTCCATCGAGCGGCTCGCGCTGTCGGCATCGTGCCGGTTGAGCCACATCGGGACGAGCACCAGGATCCAAATCCCCACGATGCCAAGGACGATCAGGCTGCTCACACTTCGTCACGCTAGACACGAGTGACGGATGTGACGAGTACATCGGTGGTGTGTCGGCGAATATGTCGACTTCAGGTCGAGTCGGCGCTGCTCAATCTGGCGCCGCCGCCGGCCGCGAGCCAGCGCGGGAGCACGCCGCCCGGCACGTCCTCGACCGTGAGCGCGTACGACAGGTGGTCGCACCACGCGCCGGCGATATGGATGTAGCGCGCGCGGGTGCCCTCGAGCCGGAAGCCCAACTTCTCGACCACCCGGCGGCTTGCCGCGTTCTCGGGCCTGATGTTGGCCTCGACGCGATGCAACCCGGCGTCCCCGAAGCAGTGATCGATGACCATCGCGAGCGCCGTCGGCATGATGCCCCGCCCGGCTAACTCGCGCGCGATCCAATAGCCGAGATAGGCGGAGTTCGCCGAGCCGCGCGCGATCGCGCCAACCGTGACCTGGCCGGCGAACTGCTCCCCAACGAGCAGGGCAAACGGGAAGCACAGTCCGAGCCGGGCATCGCGTCGCAGGGCGCGAACGGCGTCGCCGTACCCCCGGCCGCCGTCGCTAGGCGTGACCCCGGGCGTCGTCGCTTCCCACGGTTCGAGCCAGTCGCGATTCAACAACCGGGTCATCCGCCACTCGCCGGCATCGCGCAGTCGCAAGGGCCGCAGCCGCACCGGGCCGTGCGCAATGACTACTGGCCAGCCCACGCTCACGTGCGCCTATCCCTGGTGGTCGGGGTGATGTGCTTGCGAGCCATCGTGATCGCCATGGTTGCCCCCCGCGAGTTGCTCCACAGCATGCTGGAGGATCGGCGCCAAAACCGCCATCCCGTCGCGCACCGCACTCGTCGATCCGGGCAGGTTCACGATGAGCGTGCGTCCGGCGACGCCTGCAAGGCCACGACCAAGAACAGCAGTCGGGACGTCGACCCGTGCCGCCGCCCGAATCGCTTCCGCAATCCCCGGCACCTCGTAGTCGAGCACCTGCGCGGTCAGCTGCGGCGTGTGGTCGCGCGGACCGAGGCCGGTGCCGCCGGTCGTGATGATCACGTCGTACGCGGCTTCGACGCCGGAGCGGAGTGCGATCTCGACGGGCGCACCGTCTGGCACCACGATCGGACCGTCCGCCTCGAAGCCGATCGCGTGCAGCGCGTCAACGATCAGCGGACCGCCCTTGTCGGCGTACATTCCGCCCGACGCGCGGTCGGACGCGGTGATAACCAGCGCCCTCGGGGTGGGCGGCGCCATCAGCTCAGCGCTCGCGAACGGTCAGCATGAACGCGAAACTAGTCCATTGCCGCGCGGGCGCGCGCGGGTGGGGCAATCCGCCCTTCTCGGTCGAGAACTTCCCGGCCGGGGGAAAGCTTTTCCGGCCGCTTTGTTCTGTTGCGATAGCGCAACAGAACAGGTCTGTTCCGATAGCGCAACAGAACAGGTCTGTTCCGATAGCGCAACAGAGCAGCTCTGTT
>CAYNDD010000475.1:0-1883 GCA_964395425.1 uncultured Frankiaceae bacterium
CGGGCGCGGGTCGCGTGACACGATCGAGGAATGCCCGACCTCGCTGACAGCGCGTTCCTGCGGGCCTGCCGCGGCGAACCGGGCCCGCACACCCCGGTGTGGTTCATGCGGCAGGCCGGCCGCTCGCTGCCGGAGTACCGCAAGGTCCGCGAGGGCGTCGGGATGCTCGAGTCGTGCCTGCGCCCCGATCTCGTGGTCGAGATCACCTTGCAGCCGGTCCGCCGGTACGGCGTGGACGCGGCGATCCTGTTCAGCGACATCGTGCTGCCGGTCAAAGCGGCCGGTGTCGATCTCGACATCAAGCCCGGCGTCGGACCGGTGGTCGCCGAGCCGGTTCGCACCGCCGCTGACGTCGAGCGGATCGCGCCGCTCGACCCCGACGCCGTCTCGCCGGTCGCCGACGCCGTCCACAACCTGGTGGCCGAGCTCGGCGGCACGCCGCTGATCGGGTTCGCCGGCGCGCCGTTCACGCTCGCGTCGTACCTGGTCGAAGGTGGGCCCAGTCGCGACCACGCCCGGACCAAGGCCCTCATGTACGGCGACGAGACCACCTGGCACGCGCTCGCCGGTCGGCTGGCCGATATCGCGGCGGCCTACCTGCGGGTGCAGATCGATGCCGGCGTTGCGGCGGTCCAGCTGTTCGACTCGTGGGCCGGCGCGTTGTCGGCAGCCGACTACGAGCGCTATGTGCTTCCGCACAGCCGCCGGGTGCTCGACTCGGTGGCCGACGTGCCACGGATCCACTTCGGGGTCGACACCGGCGAGTTGCTCGGCCTGATGGCGGGGGCCGGCACCGAGGTGGTCGGCGTCGACTGGCGGGTGCCGCTCGACGTGGCAGCGCAGCGGGTCGGGCCGGGTGTCGCGCTGCAGGGCAACCTCGACCCGGCCACCGTTTTCGCGCCGTGGCCCGTGGTGGCCGAACGCGCACGTGCGGTGCTGCGCAGCGGCCGGTCAGCGGCCGGACACATCTTCAACCTCGGTCACGGCGTGCTGCCCGAGACCGATCCCGACGTGCTGACCCGACTGGTCGAGCTGGTCCACGAGGACACCGCCGGAGGCCACTCAGCCGACGAGGACTCGGCTCGCGCGTGAGCCGAGTCGTGGTCGTCGGCGCCGGGATCGCCGGTCTCGCGGCCGCGCACGCCCTCGCCGGCGACGGAGCCGACGTCACCGTCATCGAGGCGAGCGACGTGGTCGGCGGCAAGCTGCGGACCTCCGAGGTCGCCGGCGTGCTCGTCGACGAAGGCGCCGAGATGTTCCTCCGCCGGGTGCCGGAGGCGCTCGACCTCGTCGATGCACTCGGCCGCTCCGGCGAGCTGGTGTCTCCGCGCACGACCGCTGCGAGCGTCTGGGCCCGCGGCGCGATGCGGCCGATACCGCTGCGCACCGTGATGGGCGTGCCGAGCGACCCGGCGGCGCTGCGCGGGGTGCTGTCCGGTGCGGAGGTGGCCCGCGCCGCGCTGGACCGCTTCCTGCCCGGCCAACCTCCGGCCGCGGCACCCGACGGTGACGTCTCGGTCGGTGCGTGGGTCGGCCGGCGAGTCGGCCGGGCGGTGGTCGAGCGGCTGGTCGATCCGTTGCTCGGCGGGGTGTACGCCGGGCGGGCCGACGAGCTGTCACTGGCCGCGACGATCCCGCAGCTGCCTCGCGACGGGCGGTCGGTGCTGGCCGCGGCGCGGCGGGTCGTGCCGGCCTCCGCGCCGAGCGACCCGGTCTTCGCGACCCTCACCGGTGGGATGGGTTCGCTGCCGAGCAGCCTGGCCGCGGCGATTCGTGAGCGTGGTGGCGTGGTCACGACCGGACGCGCGGTCCGGCGGCTCGAGCGGGTCGAACGCGGCTGGCGGATCGTGCACGGCGCGACGACGGACGAGCAGGCGATCGAC
>CAYNDD010000476.1:0-1883 GCA_964395425.1 uncultured Frankiaceae bacterium
TCCGCGTGCCCGTTGTGCCGGGCGTACTCCTCGATCATGTGCACGTAGATCCAGCGCAGGGTCACCACGTCACCGTTGCGACGGCGCCCGCTGTCGTCGAGCCCGCGCTCCGCGGCCGCCTGCCGGCTGTGCGCGCACTCGGCCTCCCACGCCGCCAGGTCCGCGGCCCAGTCGGCGTGGTCGAGCGGCACCATCTCGCTGTCCTCGACGTCCGGGTCGTACCAGATCGGTGTCGCGCCTGACTCCGACAGCACCCGGCTGAACCAGTTGCGCTCCACCTCAGCCATATGCCGGACCAGGCCATGCAGCGAGAGGTTGGACGTCGCGACCGGGCGAGCCTTCCGCTGCGCGTCGTCGAGCCCGTCGCACTTGAGCAACAAGGTGGTCCGGTGGAACTCGAGCCAGGCTTCGAGCATGGCCCGCTCGGGCAGGCCGTACGCCGGCTCGGTACGGCGGGAGTCGACCAGGTCCTCGACCATCAGGGTGTCCTCTCCATTGCGGGTCTCGCTCCACCCTGCCTCACCCGTCCGACACCGTGGACAGCACTCCTCCAGCAGCGGATGCCTCCACCTGCGGACCGCGACTGACTTCTTGTCAGTGGTGGCCGTTAGGATCGAACATGTGTTCGAAGTCGAGTATGACGCCCCAGCGCCGCTCGCTGCGCTGCTCGGCGCTACCCCAGGCGAGCTGCTCGACGATCTGGAGGTTGAGCGGCCCGGGGTGTGGATGCTCTCCGTCCTCGATCACCTGCGCGAGGAAGAGCTGTCGGACGCGGATCGGGAGCGGGTGCTCGGCTGCTGGGACCGGTTCACCGCCTGGGCAGCGCTGCGCCGCGCGGAGGCGATGGTCGACGCAACGACCGGGCACGAGGAGGTGTCCGGACCGTTCGGGGTCGACGGCTTCGGCCAGGAAGTGGTCGCGCTGATCACCGGCTTGTCCCTGCACAGCGCCGCGAACGAGCTGACCACCGCGCGCACCGTGATCCGGGACCTACCGGGAGTCCGCGGCGCACTCGAGCGCGGGCAGATCAGCTGGCTGATGGCGCGGGCGGTCGCCGACGCCACCGCCGTCCTGCCCGCGTGGGCCCGCGTCGACGTCGACCGGGCGATGGTCGCGAGCTGGGACATCGACCGGGACCTGCCCGCCTGGCGACGCAAGCTGCGCCGGGAGGTGTTGAAAGCCGACGGCACAGCCGCGGAAGCCAAGCGGCAACGCGCGGTTGCGGACCGGCGGGTTGCGTTCTGGCCGTTGCCGGACGGGATGGCCGCCCTCTACGCGGAGGTCCCGGCCGAGGCGGCCATCACCGCGATGAACGCGCTCACCAAGATTGCCCAGGGATACAAGGCCGCCGACCGCGAGCAGGTGAAGGCCGGCGCCCGCACCGAGGTCCGGACCATGGACCAGGCCCGCGCCGATGCGCTCATCGACCTGTGTGCCTCGGCGCTCGCGGGCGACGACGTCAGCCCCGCGGTCCGAGCCAAGGTCACGGTCCAGGTGACCGGCGGCATCAAGACCCTGCTCGGCCTCCGCGACGATCCGGGTGAGCTAGCCCGATACGGCCCGATCACCGCCGAACACCTGCGCGAGCTCGCCGCCGACGGCGAATGGCATCGGTTCCTCACCGCGGACGACACCGGCGGGCTGATCGCAATCGGCCGAACTACGTACCGACCGAACGCGGCGCTGCGCCGGTTCCTTCGAGCCGCCACCCCGGCGTGTGACTTTCCCGGTTGTTCGATCCCCGCGGACCGATGCGACGCCGAACACACCCGTGCCCACGGGTGCGGCGGCGCAACGGACGAAGAGAACATGTGTCCACGCTGCCGGCGCCACCACCGCTGCAAGACCCACGCCGAATGGAAGGTCGAGAAGCTACCCAACGG
>CAYNDD010000477.1:0-1845 GCA_964395425.1 uncultured Frankiaceae bacterium
GGGGCACCATCACCGACCGTGACGGCAACCCGATCGCGACCAGTGTCGATGCGCGCGACGTGGTCGCCGATCCGGAGGAGATCTCGGATCCGCTCGCGATCGTCGACCAGCTCGCTCCGTTGCTCGACCTGAATGCCGTCACGTTGTTGCGCCAGCTCAGTACGCACAGCCAGTACGCGTTGTTGACTCCGACTCCGGTCTCACCGTCGGAGGCCGACTCGATCCTCGCAATGAAGCTGCCCGGCATCACGACGCCCGACACCACCGAGCGGATCTATCCGGACGGCACTCTCGCCGCGAACGTGATCGGCTTCGTCAACGCTGATGGGCAAGGTGCCGGTGGGCTTGAGTACAGCTACCAGCGCACGCTGGCCGGGCACAGTGGCATCGAGCGCTACCAGGTCGGCGCGAACGGTGAGGCGATCCCGGACGGCCGCACCGACACCACCCCCGCCGTCCCAGGCTCCGGGCTCCGGCTCACCTTGCAGCGCGACATCCAGTTCGAGGCGCAGCGGCAGATCACCCGGCAGGTGAAGGTCACCAAGTCGTTGTCCGGCACCGTGATCGTGATGAACCCGAAGAACGGTCAGATCCTTGCCCTGGCCTCGGCGCCGACCTTCAACCCGAACAACCTGGCGAGGGCCAACAGCAAGGATCTCGGCGATCCCGCGGTCAGTGTGCCGTTCGAGCCGGGCAGTGTGAACAAGGTCATCACGATGTCGGCCGGACTCGAGGACGGGCTGGTCACGCCGGACTCGCACTTCGTCATCCCGGACTCCTACCGGGTGGCCGGCACGCCCTTCCACGACGCGGAGATCCACGGCACCGAGCACCTGACCCTCACCGGCATCCTTGCGGAGTCCAGCAACATCGGCGCGATCAAAGTTGCGCAGCGGCTGGGCCCGCAGCGGTTCGACTACTACCTGCACGCGTACGGCTTCGGCAAGCCGACCGGCGTCGGGCTTCCGGCGGAGAGCGGCGGCTTGCTTCCACCACGGTCGCAGTGGTCGGGCACCACGTTGGCGACCCTGTCGTTCGGCCAGGGGATCGACGTCACCGCGATGCAGGTCGCGAGTGTCTACTCGACCATCGCCGACGACGGGATCCGGGTCAACCCGAACATCGTCGAGGGCACCGTCGATCCCGACCATCACTATGTGCCGGCGCCCGCCCCCAGCCGCCACCGGGTCATCAGCGTGCAGGTGGCGACCGAGCTGCGCAACATGCTCGAAGCCGTGACGTCCAACGAGGGCACCGCCCCCGCCGCCCGGATCGCGGGCTACCGGGTGGCCGGCAAGACCGGTACGGCGAACCGCTACAACGGGCACGGCGGCTACTCGGGCGCCGGCTACACCGCGACCTTCGTGGGCATGGTGCCGGCCGACAATCCCCAGCTGGTCTGCGAGGTCGTCCTCGACCGGCCGCTGCACAACCACTACGGCGGCGCGGTCGCAGCCCCGATCTTCCACGACGTGATGAGCTTCGCGCTGCGGACGCTGAAGATCCCCCCGACGTTCACGAAACCGCCCAAGGCTCAGCTCAAGTGGTGAGGCTTGGGTAGCGTGCCTCGCGATGCCTGACCTGATGCCACGACCGCACGAGGTGCTGCCTCAGCGCCTCGCCGGACTGCTGGATCGGCTGCCCGGAGCAAGGCTCGACGGCGATGCCGACACGCTCATCACCGGGATCAGCCATGACTCGAGGCAGATCCGGCCGGGTGACCTGTACGTCGCCAGAGCCGGGTCGCACACCCACGGGATCGCGCACGTCGATGCCGCGCGCGCGGCCGGCGCGGTCGCCGTGCTCACCGACGCCGGCTCCGCGGCCGCCGCGCTGGCCAGCGGG
>CAYNDD010000478.1:0-1833 GCA_964395425.1 uncultured Frankiaceae bacterium
CGGGTCCTCGCCTGGCGAGGGGACGAGATGTCGGCCCGGGCCGCCTCCCGCACGCTGCTTGAGGCGGCGGAGGAGTACGCCGCGCTCGGCTGCACCGAGTGGCAGGCGTTCGCCCTCTTCTGGCGTGGGAACTCCGTGTTCTACCAGCGCGGTGACCTCGCTGCCGCGGAGGCCGCGATGCGCGAGGCGCTGGACATGTTTGCTCCGCACAGCCCGCGGCGGGGTGTGGTGCTCACGTTCCTCTCCGAGATCCTGACGATGCGGGGCGACTGGGCCGGAGTCGACGGGCTACTGGACGAGGCCGCGGAGCTCGCCGATCGCCATGATGATGCTGTCGTTCGGGCATACGCCAGCTGGCAGTACGCCCGCATCGCGTCAATAACCGGCGATGCCGAGGGCACCGAGCGGTTTCTCGCCGAGACCGAGCGGCACCGGGCAGACTGGTTCGATTTCACCAGCGGCTCAACCTACCTCGCTGACGCCGCCGAGCTGCTCGACCGGGTAGGTCGCCGTGATGCGGCCGAGGACTATCTTCGTCGGGCCGTTGAGCGCGGTCCGGACGACGAGTTCGTCCTTCAGGCTCAAGCGTCGCTACTCGCCAGGCGAGGCGACCCGGTTCAAGCGCTCGCGGCGCTCCGCGCGCTCACCCGCGCGCCATGGCTCGAGGTTCGGCTCACCTGGCGGCGTACGGTGCTGAGCGCCTATGCCAGCCTGAGGGCTGGCTACCCGGATGCCGGAATGCTTGCCGCGCGCGCCCTTGAGCAGGCTGCCGAGCTCGGTGACCCAAGGATTGCGTTGATCGGCGAATCCGAGCTGATGTCCGTGCTGCTCCCTTTGGCCGCATCGGCCGGGTCGCCGATCGCGGAACTACTCCTCGCGCCGCCCGGCGGGTTCATCGTGCGACTACTCGGGCACGCATCGGTGCGGCGGGACGGCGCCGACGTCGCGATGCCGGCAGGCGTCGCCGGCGCGGTCGTCCGGCTGATCGCGCTGCACCCGGGCGGCCTCGATGTCGAGGTCGTCGTCGACACTTTCTGGCCTGACCTGCCCGCCGCGGACGGTCGTCGCCGGCTGCGCAGCGCACTCGGGCGGCTGCGCAGCCGGGCCGGTGAGCTCATCGTCCGCGACCAGTCGCGGCTGAGCCTGGCCGACAGCTGGGTGGATGCGTGGGCGTTTCGTGTCGCGGCGGACCGTGCAATGGCCGGCGTCGGGCAGACTCGCGGTCCGCTTGCCGCGGCGGCGCTCGCGCTGTGGACCGGCGAGCTACTTCCTACCGACCCGTACGAGTCGTGGGCGGTCGGACCTCGCGAGCAGCTGCGCCGGCGACGGATCGAGCTGCTCGACCTGGTCGCCGACGAGGCCGCCGCTCGTGGTTCGCTCGACGAGGCAAGATTCGCCCTCGAGCAGGCGATCGAGGCGGACCCGTACGACGACACCCGCTACCTCAAGGTCGCCGGTCACTTGATGGCGCTCGGCCGTCGTGAGCCGGCCCGGCGGATGCTCCAACGCGCGGTTGCGGCGCTCGCCGATCTCGGTCTCGAACCGAGCCCGGACATCCGCCGCGCAATGGTCGAGCTCGCGCTCGCGCCGGTGAGCCCTGGCCGTACGAGCAACTAGTCCGTTCCGACCGGCCGCCGACTAGCCCAGCACGGGACGGCGGCGCAACGTCTCGCCGCGACGCTTGGCGGATGACCCACTCCTTCGTGCTCCATTTGTCCTCGACGGCGCTGCGTGACGGCGACATCCGCGGTGTCGTCGAGGTGGTAGCGACCGGGGAACGCACGACGGTCAAGACCTTGGAGGAGCTGCGAGATCTGCTAGCGCGGCAGGCCA
>CAYNDD010000479.1:0-1806 GCA_964395425.1 uncultured Frankiaceae bacterium
CTGACTGCCAAGGAGCGCGGAGCAAGGGTGACCCTCAGGTAGAGGACATCTCGTCCGATCCACCGGGCTGCTGGCTTCACCCTCCCGATCTGGAAGTGCCGCTACACGACGGGTGCCGTATGCACGCCTCAACGCTGCGCCTCGCGCATGGATCGCCGTTTTCATAGCTGGCACACGCTCGTACTGACCCACGAAAGGTCAGCTTGGCCGTGCAACCCGCGTGCAACAACGGGCGGTAAATCAGGGCCAGGAGGGGTCTCTGGCGGTCAATACCGTGACGCCCTGGCTCCGGCCCCGCGAGCCGAAACAGGGTTCTGACCTGCGGAAACGCTGAAAAACCGGCTCATCGTATCCTGGCGGGGTCTGGTGGGTCACTGGACGACGATCGAGCCGAGGACGCGCCAGTTGGGTTTGCCGGCGTAGAGCAGTGCTCGGATGCGGTAGTTGTCGAAGTTGCGGAACCCGAACCCGATTCGTTTGATCCGTTTGATCAGGTTGTTCAGCGCTTCGGTGGGTCCGTTGCTGACTCGGGCGAGGTGGTAGTTGCAGATCTTGTCGAACCAGGCGTGCAGGGTCCGGCCGAGCTTCTGCAGTTCTGGCGGCATGGTGCGCCGGCGGCAGTGCTCGACGAGCTCGTCGAGCATCGTTCGAGCGGTTGATGGGTCGCGGGTGCGGTAGAACTCGCGGAGTCGTTCTTTGATCCGGTAGGCGATCGCGACCTCGGCGTTCGGGTCACCGAGAGCCAGCAGCGAGTTCAGACGCTGCGCGGCCTTGTCGGTGAGGCGTTCCTCGCCGACCAGCAGGGCGCGCCGGGCCCGGTAGAGCGGGTCATGGCGGCGGCCGCGGTGACCGGTCTGCTCGTTCTGCACCCGTCGGCGGACGCTGTCCAGCGCTCGGTTGGCCAGGGCGATCACGTGGAAGGAGTCGACGACCTGCGCGGCCTTGGGCAGCACGACGGTGTAGACCGCGGCGTAGGTGTTGGACATGTCCAACGCACCGAATCCGATCCGTGTCTTCCATGCCTCGGGCTGCTTGTCGAGAAACCCTGCGACGTCAACGAAATGCCGGCTGGGCAGGATGTCGATGATCTGATGATGCTCCACGTCGCAGACCGTCGTGGCGTAGCTGGTGTGTTGATCGGCCAGCCGCACGAACGACGTCTCGTCCAGCCCGATCGCGACGGTGTGGTTGAGCCGTCGGCGGTCCGCCGCGAGCAGCGCGCTGCCGTAGGTGGTGACCGCGTCGTTGACCGTGTGCCAGTCACACGCCAGCTCGACGGCGACCTCAGACACGGTCCGGCCGGTGCCGACCTGGACCGTCGCCCACTTCGCGGCCCGGGTCGTAAGCAGGCAGTTCTTCGCCGCGATCCGATGATCGCCCAGCACCCAGCTGCGCCGCGGACACCCCGAATCAGGGCAGCGCAACCGATGCTTACGCCAGCCCAGCCGCATCGGAGTGCCGTAGACCGGCAGATCCACATAACGGACCAGCGGGCGTTCCTTCACCCGAGCCCGACCCTCGCAGGTCGGACACCGCGGATCGGTCACGACCTGCTCGATCACCAGATCAACCCGCGGCCCACGCCGCTCGTAGTACAAGACGCGGACGTCCTTCAACCCGATCAGCGCCTGGACGATCTCGCTAGGCTCGGACACGACGAAGGCGCCTCGTACTTGTTGGGTCACACCTCAAGCGTGAAGCGCCTTCGTCCCATTTCCGGGCAACGGCGCCCCGCTCAGATCCGAAGACCCCGTTGACCTATGGTGGGATTGACCGCCCATGAGCGCCCACCCGATGCCCGACGTC
>CAYNDD010000480.1:0-1786 GCA_964395425.1 uncultured Frankiaceae bacterium
GCCGACCGTGAGGCCGGGGCCCTTCTCGACCAGCAGGATGCTGATGCCGCGGTGGGGCGGCTCGGCGTCGGGATCGGTCTTGCAGAGCAAGGCGATCAATCCGGTGTGCTGGGCGTTGGTGATCCAGGCCTTCGTGCCGTTGACGACGTAGGTGTCGCCGTCGCGGCGGGCCACCGTGCGCAGGGCCTGCAGGTCCGACCCGCCGCTCGGCTCGGTCAGGGCCATCGCGGCCCGGATCTCCCCGGTCGCGCGCCGGCAGGTAGCGCTGCTTCTGCGCGTCGGTGCCGAACTGCACGAGCAGGGTCGAGACCACCGCGTGGGTGCCCATCGCGCCGGCCAGGCTCATCCAGCCGCGGGCGAGCTCGGCGGTGATCCGGGCGTAGCAGGGGATCGAGACCAGGGTGGCGCCGTACGGCTCGGGGATCGCCAGCCCGAAGATCCCCATCTGCTTCATCGCCTCGATCAGCGCCTCGGGATAGATGTCGTCGCGTTCGAGGTCGCGGGCGACCGGGCGCACCTTGTCGTCGACGAACCGGCGGACGAGTTCGACGATGCTGCGTTCGTCGGCGCTCAGCTCGTTCATGTGCTCCCCTCACGCTGCGGCGGCTTCATCCTGCCGCAGCGCGCCGTGAGAGCCTGTGCCGGTGCTTCGGGCGCGACGAGGTCGCTGATGGCCGAACTCTCGCCGGCCATGATCGACGCAGCGCTGAAACGGTTGCGCGGCCACGCGCACCGGACCCCGGTGCTCACCTCCACGACGCTCGACCGGCTGGCCGGTGCTGCGGTCTCGCTCAAGTGTGAGAACTTCCAGCGGGCCGGCGCCTTCAAGTTCCGCGGCGCCTACAACGCGATCGCCTGCCTCGACCCGGCCGAGCGGGTGCGCGGGGTGGCGACGTTCTCGTCCGGCAACCACGGGCAGGCCGTCGCGCTCGCGGCTCGCGAGTTCGCCACTACTGCGACGGTTGTGATGCCGCTCGACGCGCCGGCCGGCAAGGTCGCCGCGGTCGAGGAGTACGGCGCCACCGTGGTCACCTACGACCGCTACACCGAGGACCGCCGGGCGCTGACCGAGGAGCTCGCCGCGGCCGCGGGGCTGGCGATCGTCCCGCCGTACGACCATCTCGACGTCATGGCCGGGCAGGGCACGGTCGGACTCGAGCTGCTGGCGCAGACCGGCGGGCTCGACGCGGTCGTGGTGCCGCTGGGCGGCGGCGGCCTGATGGCCGGTGTTGCCACCGCGGTGACGAGCCGAAGCCAGGACATCGCCGTGATCGGGGTCGAGCCGGCCGCCGGCGACGACCACTGGCAGTCGCTTCGGGCCGGCGCCCGCGTGCGGATCCCGGTGCCGCACACGATCGCGGACGGCCTCGCGGTCGACCAGCCGGGCGAGCTGACCTTCGCGGTCAACAGCCGGCTGGTCGACGACATCGTCCGGGTGAGCGACGAGCAGATCGTCGCCGCGATGCGCTTCCTGTTCGAGCGGATGAAGATCGTGGTCGAGCCCAGTGGCGCGGTCGGCGTGGCGGCCCTGCTCTCCGGCGGCCTCGAGCTGCCGCCCGGCCGACGGGTCGGCGTCGTGATCTCGGGCGGCAACGTGGACGCCGTACGGTTCGCCGAGCTGCTCGAATCGTTGGGATCAAACGGGTTTGCGCAACCGGAGGTGGGGCGATGACCGAGCGGGCCGGCTGGCAGGGGCGGTTCTTCGAGGACTTCGAGGTGGGTGACGTCTATCGCCATCCGATCGGCCGCACCGTCACCGCGACCGACAACTCGTGGTTCACCCTGC
>CAYNDD010000481.1:0-1773 GCA_964395425.1 uncultured Frankiaceae bacterium
GGTCGACGATCCGGTGCAGCTCGTCCGCCTCGAACGCCAGCATCCACTCGTAGTCCCCGAGCGCAAACGCCGCAACGGTGTTGGCGCGCACGTCGGCGTAGTCCCGCGCCATGACGCCGTGCTCGGCGAGCATCGAACGGCGCTCGTCGTCCGGCAGCAGATACCACTCGTACGACCGGTTGAACGGATAGACGCTGATGTAACGCTTCGGGTCCTCACCGGCGAGGTATGCCGGGACGTGGCTCTTGTTGAACTCGGCCGGCCGGTGCAACGCCATCGCCGACCAGACCGGGTCGCAGGCCCGGCCGAGCCCGGTCTGCCGGAACCGCGACCAGGCCTCCTGCAAGTCGTCCGAGGTCGGCGCGACCCACCAGATCATGAAGTCGGCGTCGGCCCGGAAGCCCGCGACGTCGTAGAGGCCGCGGGTCACGACGCCCTTCTCGCCGAGCTGGTCGATGAGCTGGGCGAGCTCGGCGGCCAGGGCGTCGCGGCCGTCGGCCGGCAGCCCGGTGCGCACCTTGAACACCGACCACATCACGTAGCTGATCGTGTCGTTGAGCGCGCGCGCCCGCTTCCCGGCAGATTCACCCTGAGCCATGGCATTCATTGTCCTCCTGAGGGGGACACTCGACTCATGCGCCGTCTCGTTGCCAGTGCCGTACTCGCTCTGCCCGTCCTCCTCGCCGCCGGATGCGCGTCCGAGGGCGGTCATATCAGCAGCCCGGCCGCGACGATCGCGGTAGCACACCAGCCGGCGCAGGCGGGCAGCAGGAGCCAGCTCTCAAACTGGCCGACCTACCACCGCACCAACGGGCGCTCAGGCGTTGCGGCGGCCTCGATCTCGCTGCCCCTGCACCACTCCTGGACCGCCACCCTCGACGGCGCGGTCTACGGCGAGCCACTGGTGGTCAACGGCGCGCTGATCGTCGCGACCGAGAACGACTCGGTCTACTCGCTCAGCCCGGCAACCGGACACACAGAGTGGCGCACGCACCTGGCCACCCCGGAGTCGCAGTCCGACATCCAGGGCGACCAGCCGGGCTGTGGCGACATCTTCCCGCTCGGCATCACCGGCACCCCGGCGTACGACGCGAAGACCGGCTCGGTCTTCGTCGTCGCGGAGACCCTCGGCGGGCACCACACGCTGTGGGCGCTCAACGTCGCCAACGGTCATCGGCGCTGGCACAAGAGCATGGACGTGCTGCCCAGCCGCGACCGCCGGGCCGAGCAGCAACGCTCCGCCCTGCTGGTGAGCGACGGCCGGGTCTTCACCCAGTACGGCGGGCTGGCCGGCGACTGCGGCAACTATGACGGCTACATCACCTCAACCTCGACCACGGGCAAGGGCACGACCACGCACTACGCGGTGCCGACCGCGCGCGAGGCCGGCATGTGGTCGCCGGCCGGGGCGACGGTCGGCACCAACGGCAACATCTACGTCGCGAGCGGCAATGGCGCCGAGGAGAGCGGCAAGTGGGACAAGAGCGACTCGGTCACCGAATTGAAACCGGTCTCACTCCATCGGGTCGCAGTCTTCGCGCCGTCGGTGTGGAAGCAGGACAACATCGACGACCTCGACCTCGGATCCTCGTCACCCGTGCCGGTGGCCGGCCGGATCGTGATCGCCGGCAAGAACGGCAACGTCTACCTGCTTCGCACCACCCTGGGCGGCGTGGGGCACGAAGTGCGCAGCCTGGCGGGTTGCGGCGGCGGGGCGTTCGGCGGCGCGGCGCACGACGGGCACCTCGTCCTCATGCCGTGCCAGCACGGCGT
>CAYNDD010000482.1:0-1768 GCA_964395425.1 uncultured Frankiaceae bacterium
TGAGTCGCAGCTCGTACAGCCGTAGCAGTGTCTTCGCGCCGTTCTGGTTCATGACCACCCGGTCGATGCTGGCTTCCTGCCGTAGCGGGCTGAGATCTCAGACCCGCAGTCCGATCGCCTCGTTCCACTGGCGGTCCGAACCACGCGCCAGCGAACACGAGGGCGATATGTCTCGGCGAGCGTTCGATGTGTGAAGTTGTGAAACGTTGCGTTCACAGCATTCCCTACCGTCGCATCCAAGCGACCGCAGGTGATGACAATTGCGCTTTCGGTCGCTACGCCCGGCCGCGTTGCCTCGGCTGCTGCTGTCGGCCGGTCTTAGAGCTTGGAGGGTTCACTCTTCCAGGAGTGGCCGTTGAAGTACTCGAGGTAGGTTCGCCGGGCCGGGTCGATCGTGCCTTCGTGGCTCCCGGCGGCGTAGGCGTGTTTGCTGGATTGCGCACTGATCCCTCCCAGCGTGTAGCCGGATTTAAGGGACTGCTCCACCGTCCACGCTCCACCAGTGCTGTGCAGGATCCTCGGACCGCCGCCGCTGATGCCAACGGCCCAAGCCGTCCCGCCGTGCATCGTGACTCCCTCGAGCTGGTCCTCGCGTTTGGCTGTCTTGGACAACACAGCGGGCGACCAGCTCGTACCGTTGAACCGCAGGATGACCGGCGCATATGTGGTGGCATTGAAGCCGACCGCGTAGGCCAGCTTGGGTGAGCTGGTTGCGATGGCGCTGAACTGCACGCCGGTGGGCGCGGTCCCATCGATGGACCACGCCTTCCCGTTCCAGTGGTCGAACGTGCCCGATCCCTCTGCCCAGGCATTCGTCGCGCTCGACGTGCCGACCGGACCGAGACCCTCGCCGCCCGGTGTCGAAACCTGCTCCCACTTTCGGCCGTTCCAGTGCAACGCGATGAGGGGATTCGCCGGCGAGTACAGGCCACCGGTCACCCACGCGTTCGTCGCGGAACTCGCAGAGATATCGGCGCTCCCGACCTCGAGCTCGCCGCTCTGCATCGGCGGCAGATGCTGCCGGACGAACCGTTTCCCGCTCCACCGCCAGATGGCGGGGAGTTCCTGGATCCCCGGCTTCTGCTGTACGCCTCCCAGTAGCCAGACGGTGCCCGCGGATCCCGCGGCAATGCCGACGATCTCTCCGTACCTCCCGCCGAGCTTCGGCGGCTTGATCCGTTGCCAGTGACCATCGTGACGACGCGCTACGAACAGGTGGCTGTTAAGGCCCGCATCCCCGTATACCCAAACATCGCTGGTATGCGGAACGGTGGTTACCCCGAAGAACACCCCTAATGTCGATGCAGGAGCCTTCGCCGCGCGTATCGGCCGATGCGAGGCGCCCGCCGCGCCCGGACTTCCGACCGCGAACGCCGCCAGCAACACCGAACTCATCGCAGCCGTCCGCATCGCCGATTTCCGCTGACGCGCAGCCCGCGGAGCCCTCACTGACCACATCGCGCACACGGCGCTGCCCTCCCGCTGGACGGACGACTTATACAGCGTCCGGGGCACCGCCACCACAGACAGACCGACGTCGGTGAGTATTGCATCCAACCCATCAGAGTGTCGCCGATCGCGAAAGCGGATAGCGGGAACGGTCTGGTCCTGCGCCGGCTCGCTGCGGGTAGCGGCGGCCCTGTGGGGCAGGCGGGAACTCGTGGAGCTCCGCTTCAACGCCTAGCCATCTGGCCGCTGGCGCTTGGCCGATGGATAGTGACGGTTCTGTTCGTTCTGAGGCAGTCTTGCGATCGCGCGGAGCTGGCGC
>CAYNDD010000483.1:0-1759 GCA_964395425.1 uncultured Frankiaceae bacterium
GCATGCTCTGCGCGCGCGAGTGCCCGGACTGGTGCATCTACATCGACTCGCACGCAGAGACCGTGCCGGCGCCGACCGCCGGGGGCCGCGATCGCGTCCGGCACGTGCTCGACCGCTTCGCGATCGACTACGCGCTCTGCATGTATTGCGGGATCTGCATCGAGGCTTGCCCGTTCGACGCGCTGTTCTGGTCGCCGGAGTACTCCTACGCCGAGGCCGACGTGCTCGACCTCACCCAGGAGCGCGCAACGCTCGCCGCCTGGATGCCGACTGTGCCGCCGCCGACCGACGAGGGCCCGCCGGCACCGACGAGTCGCCGCGCTGCGGCGCGCTGACCCGCCGAGCGGGCCCCCGCGTCGTACCGTCGTGGCTGTGATTCGCACCCGGCTGTATCGCGGCGGCAAATGCATTGATGAGAACTTCGACCCGGCCAAGATCTCCGACCACCTCGAGACCAAGGAGTGCGTGGTCTGGCTCGATCTGGACACGCCGGACAACGACGATCTCGCGCTGCTCGCCGAGGAGTTCGGGCTCAACCCGCTGGCGGTCGAGGACGCGAAGACCGAGCGGCAGCGGCCGAAGGTCGACCACTACGACGACCACGTCTTCATCTCGCTGTACGACGTGGCGCTGAGCGGCGACATGGGCGAGCTGAGCGCGCACGAGCTGGCCATCTTCGCCGCACCGCGCTACCTGATCACGGTCCGGAAGACCCCCGGTTACTCGATGGACCCGATCGTCGCGCGTTGGGATGACAACGAGAACCTGGCGAAGTACGGCGTCGGCTACCTCCTGTGGGGGCTGCTCGACGTCATCGTCGACGGCCACTTCGAGACCGTTCAGGCCCTCGACGAGAAGGTCGATGCGCTCGAAGACCTGCTGTTCGACGAGTCCGACACGGGCAACCAGGTCCAGCGGCTGTCGTTCGAGCTGCGCAAGTCACTGGTCCGGATCCGGCGGGTGGTGCTGCCGACTCGCGAGGTGCTGAACGCGTTGATGCGGCGCGAGAGCGGCCTCGTCGACGATGCCCTCATGCCGTACTACCAGGACGTCTACGACCACGTTCTGCGCGCGGCCGACTGGACCGACTCCCTGCGCGACCTGGTCTCGACCATCCTCGAGACCAACCTGACCATCCAGGGCAACCGGATGAACCTGATCATGAAGCAGGTCACGTCGTGGGCGGCGATCATCGCCGTACCGGCGGTCATCACCGGCTACTACGGCATGAACGTGCTGACCTATCCGCACGCCGGCACGAACGCCGGTGGTTACGCCGCGATCGCCATCAGCGTCGGCGTGGTGGTGGGCCTGTGGATGATGTTCCGCCGCCGAGGTTGGCTCTAGGAGACTGCTGAACAATGCGCTGTCCTGCTGCGCGCCGGACGGTGTGATTCAGCAGTCTCCTAGGCTCCTAGCGGTAGTTCTCGAACTGCAGCGGGATGCCGAGGTCGGACTCGCGCAGCATCCCGATCACGGCTTGCAGATCGTCGCGCTTCTTGCTCGACACCCGTACGGCGTCGCCCTGCACCGCGACGTGCACCCCCTTGGGCCCCTCGGTCTTGATCTTCTTCACGATCGTCCGGGCCTTGTCCGCGTCGATCCCCTGCCGGATCCCGACCGCGAGCCGCGAGGTGTTGCCGCCCGCGGGCTGCGGGTCGCCGTGGTCGAGGGCCTTGAGAGACACCTGGCGCTTCACCAGGCGCTCCTTGAACACCTCGAGCACGGCCTTGACCCGGTCGTCGCTGTTGGCGGTGAT
>CAYNDD010000484.1:0-1757 GCA_964395425.1 uncultured Frankiaceae bacterium
AGATCCACCACGCGGCATATGACCGGAACATCGTCGGCATTCGGCCGGATCTCATCGTCGAGATCCAACCCGGGGTCCTGGCCGAGGTTGATGGCCCCATGCTCCGCCATGGCCTCCAGGAAATGGCGGGCACCGAGATCGCAATCCCACGCGCCCGCGATGCTCAGCCCGACCCCGATCGCTTGCAAGAGCGCTACACCGAGTTCCTCGCGGCGGGATGAGAGTCGGACCTAAACAGGCCGATTGACCTTCTGATCCGTAGCTTGATTTTCCGAGTCTGAATCCACGCGCCCCCCGGACGGCGTTCCAGGGACACTGCACCGACCTGACGCGCGGGAAGGCCCTCACGACCGGTTCTGACTTCGGGTCCCACCGCACCGATGCCGCGGATATATTGCTGCAACGCGCAGTCTTGGGGGTCCCCTTGAGCGGCAGACAACGCACCGTACGACGCACCCGCCTCGGCGCACGCTCGGGTGCGGCGTTTGCCGTAATCGCCGGCGTGCTTACCCTTGTGGCGGCGCCTGCGGCGCACGCGCATCTGGCCCGGCCGGCCGCGGCCGCCAAGCTGCCGGCGTACGGGACACTTTGGCTCAGTTCGCCGCCCACGGGCGACCTCTTGGAGTTCGCGGCGCCCGGCCCCAACGCCCCGGTCGACCAGAATCCGATCGTCGAGATCACCGGCGCGGATACCACGCTGAACGACCCGCAGGGCGTGGCCATCGACCACCACGGCCGGGTCTGGGTCGCGAACCTCGGCGCCAACTCGGTCCTGGTCTTCGCGCCGCCCGCGAGCGGGCCCCCGGTCGACGCCACGCCGGTCGTCACGATCTCGGGCAACAAGACCGGCCTGAGCGCACCGGTCGCCGTCGCGCTCACCCAGAAGGGCAACGTGTGGGTGGCCAACCAGGGCAGCAGCACGATCACCGAGTACGCCGCCGGTGCACACGGCAACGTCGCGCCGAGCCGCACGATCGCCGGCAGCAACACCACCCTGTCCAACCTGAGCGGCATCGCGGCCAGCCCGGACGGCACGAAGGTCTGGGTCAGCGAGGAGCGGGTCCGGAGGGCGGCGACACCGCCCGCGCTGGTCGAGTTCTCCGGTACGGCGCACGGCAACGCCAAGCCGCTCACCATGATCAGCGGTCTCAACACGCAGATGAACAAGCCGTCCGGTGTCACGGTCGGCGTGACCGGCAACGACCCGATCACCGTCAACGAAAACCTCGATAACCCCCCGGCGCTCCTGAGCTTCGCGCCGGGCGCCCACGGCGACGTGAAGCCGGCCGAGGAGGTCAGCGGCGAGAACACCGGGCTAAGCGAACCGCAGCTTCCTGCGCTCGACGCGGTCGGCAACATCTGGGTGCCCAACACGCTCAACAACGAGGTCTCCCGCTTCGGCCCGACCCAGCACGGGAACGTCGGCCCGCAGCGACTGTTCCTGGGAACCGACCTGAACGAGCCCTCCAGCATCGCGGTCTTCATCGTGCCGCCCGGCGTACCGGCAGCAGTGAAAACGCAGTCGACCAAGAAGCTCCGGATCACCTGGTCAGCTCCACACGTGACGGGCGGCGGGATCCTCGGCTACCAGGTACGCCGGGCCCACAAGAAGGGCGGCCCATGGACGGTCGTCAAGACCACGTCTGCCACCGCGCGCTCCTACACGAAATCCCACCCGCACAAGGGCTTCTTCTACGACGTGATCGCCTTCAACGAAGCCGGCTACTCGACCCCGAGCCACCCGAACAAGCCGATCT
>CAYNDD010000485.1:0-1754 GCA_964395425.1 uncultured Frankiaceae bacterium
GTAGCCGCTCGGCGACGAGATCGTGTTGCCGTGCATGGGATCGCAGATCCAGGTGACCGACACGCCGGCCGCCGCAACCCCGGCGACGAGCGGCGGCAGCAGGTCACGGATGTGGCCGGCACCGATCCGGGTGATGAAGCTCAACCGCCCCGGCTGGTGGTCCGGGTCGAGCCGCTCGGCAAGCGCGACGGCCTCGTCGACCGTCGCGGTCGGGCCCAGCTTCACCGCGATCGGGTTGGCGATCCGGCTCGCGAACTCGACATGCGCGCCGTCGATCGCGCGGGTGCGCTCGCCGATCCAGACCATGTGGCCGGACAGGTCGTAGCTGGCGCCACGGGTCTCGTCCGGCCGGGTCAGCGGCAGCTCGTAGTCGAGCAGCAGCGCCTCGTGGCTGGCGAAGAACTCGACCCCGTGCATGGTCGCCTCGTGGTCAAGGTCGACCCCGCATGCCCGCATGAACGCCAGCGCCCGATCGATGTCCTGGGCGAGCTGCTCGTAGCGTTCGCCGGCCGGCGAGGCGCGGACGAAGTCCTTGTTCCAGTCGTGCACCTGATGCAGGTCGGCCAGCCCGCCTCGGGTGTGCTCGGCCAGCAGCGCGAGGGTCGTGGCGCTGGCGTGGTATGCCTGCAGCATCCGGCGCGGATCGGGGATCCTGGCCTCAGGCGTCGCAGCCAGGTCGTTGACCGCATCCCCCCGGTACGACGGCAACCCGGTCAAGGCCTCGATGTCGGTGCTCCGCGGCTTGGCGAACTGCCCACCCATCCGGCCGATCTTCACGATCGGCAGCCCGGCGCCGTAGGTCAGCACCACCGCCATCTGCAGGATGGTCCGCAGCTTGTCGCGCACCTGGGTATCGGCTACCCCGGCGAACGTCTCGGCGCAGTCACCGCCCTGCAACACGAACGCCTCGCCGCGACCCGCGGCGGCCAGCCGCTCGCGCAAGACGTCACAGTCGGCCGGATCGACCAGGCCGGGCAGGGCAGCGAGCTCCGCGCCGACCGCAGCAACCTCGGCCGGATCGGGCCAGTCCGGCTGCTGCGCAGCGATCATCACCCGAAGAAGACCTCAACCTCGGCGTAGCGCTCGGGGGTGACCGTCTTGAGCTCGCTGGTCGCGTCGGCCAGGGGCACCCGGACGATCTCAGTGCCCCGCAGCGCCACCATCACTCCGCTGTCGCCTTCGTGAACCGCGTCGATCGCATGCAGGCCGAACCGGGTCGCAAGCACCCGGTCGTACGCGGTCGGCGTACCGCCTCGCTGCACGTGCCCGAGCACGGTCGCCCGGGCTTCCTTGCCGGTCCGTGCCTCGATCTCGGCAGCGAGCATCGACCCGATCCCCCCGAGCCGCACGTGACCGAAGGCGTCGACGCCCTGGTCCTGCAGCGCCATCGTTCCGGCCGCGGGCACCGCGCCCTCGGCCACGACGACGATCGGCGAGTAGTGCGAGGCGAACCGGTGCTCGATGTAGGCGCAGACCTGATCGATGTCGAACGGCCGCTCGGGGATCAGGATCACGTTCGCCCCGCCGGCCAGCCCCGAGTGCAACGCGATCCAGCCCGCGTGGCGGCCCATCACCTCGACGATCAGCACCCGATGATGCGACTCGGCCGTCGTGTGCAAACGGTCGATCGCGTCGACCGCGATCTGCACGGCAGTGTCGAAGCCGAAGGTGTAGTCGGTCGCGCTGAGGTCGTTGTCGATGGTCTTCGGTACGCCGACCACCGGCAGCCCTTCGGCCGCCAGCGCGGTCGCGAC
>CAYNDD010000486.1:0-1753 GCA_964395425.1 uncultured Frankiaceae bacterium
CGTCGTACTCGCGGTTCGTCGGTGACATCTTCGGCGCGCCGCTGGCGATGGAAGGCCTGCTCGCATTCTTCCTCGAGTCGACGTTCCTCGGCCTGTGGATCTTCGGGTGGGACAAGCTCCCGAAGCGCGTGCATCTCGCGACCATCTGGCTCGCGTCGATCGGCACGATGATCAGCGCGTACTTCATTCTCGCGGCGAACTCCTGGATGCAGCACCCGGTCGGCTACAAGATCGATCACGCGAAGAACCGCGCGGAGCTCACCAGCATCTGGAAGCTGATGACCAACTCGACGGCGCTCGTGACATTCCCGCACGTGATCTTCGGCGCCTTCATCACCGCCGGCGCCTTCATCCTGGGCGTCAGCGCCTGGCACATTTCCCGTAAGCGCGACGTCGAGCTCTATCGCAAGTCGATGCGAATCGCGCTGGTCACGACCTTCGTCGCCGCGATCGGCGTCATGGTCTCCGGCCACATCCAGGGTCAGGTCATGACCCGGCAGCAGCCGATGAAGATGGCCGCGGCCGAGGCGCTCTACCACACCGAGAAGCCGGCGTCGTTTTCGTTGTTCACGATCGGCAGCCTCAACGGCAAGAAGGAGATCTACAGCCTGCGGGTACCGGGCGTGCTCTCGTTCCTCGCGACCGGAAGCTTCAACGGCAAGGTCGAGGGCATCAACGAGATCCAGAGCGACTACGCCCAGATGTACGGCCCGGGTAGCTACACGCCCGACATCCCGGTGACCTACTGGACCTTCCGGCTGATGATGGGCTTCGGCTTCCTCGCCGCGTTCCTGTCCATCGCCGGCCTGTGGCTGAGCCGGAAGCGCCGCGCGCCCGCGGGGCGGTGGTTCGTCCGGGCCGCGCTCTGGGGGATCAGCCTGCCCTACCTCGCCAACACCGCGGGTTGGCTGTTCACCGAGATGGGCCGGCAGCCGTGGACGGTGTTTGGCCTGATGCAGACCAAGAACGCGGTCTCGCCGACGGTCGGACTCGCGTCGGTGATCACGAGCTTTGCAGTCTTCACCCTGCTGTACGGCGTACTCGCGTTCGTCAACGTGCGCTTGATTCTGCAGACCGTCCGCAAGGGCGCGCCCTCCGAGGAATCGCTCACACCCACCGACGGCGTCGCACCGGCGCTCGCCTTCTCCTACTAGTCCGGAGCTCGGGTCATGCATCTCACGACAGTGTGGTTCGTTCTCATCGCGGTTCTGTGGACCGGCTACTTCATCCTCGACGGCTTCGACTTCGGCGTCGGGATGTTGTTGATGGTGCTGGGCCGCGACAACACCGACCGGCGGCTGTGCATCAATGCCATCGGTCCGGTGTGGGACGGCAACGAAGTGTGGCTGCTGGTGGCCGGGGGCGCGACCTTCGCGGCCTTTCCGGAGTGGTACGCCTCGATGTTCTCGGGCTTCTACCTCGCGTTGCTGCTGATCCTCGTCGGGTTGATCGTGCGCGCGGTTGCCTTCGAATATCGGGGCAAGGTCGACTCTGATCAGTGGCGTGCCCGCTGGGACGTGGCGATCGGGGTCAGCAGCTTCCTGCCGTCGTTCCTGTGGGGGGTCGCCTTCACCAACGTCGTCCGTGGCGTGCCGCTCAACGCCGCGCACCACTTCACCGGCAACCTGTTGACCCTGCTCAATCCACTGTCGCTGCTCGGAGGGGTAGTCACGACGGTGGCGTTTGCATTGCACGGCGCGGTTTTTCTCGCGTTGAAGACCGACGGTGACCTGCGACACCGGGCTCGCCGGCT
>CAYNDD010000487.1:0-1746 GCA_964395425.1 uncultured Frankiaceae bacterium
CGCGGGCCGTTCCGGATGCCGGTCAAACCCACCTGGTTCGTCACGAACAAGACCGCTCAGCGGTCCGGGGAGATGTTCGCGCGCTTGATGGCCAAGCCGACCTGGGGGAAACTGCCCGGTCTGATCACCACCGCCCTGCGCGGATAGCATCCAGTTCAGCGAAGCCTGAGCCCGCTCAGGCCTGTCCTACCTAGGGGAGAACCGTGAATCGGGTCGTTGTGGGGTTGGCGGCGCTGGCCGCATCGAGTCTCGTGGTGGCCGGCTGCGGCAGCTCGAGCTCGGGGGGTACGACTCCACCGGCGACCTCACCGTCGAGCTCACCGGCGCCGTCCACCTCGCTCGCGGCCGGCGCGATCCCGGGCTGCACCCCCAGCACCCTTCAGACCGTTTCGTCGGGCAACATCACGATCGGGGTGGACTCGCCGGTCTACCCGCCCTGGTTCAACCACAACAAGACCCCGATCGACGGCAACGGCTTCGAGAGCGCGGTCGACCTCGCGATCGCCCAGAAGCTCGGCTACACCGCCGGGCAGATCAAGGTGAAGCGGATCACCTTCAGTCAGGCGATCGGGCCGGCGGCCCGCGACTTCGACTACGACCTGGACGAGTTCTCGATCACCACGGCCCGCAAGAAGGCCGTCGACTTCTCCGCGCCGTACTACGACGTGGCCGAGTCGATCGTCGCGATGAAGGGCACCAAGGCCGCGTCGGTCACCACGCTGGCCGGGCTGCGGGCGCTGAAGCTCGGCGCCCAGCTCGGCACCACTGACGCCGACACGATCAGCACCGTGATCAAGCCCTCGTCACACGCCTTCTACACCAGCAACGGTCTCGCGGTGCAGGCGCTCAAGAACGGCCAGATCGACGGTCTGGTCGTCGACCTGCCGACCGCGTTCTACATCACCTCGGCGCAGGTCACCGGCAGCACGATCATCGGCCAGCTCGCTCCCAGCGCCCACCCGGAGCAGTTCGGCGCACTGCTGGCCAAGGGCAGCCCGCTCACCAGCTGCGTGAGCAAGGCGGTCAACGCGCTCAAGGCCAGTGGGCAGCTGGCGAAGATCCAGAACAAGTGGCTGGCGAACAAGGGCAACGCGCCGGTCCTGCAGTAGCAGGCTCGCGCGATGAGCACGATGACCGGCGAGTTCTCGCCGTCCGACAAGGAAGCGTGGCGGCGCGGCTACCGACGCGAGCGGAAGCGGAAGTCCACCCTCGTCGCGATCCTCAGCACGGTCGGATTCTCGGTGGTGCTCTGGCTAGCGGTGACGCATTCGCCTGGTTGGAAGACCGCGCAGGAGACCTTCCTGTCGGGGCACGAGTTCCGGTCCGACACCGGTGACATCTTTCGCGGGCTGTTGATCGACCTGAAGCTGCTGCTGATCTGCGAGCCGTGCATCCTCGCGCTCGCGCTGATCATCGCGGTCATGCGGACGTCGGTGAGCCCGGTGCTCGCACCGCTGCGGATCGGTTGCGCCCTGTACGTCGACATCTTCCGCGGCTGCCCGATGATCATCCTGCTCTACCTGTCCGCCGAGGGCATTCCTTCGTTGCGGCTGCACCACGTCACGAACTCAGCACTGGTCTGGGGCGCGGTGGCGATCATCGTGTCCTACAGCGCGTACGTCACCGAAGTGATGCGGTCGGGCATTCAGTCGGTGCATCCGAGCCAGCGGGCCGCGGCCAGATCGCTCGGGCTCACCCAGCGGCAGAGCCTGCGCCTGGTCGTGCTGCCCCAAGCGGTGCGGAACG
>CAYNDD010000488.1:0-1738 GCA_964395425.1 uncultured Frankiaceae bacterium
CCGCCGCTTCCTCGGCTTCGGCGCGATCTACCTCGTCGTCAACACCGTGCAGTACGTCGCGGTGATCGTGCTGCTGCTCACCACCTACTGGCCACTCGGGATCCTGGTCGCCCTCTCGACCTTCCCGGTTGTCGTGCTGTCGCGCCGGTTCGGTGCGTCGTACGCCGTGGTGTCGAGACGGATGCAGGATCAGCAGGGCGACCTCGCGACCATCGCCGAGGAGGCCGCGAGCGGGATCCGGGTGACGAAGGCGTTCGGCCGCGGACCGTGGCTGACCGGTCATTTCCTCGAGTCGGCTGAGCTGGTCCGCGGCTCCCAACTGGACATGGTCGGGCTGCTCGGCCGGTTCTGGTCGCTGCTGATGCTGATCCCGAACCTCACGATGGCGCTGGTCGTGCTGCTCGGGACCCTCGCGGTGGTGCACGGCGCGATGACGCTGGGCGCCCTGGTCGCCTTCGTGGCCCTGCTCGTGCTCCTGCAGTGGCCGGTCATCGACATCGGGTGGATCCTCGCGATGGCCGAGGAGTCCGCCACCGCCGCGATGCGGCTGATCGAGGTCTTCGAGACCGACCCCGCGATCGCCAGCCCGCAGGAGCCGATCCCGCTGGTCCGCCCGCGCGGCCGGTTGTGCTTCGAGTCGGTGTCGTTCCAGTTCGGCGACGCCGACGAGCCGACGTTGCGCGACATCTCGCTCGACATCGAACCGGGCGAGACGGTCGCCATCGTCGGCGCGACCGGCTCCGGCAAGAGCGTGCTCACCGCGTTGCCGTCCCGCCTGCACGACGTGACCGGCGGCCGGATCACCCTCGACGGCGTCGACATCCGCGACCTCGCGCTGACCCAGCTGCGCCGAGAGGTCGCGACCGCGTTCGAGGACCCGGTGCTGTTCTCGATGAGCGTTCGCGAGAACCTCTCGCTCGGCCGGCCGGACGCCTCGGACGCCGACCTCGAGGCGGCCCTCGAGCTGGCCCAGGCGACCTTCGTCCACGACCTGCCGTGGGGCCTCGACACCCGGATCGGCGAGCAGGGCCTGTCGTTGTCGGGCGGTCAGCGGCAGCGCCTCGCCCTGGCTCGGGCCGTGGTTGCGCGCCCGACCGTCCTGGTGCTCGACGACCCGCTGTCCGCCCTCGACGTCCACACCGAGGCGCTGGTCGAACGCGCGCTGGCCTCGGTCTTGCGCGAGACGACCGGGCTCGTCGTGGTGCACCGGCCGTCGACCGTCGCGCTCGCCGACCGGGTCGCACTGCTGGTCGACGGCACGTTCGTTGCGGTCGGCACGCACTCCGAGCTGATGCGACTGCCGGCGTACGCCGCGATCCTCACCGTCGACGGCACCGAGCGCGAGGCGTCATGACGACCGACCGCCCCGATCTGCTTGCCGATGACGTGGAGATCGACGAGATCGCGCACTGGCGTGGCGTGGCTGCCGACACCGACGAGGAGATGCCGACCTCGGTATCGGTGATCCTTCGCCGTCGTACTCGCACCCTGCTCTCGTCGTTGTTGCGTCTACATCGCCGCTCGATGATCAACGTGTCGATCGCGATCGTGGTCGGCACCGCCGCGTCGATGGCGATCCCGGCACTCGTCGGCATCGGGATCGACTCCGGGATCAAGAACGCGCGCACCGGCGACCACACGACGATCATCGTCGTGACCGCTGCGATCGTGGCGTGCGCGCTCACCCAGGCCTGGCTCACCAGGGTCTTCCTGCTCGGCTCGGGGCGGATCGGCCAGG
>CAYNDD010000489.1:0-1736 GCA_964395425.1 uncultured Frankiaceae bacterium
CGGATCCGCAACTTCTGCATCATCGCCCACATCGACCATGGCAAGTCGACGCTGGCCGACCGGATGCTGGAAGTCACCGGAGTCGTCGAGCTCCGCAACATGCGGGCGCAGTACCTCGACAAGATGGACATCGAGCGTGAGCGCGGCATCACGATCAAGGCGCAGAACGTCCGGCTGCCGTGGGTCGTCGACGGCGTCGACTACGTCCTGGACCTGATCGACACCCCGGGGCACGTCGACTTCTCCTACGAGGTCAGCCGCAGCCTGGCCGCCTGCGAGGGCGCGATCCTGCTGGTCGACGCCGCGCAAGGGATCGAGGCGCAGACTCTGGCCAACCTCTACCTCGCGATTGACAACGACCTCACGATCATCCCGGTGCTCAACAAGATCGACCTGCCGGCCGCGCAGCCGGACAAGTACGCCGAGGAGATCGCGCGGATCATCGGCTGCCGCCCGGATGAGGTGCTGCGGGTCAGCGCCAAGACTGGCGACGGGGTCCGCGAGCTGCTCGACCACGTGGTCCGCGTGGTGCCCGCTCCGGTCGGCGACCCCGACGCGCCGCCGCGGGCGCTGATCTTCGACTCGGTGTACGACGTCTACCGAGGCGTCATCACCTACGTCCGGGTCTTCGACGGCCGGCTGACCACGCACGACCGCTGCCTGATGATGTCGACCGGCGCGGCGCACGAGACGCTCGAGGTCGGCGTTGCCGCGCCGGACCCGACCCCGACCACGAGTCTCGGCGTCGGCGAGGTCGGCTACGTCATCCCCGGCGTGAAGAACGTCCGGCAGGCCCGGGTCGGCGACACCATCACCAGCGCCAATCGGCCGGCGGCGCAGTCCCTCGGCGGATATCGCCATCCGAAGCCGATGGTCTACTCGGGGCTGTATCCGATCGACGGCAGCGACTACCCGCTGCTGCGCGACGCCCTCGACAAGCTGCAGCTCAACGACGCCTCGCTGCTCTACGAGCCGGAGACCTCCACCGCGCTCGGCTTCGGCTTCCGCTGCGGTTTCCTCGGCCTGCTGCACCTGGAGATCGTCCGCGAGCGGCTCGAGCGCGAGTTCGACCTGGCGTTGATCTCGACCGCGCCGAACGTGGTCTACCGGGTCGAGCTCGAAACCGGTGGCGAGGTGATCGTCACCAACCCGGCCGACTGGCCCACCGGCAAGATCGGTGAGGTCTTCGAGCCGGTGGTCGACGCGATGTTGTTGCTTCCCAACGATTACGTCGGCGCGGTCATGGACCTGTGCCAGACCCGTCGCGGCGCGCTGAAGGGGATGGAATACCTCTCCGAGGACCGGGTCGAGCTGAAGTACGCGTTGCCGCTCGCCGAGATCATCTTCGACTTCTTCGACCAGCTGAAGTCGCGTACCCGCGGTTACGCGAGTCTCGACTACGAGCCGGCCGGAGAGCAGGAGGCCGACCTGGTGAAGGTCGACATCCTGCTACAGGGCGAGCCGGTCGACGCGTTCAGCGCGATCGTGCACAAGGACAAGGCGTACGCGTACGGCACCTTGATGGCCTCGAAGCTGCGTCAGCTGATCCCGCGCCAGCAGTTCGAGGTGCCGATCCAGGCGGCGATCGGCAGCCGGGTGATCGCGCGGGAGAACATCCGCGCGATGCGAAAGGACGTCCTCGCGAAGTGTTACGGCGGTGACATCACCCGCAAGCGCAAGCTGCTCGAGAAGCAGAAGGAAGGCAAGCGGCGGATGAAGATGGTCGGCCGCGTCGA
>CAYNDD010000490.1:0-1710 GCA_964395425.1 uncultured Frankiaceae bacterium
GTCTTCACCGAGCCCCGTCGCGGCTGGGGACCGAAGAGCTCGAAGGTGGTACATCAGGTCGCGGAGCTCGCGTCGGACGACGGCACCAGCGAGGACGGACTCGGTAGCAGCGTTTCCTTGTCAGGCCCAACCATCGTGCTCGGTGCCATAGGTCACATGATCGGTGCCAATAGCCGGCAGGGCGCGGCGTACGGTTACAAAGAGCCGGCCAACGGATGGCGGGATGCCACCGAGTCCTTCGAGGTGAGCGCCAAGGACGGGGAGGCGAACGACTCGTTCGGCAGCGCCACCGCCGTCGAACCCGGAGTGGTCGTGGTCGGTGCGCCGGACACCCCGTCGGACACCGGCGCCGCATATGTCTTCGCCCAGCCGGGTCCGGTGCTGTCCAAGGTCAGGCAGTCGCAGCGCTCGTGGGCGCTGGGCGCCCGCAAACCCGAGTCCAACCCGCGGCACAAACCGGCCGGCGGGACGGAGTTCTCCTTCTCGGTCAGCGAGTCCACGACCGTGTCGCTGAGCTTCAGCGAGCGCAAGCACGGGCACTACCGCCAGGTCCACACCATCAGGCTGCACGTAACGCGGGGCAGGACCAAGGAGTACATCGACGGCAAGCTGGGCGCGGGCGCCGCCCTTGAGCCCGGTCGCGACGAGGTGACCATCTCAGCAACGAACTCGAGCGGTACGACGAAGTCGGTGACGCTGAAGTTCACGACCCACTGACGTGGCGCCTCAGGCGGCCGAACGCTTCCAGTGCCCACCGGACCGGATGTCGATCAGCGGCATGAACTGACCGCCGGACAGGTCGGACCCAACCGCGACCGCAAGCTTCGACGAGACCCCGACGCCATGCAGTTGCGCGTCGTGACCGCGGCTGTCGGTGCGCTCGGCGCGCCACTTTCCCTTGCTGAAACGCAAGGCCACAGGTCCCGACTTGCCGTTGCCGGCAGCGACTGCCGTCGTGCCGGCTGTTGCAACGTCGAGGAGCTCAGTCGCGGCACCCGGCACGGCCACCACTGACCACCGCTTGCCATTCCAGTGTGACGAGAAGGATTTCGTGGGCGAGGTCTGAGTGAATCCGACCACCCACGTGCTGCCCGACCCCGCAGTTGCGATCGCGATCGCATCCCCGGTCTTCGGCATCGCCGTCAGGGTCGACCTGGACCACTTCTTGCCGTTCCAATGCAGCAGCGCCGCCTGACCGTTGGCTGGCCCCGGGGCAAGGATCCAGGTATTGGTTGGGCCCGACGTCGTCACGGACTCGAGTTGGTACTCCGCTGGCAGGTGCGGTAAGGACGCGGCGGTCCATTTTCCGCGGAGCAGGTGGTAAGCCACCGGGACCAGGCCGCTCGCGTTGTCGTTGCCCACTGCCCACGCGTTGGTGGCCGACGAGGCGGCAACATCGACGAGCGTCGTACCCGCCGCCGTGCCGGGAAGCGACGCAGGACCGAACGCCCCACCGGTCGAGTGCAGGAGTAGCGCCGATGTCGAGGTCGCGCCCTGCACATCACCAACCGCCCAGACCGCGTGCGCACTTGCGGCCGCGACGCCGTTGAGGTGGACCTGGCCGGTCTCTGACGTATAGGCGACGGGTTTCCAGCGGCCGGACGTCAAGTGCAGGATGCTGCCGCTTACGCCGTCACTGATCGAGTTCCCGACCGCCCACGCCGATGTGCTCGCCGGAGCGACCGAAACCGAGTTCAGCGCCAGATCGCC
>CAYNDD010000491.1:0-1709 GCA_964395425.1 uncultured Frankiaceae bacterium
GAGGCGTTCGACCGGGTCGTGCTGCTGCGTTCATTCGACCCGGCCGCGTCGCCGGGCGACCTCGAGGTGCCCGACCCCTACTACGAAGGACGAGCCGGTTTCGAGCACGTCTTCGCCATGATCGAGGCGGCCTGTCGAGGGCTGCTGGAGTTTGTTCGCGACCAACTGGCATGAAGGTTGCCGGCCTCGAGCTGATCGATCCTCAGCCGGTCGGTGGCGGCGACATCTGCCGGGCCTTCGCGGCGCGCACGCGCGACGGCACCCGGGTCTTCGCGAAGACGCTGGCCGACCCGCCGCCGGGGTTCTTCGAGGCCGAAGCGGCCGGACTCGACCGGCTTCGGGTCACGGGCGGTCCGCCGGTGCCGGCCGCGGTCGCCGTTGCCGCCGACGGGCTGGTGCTGGAGTGGATCGACCCGGGCCAACCGAGTGCCGGTGCGGCGCACAGCTTCGGTCGGGCGCTCGGCGTGCTGCACGGGTCCGGCGGTCGGTCGTACGGCGCCTACGGTCCCGGGTACGTCGCGACCGTGCCGCTCGACAACACCCCGACTCCGGACTGGCCGACGTTCCACGCCGAACGGCGGCTGCGACCGGCGTTGCGGATGGCGGTCGACCGGAGGGCGCTCTCCGAGCCGGACGCGCGCGCCGTCGACGCGGTGATCGAGCGGCTCGCAGAGCTCGCTGCACCGGTCGGTGCACCGGCCCGGGTGCACGGTGACCTGTGGGCCGGCAACCTGCACTGGGGCGCCGACGGCCAGGTGTGGTTGATCGATGCCGCGGCCGCTCACGACGGCAACTCCGAGACCGATCTTGCGATGCTCGCGCTGTTCGGCGCGCCGTACCTCGACGACGTCCTGGCCGGCAACGACAGCGTCACGCCGCGGGCCGCCGGTTGGCGGTCGCGGGTCGCGCTGCACCAGGTCCACCCGCTGCTGATTCACGCCGTACTGTTCGGTGGCGGCTACGGATCGCGAGCCGGTGAGGCGGCCCGCACCGCGCTGGCCGGCAGCGCCGGCGGCTGAGAATCCGGGCTGTGGACGACGTACGGTCGTCCACAGATTGCCTGAGGCGTCACCGCGGAGGACCGGTCAAGGGCACCGTACGGCGATGCCCGGTTCCCGCGCTGACGTCGTTCGGCTGAGCACCCCCGCGGAGCTGATCTGCGCGGTCGAGTCAATGCTCGGCTTCACCCCCCAGGACAGTGTCGTCATGCTGTGCCTGCACGGCGAGCGACGCCGGGTCGGCTTGGCGATGCGCTTCGACCTGGTGCCCGCGGTGGTGGCCGAGGACTTCGCTCGAGATGTCACCCGGCGGATCCGGCTGGAGCAGGCGGATGGAGTCTTCCTCGCCGTGTTCAGCCCGGACCGACCCGTCGGCGACCGGCTGCCGCACGGGGTGCTCGTCGAGGCGGTGTTGGCCCGGCTGGACGTCCCGCTGGTCGACGCCGTGCTTGCCGCGGCGGATCGATGGTGGTCCTACCTGTGCGCGGAGCCCTGTTGTGGCGGCACCGTCGGGATGCCGCTCGATCGCGAGGCGCCCGGAGCAGTGGCCGTGGCGGCGGCTTACGCAATCGCCGGACTCGGACCACTGTCAGACCGAGCGGCCGTGGTGCAGTCGGTCGCCCTCGAGCTGGACGCCGCGGAAGCGGATCGGATGCGGGTCCGGATCGAGGAGCAGCAGCGGCGGCTCGCGGTCCGGACCCGAAAGACCAA
>CAYNDD010000492.1:0-1677 GCA_964395425.1 uncultured Frankiaceae bacterium
AGGCCGAACACGACCAGGATCGCCACGACGACCCACAGAAGGGGTCCACGGAAGGTGCGGCGAAGGTTCATGGCTCCTGCTCGACGCTGCGGACGCGATGGATCACGAAGGCCGGAAAAACACTCCTCCGCAAGTATCGACGGTACACCGGCTGACTGAACTGCGCCGTGCCGATTCGCGGGCTGTGGAGCAGCGGCGGCCTAGCTGGAATACACCTCGGGGCGCAAAGTGCCCACATACGGCAGGCCCCGGTAGCGCTGCGCATAGTCCAGGCCGTAGCCGACGACGAAGACGCTCGGGATGTCGAAACCCATATAGCCCACCGGCACCTCGACCTGGGCCGCCTCCGGCTTGCGCAGCAGGGCCACGACCTCGACCGAGGCCGGCTGGCGCGACCGCAGGTTGCGCAGCAGCCACGACAAGGTCAACCCGGAGTCGATGATGTCCTCCACCACCAGCACGTGGCACCCGCTGATGTCGCAGTCGAGGTCCTTGAGGATCCGCACGACCCCGGAGGACGAAGTCGACGATCCGTACGACGACACCGCCATGAACTCCATCGAGACCGGAATCGTCAGCGCCCTGGCCAGGTCGGCCATGACCATGACGGCGCCCTTGAGCACCCCGACCAACAGCACCTCGCGGCCGGCGTAGTCGGCGTCGATCTTCGCGGCCATCTCGGCGATCTTCTCGGCGATCTGGTCCTGGGAAACCAGGACCGCCTCGATATCCGGATGCAGATCCGCAGGTTGCTCGGCCATTGATTCCATCGGGAGAAGCGGCGCGGTCATCGGAACGAAAGCCTGTCATACGACCGATCGGCCACCAAGCCCCCGGGTAGGCTCACCGCCCCTTGGCCGTGCCAGTGGGTGATCAGCCGCTCGATGTCGTGGACGTGGCTGGCCGTCAGCGCGCCGGCCGACACGCCCGCGGCGAACGCGGCATTGCGAATGACTCGCTTGCGCACGGCGCTCGGCAACTCCGACAGCGCACCGACATCGGTCGCGTCGGTGACGGTCTTGGCCCACTCGTCGAGCGCATCGGCGTCGTCGCGCAGCAACGCGGCAGTGCGGGCCAGCGCCTCGGGGATCCCGTCGCCGAGCGCGTCGACCATCGCGGGCAGCACCTGCTGGCGGACCCGGGCCCGGGCGAACGCCGGGTCGGAGTTGTGCGGGTCGGCCCACGGGACGAGGTCGACTGCCTGGCAGGCCTCGTTCGTCGTCACCCGCCGGATCGCCAGCAGCGGCCGCCGGAATCGCTCCCGCTGCGGCGGCATGCCCGACAGCGACCGCGCCCCGGACCCTCGCGCCAGAGACAGCAGCACCGTCTCGGCCTGATCGTCGAGGGTGTGGCCGAGCAGGACCGCGACCGCGCCGGTGCGGGTCGCGACGTCGTTCAACGCGGCGTACCGCGCTTCGCGGGCCGCTCCCTCCGGGCCCCCCGCGTGGCCCACCGCCACCGACTCGACGACCACCGGGTCGAGGCCGAGGTCGGCGCAGGTCGCGGCGACGTCGGCGGCCCGTTCGGGCGACCCGTCCTGAAGCCCGTGATCGACCGTGACCGCCCCGGCCCGAAGATCCAGGTGCGGCGCCTCGTGCGCGAGCGCGGCGGCCAGTGCCAGCGAGTCGGCGCCGCCGCTGACCGCGGCCAGGACCAGCTCACCGCTCGGCAGGTCGG
>CAYNDD010000493.1:0-1659 GCA_964395425.1 uncultured Frankiaceae bacterium
CGGAGTTGCGCAGCGCGTCGGCCGCGGTGACCTCGCCGGGGATCGCCAGCGTGATGCCGATGCTCGCACTGATCTGCACCGTCACCGCCTCGAGGAGGATCGGCACCGAGATCGCCTCGATCAACCGCTCGGCCGCCTGCTGGGCCTCCTCGATCGTCGCGCCTTCCAGCAGTACGGCGAACTCGTCACCGCCGACCCTGGCCACGGTGTCCCCGGCCCTGAGCAAGCTGCCGATCCGGGACCCGATCTCGGCGAGCACCTTGTCGCCGATTCCGTGCCCGAGGCTGTCGTTGACGGTCTTGAAGTCGTCGAGGTCGACGAACAGCACTGCCTGCGGCTCCATCCGATCGCCCCGGCGCTCGAGTGCGTGCGCCAGGCGGTCGGCGAACAGCCGGCGGTTGGCCAGGCCGGTCAGCGAGTCGTGCAGAGCCTGATGCGTGAGCTGCTCCTCCAGCATCCGCCGCTCGGTCACGTCACGCAGCGTGACCACGATCCCCCCGACCGCAGGGTCGTCCAGCAGGTTGCGGATGACGCCCTCGGCGTGGATCTGGTCCGTGCCCGAGCGGCGGACCCGGACGTTCAGGGGCTGCTCGGCGTCGGGCGAGGTCGTGGTCAGGACCTCGATGAAGTGGTTGATGTCGTCCGGATGGAGCAGGTCGGTAAGGCGGCTGGCGAGCAGCACCTCGGGCGCGGCACCGAGCACCGAGGCCGACGACGGGCTGACGTAGGAGATCGTCGCTTCGCGGTCCACGACGGCGATGACGTCGGAGGCGTTGCGGACCAGCGAGGCGAGCTTCGCCTCGCCCGCGGCGTGCGCGGTCTGCTCGGTCAGCGTGCGCTGGAGCTCCCGCTGCTTGCGCACGACCCGGCGGAACCAGCCGAACCAGCCGATCGAGGCGAGCGCGAGCAATACGACGTAGATCGTCTCGGCCTCGTCGTCGATGTCGCGCTGACGATTGGCGAGCTTCGCGCCGAGTGCGTTGTCGGCGGAGCGGACCCGGTCGAGTGCGGGAACGCTGGTCGGCTGCGTGGTCAGCGTCCGGGCAGCATCGTTCAAGGTGGCCAGCTCGTGGCTCGAGACGCCCTGCGCGCTCAGTGCCTGGACCGCCTGGTCGACCCGCGCGACGACCGCTGGGGTCGGCGCCCGGACCGCCCACAGCGTGCCGGCCAGCTGGGCCTGGGTCACCCGCTGGCGGTGCACATCGGCCGGCCGCCGGTAGACCCCGGTCAGCAGCACGAACTCCCCGAAGACGACGAGCATGACCGCGGTCACGGTGAGGCCGGAGCGCAGCCGTCGCCGGAACTCGGTCGCTGCCATGGTCACGGGCCCTTCGAACCGGAAGTGTCGGCTTGGGAGTTGTCGACCCAGGGGCACCGATAGTTGAGGCATCGCGGTCAAAACGGACACTTCAGGCTGCCGGGTCAGCCCAGCACGGCCTCGGCCTCGATCTCGACCCGCCAGCGGGGATCGAGCAGCCCGGACACCACCACCATCGTGGCCGCCGGACGGTGCGCACCGAAGACCTCGCCGTGGACGGCGCCGACCGCGTCGGCATCCTCCGCAGCGGTGATGAACATCCGGGTCCGGATCACATCGGTCGGCGCCGCGCCCGCCGCCGCCAGCGCGGCGACGATGATCTCCAGGCAGCGCCGGGCCTG
>CAYNDD010000494.1:0-1657 GCA_964395425.1 uncultured Frankiaceae bacterium
GAGCGCCGCCCGGGCGCCCACCGCGAGCGCCACCGCGACCAGCGCGACAACCGCACCGGCGCCGTTCCCGAGGGCGCCACTCGCGTGGCTGACCAGCAGTCCGGCACCGGCTCCGAGGCCGAGTCCGGCCGGAATCGAAGCCCACAGCGGCACTTGCGGCTGCACCGGCAAGACGCCCACCGCGACCGCGGTCAGCGCGACGGCGACCAGGGTCGTGCCATGCGGCCCGCCGCGCACGGCGATCAGAACCGAGAGTGCGATCGCCAGCGCACCGGACGCGACGGACGTCGCGATGGCGTTGGTCAGCCGGTCACGCCCGTCTCGCCTGGCCAGCTGAATCGCGAACGCGAGGATCACGAGGCCGGCAAGCACCCCGGCCAGCCCTCGCACATTGGCCCGGTCCTGGGTGCGAAGCAACACGATGTCGGCCGCCACGGCTGCCGCAATCGCGGCGAATGCTCCACCGGCCTGGCCGACGGTGGTCAGGTGCGCGCTGCGAAACCAGCCAATAACAAGCGCGAGTTGGACGACGAGTAGTGCCGCCGCCAGCAGCAGCCGGCCACTACCAGACGCGGCTAGGACAACTCCGGCGACGAGCGACGTCGAGAGCGCGGCAAGCGCGGTGGTCAGCGCGGCGCGGGTGGAGGACCCGGACGGCAGTGCCGAAGCGGGCGGCACCGACGGCACGGAAGTCACCATTGTATGGTCCCACTCTCAGGCGGGGCACCTCCTGCGAACGGCGGCAGGACCTCGATCGTGCCACCCGCCGCGAGCCGCACGGTCGCCGGATCACGCCGGCTGACCGGCGTCCCGTCGACGACGAATGCGCACCTCGCGAGCACCCGCGCTAACGCCACGCCATGCCGCGCGGTCGCCGCGGCGAGCGCCTGCTCGAGGGTTTCGGCGACGTACGGCTCCTCCGCGCAACCGGCCGCTTCGCGCGCGGCGGCCCAGTGCCGGATCAGCCCGGTAGGGGGGTCCGAAACGCCGGGGTTACCGGCGTTCACGGCGCCGAAACCTAATGGAAACAGTCACACTCGTATCCTTGGCTCAGTTCGCGGGCGTGGGAACGTGTCCCAAGGCCGCGAAACCCTCAGCGTCGAGGGGTGTGGCACCCATTCTGGCGAAGTTTTTCGTGAGGGGAGGCCGACGTGAGCACCCTGCTGTTGCTGACCAACGCCTTGCAGCCGTCATCTGAGGTCCTACCCGCACTCGGCCTGCTCCTGCACAAAGTTCGGGTCGCCCCGGCCGAGGTGTCGGCGCTGCTCGACGCGCCCCCGGCCGACGCCATCCTCGTTGATGGCCGCCGCGATCTGGCCCACGCCAGGTCGCTGTGCCAAGTGCTGCGGACGACCGGGCTGAACTGCCCACTGTTCCTCGTCATGACCGAGGGCGGACTCTCTGTGGTCACGGCGGAGTGGGGCATCGACGACGTCCTGCTCGACACGACCGGGCCGGCCGAGGTCGAGGCGCGGCTGCGGTTGGCAGTCGGGCGGCTCGAGTTGGCCGCCCGCAACGACGCGGTCGAGGACGAGGTCATCCGCTCCGGTGAGCTGACCATCGACGAAGCGACCTACTCGGCCCGCCTGAAGGGTCGATCGCTCGATCTCACGTTCAAGGAATTCGAGCTGCTGAAGTACCTCGCGCAGCACCCAGG
>CAYNDD010000495.1:0-1651 GCA_964395425.1 uncultured Frankiaceae bacterium
TAGGCGGCGAGCCAGGGGCGATCGTCGTACCCGGCCACGGTCGTGATCATGCCATGCTGTCGCTCGGAACCGGCGGGTCCGCCGCCCGGGACGCCCGGTTGAGCTTGTGAACGCGGCGACCTGTCTACGCTAGTGACACCACGCCGTCGAGAGGAGAGTTCGTGCCCAAGTCACGAGTTCGCGCGAAGGCGGCCTACACCCCGCCGCCGACCAGATCGGCCAAGAAGCGGGTCAGCCCGCCATGGGTCGCTCCGCTGATGCTGGGTTGCTTCCTGATCGGGATCATCTGGCTGGTCTTGTTCTACGTGACCGGGGGAAGCCTGCCGATCAAGTCGATCACCAACTGGAACCTGCTGGTGGGCTTCGCCTTCATCATCGCCGGCTTCGTCACCTCGACCCAGTGGCGCTAGCCGCCCTCCCTCACGACATCCGCGTAGTCACACCACTGTCATTTGCCCACAGGCGTTATCCACACTGGGGATAGAGGCCTTGCCGTGCCCGTCTACGTGTTCCGATGCACGTCCTGCCAGGCTGAAAGCGAGCAGCTGCTCCCGCTCGGCGAGACCGGCGACCGGCCCTGCGCGCACTGTGGCGCACCGGCCAAGCACCGATTTGCCCGGATCGCGGTGAAATACAACGACTGGGGATTCGGCGCGACCGACCGGCTGGTCGCGGACCGCCGGGGCAAGGACTTCAAGAAGCTGCGCGAGACCGCGGAGAAGATCTCCGACGAATAGGCGGCACCGATCCGGCTAGCCGACGCCGGAGGCGGCCCGGATACGGTCGCGCAGTGGCACGGGCCCTCATCCTCGGCGGCACGGGTGCGATCGGTCGGGCGACCGCCGACCGGCTGAACGCCGCCGGCTGGACCGTCACGATCACCGGGCGCAACCCCGCGGCCATGCCGAGCTCGCTCACCGCCCGCGGGGTCGGCTTCATCCGGTCGGACCGGCAGGACCATGCCGGACCGCTCGATCAGCTCGGCCCGGCTCCCGACCTCCTGGTCGACCTGGTCTGCTACACCGCCGCCGACGTCCGGGCGATCCTGCCGTTCGCCCGAGCGGCGGGCTCGACGGTTCTGATGTCGAGCAAGGCGGTGTACGTCGACGACGAAGGCCGCTCGCTGAATGCCGACATCGAGCCGGTCTTCGACGGCCCGATCACCGAGGCCCAGCCGACACTCGCCCCGCGCAGCGACATCCACTACGACACCCGCGAGGGGTACGGAGCCAACAAGGTCGCGGCCGAGCAGGAATACCTCGGCAGCGGGATCCCGGTGACCGTGCTGAGGCCGTCGAAGGTGCACGGCCCCGGCGCGCGCCGGGCCCGGGAGTGGATGTTCGTCAGGCGGGTGCTCGACCGCCGGCCGGCCGTCTTTCTCAGCGACCGGGGCACCGGCATCGACCACACCAGCGCGGCCGCCAACATCGCGGCCCTGATCGAGGTCGTGGCCGCGGCGCCGGCGGCACGAATCCTCAACAGCGCCGATCCCGACGCCCCCACCGTGTTGGAGATCACCCGCGCGATCGCGAGCCACCTGGACCACCACTGGGAGGAGATCCTGGTCGACGGCGACGCGCTCGGCACCAACCCCTGGCAGCGCGACCATCCGATCGTCCTGGACATGCAGGCGGCACTGGCGCTCGGCTAC
>CAYNDD010000496.1:0-1646 GCA_964395425.1 uncultured Frankiaceae bacterium
CGCCGTTGCGGCGCATGTGATTGCTGTCACCATCGACCACATGGCTGTGCCCATGAACGTTCCGGGCGTCGTCCCGGGCGTCGAGTCGGGCGTCGAGTCCTACCGCGTGATCGTCGCCGACGATGCAGCCGGCATGCGTGAATTGATGCGCACGCTGTTGTCGCTTGAGCCCGACTTCGAGGTTGTCGGACAGGCCAGCGACGGGTTCGAGGCGGTGGCGCTCGTCACCGAGCTGCAGCCGGATCTGGTGGTCATCGACATCTCGATGCCGGTAATGGACGGCCTCGAGGCCATCGAGCGAATCCGGGCGGTCTCACCCGCGACGCGGGTGGCGGTGCTCTCCGGGGAGCGGCGACCGACCGGTACCGGGGCCGACACCGAGATCGAGAAGGGGACGCCGAACGAGGTCGTGGTCGCCACGCTGCGCACGCTGTGCCAGACCGGTCCGCACGCGGGCGTCCGCTGACTGATCCAGGGCCGACTAAGCTCTCCTGCGTGGCTGACCTGCGCATGCTGCTCGATCGAGCCGCCGACGGCGGCCGCATCTCGGCGTCCGACGCTCTTGAGCTCTACACCCAAGCGCCGCTGCACGCGCTCGGTCGCGCGGCCGACGCGGCCCGCCGCCGCCGCTTCGGTGAAACCGCGGGGATCGCGACCTACCTCATCGACCGCAACATCAACTACACCAACGCCTGCGTCACGGCGTGCAAGTTCTGCGCGTTCTACCGAGCGCCAAAGCACGAGGAAGCGTGGACTCACCCGCTCGAGGAGATCCTGCGCCGCTGCGGCGAGGCGGTTGAACTCGGGGCGACGCAGATCATGCTCCAGGGCGGCCACAATCCCGACCTCGGCATCGAGTGGTACGAGCAGACCTTCTCGGCCGTGCGCGCCGCGTACCCATCGCTGGCGCTGCACTCGCTCGGGGGATCCGAGGTCGTGCACATCGCCCGGACGTCTGGGCTGTCCTTCACCGAAGTCATCACCCGGCTGCACGGCGCCGGGCTCGACTCGTTCGCCGGGGCTGGGGCCGAGATCTTGACCGAGCGGCCGCGGCACGAGATCGCGCCGCTGAAGGAGACTGGCGCGGTGTGGCTCGACGTGATGGAGACCGCGCACAAGCTCGGTGTGCAGTCGACGGCGACCTTCATGATGGGCACCGGCGAGACGAACGCCGAGCGCATCGAGCACCTGCGGATGATCCGGGACGTGCAAGATCGCACCGGCGGGTTCCGGTCGTTCATCCCGTGGACGTACCAGCCGGAGAACAACCACCTGCGCGGGCGCACGCTGGCGACGCCGCTGGAATACCTGCGGCTGCTCGCGGTGGCCCGGCTGTTCTTCGACAACATCGCGCACCTGCAGGTGTCGCAGCTGACCCTCGGCAAGGAGGTCGGCCAGCTCGGGTTGCACTACGGGGCCGACGACCTCGGATCGGTGATGCTCGAGGAGAACGTGGTGTCGTCGGCCGGCGCCCGGCACCGCTGGAACCTGACCGAGCTGATCCACCTGATCCGGTCGGCGGATCGAGTGCCGGCGCAGCGCGACACGCTGTACAACCACCTGCGGGTGCATTGGACGCCGGCCGACGACCCCGAGCCTGACGAGCGGATCGCGTCCCACTTCGCCTCGACTGCCCCCGGCGCGCA
>CAYNDD010000497.1:0-1645 GCA_964395425.1 uncultured Frankiaceae bacterium
TGCTGCACGAGCTCGAGCGCACCGGCGGCCGCTACGGCCTGCAGACGATGTGCGAAGGCGGCGGCCAGGCGAACGTCACGATCATCGAGCGCCTCTGACCCAAAGTTGATCATGGCGTTTAGCGCAATCTGAGGCGAAAAATCCGCGCGTTTCGCCATGATCAACTTCCGGATAGCAGAACGGTGGGCAGCGGTTTATGTCCGCCAGACTCGGATTCGGCCTTGGTGGTCTTTGTGGATTCGCCAGTTCGTGTGGTGGACCAGCCAGTGGTGGAACGGGCAGAGATGCAGGCCGTTCTTGGTCTTGGTGTGGCCGCCGTGCGCCCAGTGGTCGTCGTGGTGGATCTGGCATCGGTCGAGGCTGGCTTTGCAGCCGGGCCAGCGGCAGCCGCCGTCCTCAAGCCGTAGCGCGCGTCGTTGGGCAAGGCTCCAGAGCGGGGTCTTGCGGCCGAGGTCGAGCACCTCGCCGGCACCGCCGAGCACCGCGGGGATGATCCCGGCGTCGCAGGCGATCATCCGCGCGGTGCTCGGGCTGATCTCGAACCCGTTCATGGTGGCGGACCCGATCTGGCCGGCCTCGACGTCGGCCTTCAGTGCGTCGTACCCGATCGTGACGATGACCTGAGGCTTCTCTCCGCCGTGTTCGGGGAGCTCGCCGGTGCGCAGCGCGAGCTCGGCGATCGAGGTCAGGCCGTCCGCGCAGCGTTGACCGGCGGTGCGCTGGTCGTCCGCGCCGGTCCGGCCCAAGAGCGGCGCGAGCGCGGCGCTGAGGGTTGCGGCGCTCGCCGGATCGAGCATGCCGTCGATGGCGTGCATCCCCTCGAAGGTCGGGGTGATCCGCATCCACCGGGCGTCGTACTTGCGCTGCTCGGCTGCCTCCGCGCTCTCCTCGGCGCCGAGCCGCGACCGAAGCTCGCGGGAGAACCGCGCCAGCTCAGTCGGGTCGCAGAACTCCGCCGCCTTGACCATCTCCTTCTCGAAGACGTCGCGGATCTCCGGCGACACCTTGCGGACGCCGATCGCGATGATCCGGGCGTGGTCGATCGTGATGTCGCCGGCCTCGAGCGCGGCACCGATCGCCGGGCAGCTCGGCAGCGCCTTCGCGACGGTCATGTGGCGGGAGGCATCCTCCTGGCCGAGGTGCAGCTCCTCGACCAGCCAGCTGCGGGTCTGCCGGCCGTACTCCGCAACCGTCGCATCGCGGACATCGATCACCTGCAGCCGGGCCGCCATGACCCCGCTGAGCTGATTCATGATCCGGACGATCGACTCGGTCGACATCAGCAGTGTGGTGTCCGGGAGCGAGTGCGGGTCCTGCGCGATGAGCCCGCGCACGCCCTCGGCGATCAGCTCGACCGGATCCGTCATACCAGTCACGATAGAGACCGGGTCCGACAGTTTCCGGCGTGAAAACCGTTGGAAACAAAGACAAACTTATCCACAGGCCGACCGATCGACACCCTCGTCCACAGACGGCCGACGGGCTGCCTACTGCGACGTGAAGCAGCTTTCTCGAGCCGTCACGACGACCTTCTTGAGCTTCGGAGTGGCGCGTCCGTTGCCGTCGTTCCCACTGACAGGCAGAAGCACTTGCCCGTAGTCCTTGAGCAAGTCGTACTTGTAGACGAAGTCCTGGTTGGAGTTCG
>CAYNDD010000498.1:0-1640 GCA_964395425.1 uncultured Frankiaceae bacterium
TGCACCGGGATCGAGTTCTGCAAGCTCGCGATCGTCGAGACGAAGGCTCGGGCGATCGATCTGTACGCCGAGCTCGACCGGCGGCTCCCGGGATTCGACACCCCGATCACGATCAACGTCAACGGCTGCCCGAACTCCTGCGCGCGCTTCCAGATCGGCGACATCGGGCTCAAGGGCATGATCGTCGACGACCGCGAAGGCTTCCAGGTGCACCTCGGGGGCGCGATCGGGATGGATGCCGGGTTCGGCCGCAAGCTGCGTGGGTTGAAGGTCACCGCCGACGAGCTGCCGGACTACGTCGAACGGGTGCTCCGCAACTACCTGACGGACCGGACCGACGGCGAGCGGTTTGCCACCTGGGTCCGGCGCGCCGACGAGGCCCTGGTCCAGTGACCCAGCGGGCCGTCCCGTTCTACTGCCCCTACTGCGGTGACGAGGACCTGCAGCCCTATGCCGACCACCACGGCGCCTGGTGGTGCCAGTCGTGCCGACGGGCTTGGTCGCTGTCGATGATCGGCACCGGCACCCCGAGCCAGATCGCGGCCCAGGTCGCCGACGACGCCGAGTAGTCCGACCGTGAGCGGGCCGGCACGATTCCGGTAGGTCGGCCTATTGGCGCGGCCGGACAGATCTGTCACGATGCGCGCAACGGGCGTGAGTGAGGTGGCGGATGAGCGGCGAGGCAGGGGAGTGCATCGCCGTCGTCGTGTACCGCGAAAACGGCGTCTGGCAGTCGAGCGTCCTGCCGGACCGGGTCGGAAGCGATCTCGATGGCCTGATCCAGGTGCTGCGCCAGCAACCGGCGGAGAGCGTCGCCATCGCGCTGGTCAACGTCGCCGACGAGTTCTTCGTCGCGGTGCGGATGCGCGGTGACGACGTGCGCCTGATGCTGTCGGACGTGACTGCCGCGGTCGAGTGGGATCTCGCCCGTCAGGTGGTCGAGCGGCTCGGCATCGCGGCGCCTACCGACGACGGCCTCGAGGAGGTGTGGCCGGTCGGCGATATCGCGATCTTCGCCGATCTCGGGCTGGACGAGATGGAGCTCAGCACCATGCTGGGGGATCTCGATGCGTACGCCGACGAGATGCTGTTGTCGGTGGCGGACCGGCTCGGTTTCGCCGAGGTCTATGACCGCGCGCTGGAGGCGCTACCGCGTTGAGTATTTTCTAAGGTCTGTAACGACTTGAGGAGTGACTCGTGACCTACGCCGCGGCGGCTCTTGCCCGCGTCGATGGCGCGTGGTTCGGCGACGAGCTCGACCTGGAGGGCGTCGAGGACCTTGACGGCGTGGTCGAACTGCTTCGCGAGGTGGTCGGCGACGACGCGACCACCGCGTTGCTGTTCGTCGAGGAAGACGACGAGTGGTTCGCCGTACTCCGGGTCGACGCCGACAACGAGCCGCGGGTGTTCGTCTCCGACGCCAGGGTGATCGCGTCGAGTGACACGGCGGCGCTGTTCGCCGAGGCGGCGGTCGAGGTCAACGTCGACGACGATGACGAGGCGGACGACGGCGACGCGGACGACGAAGACGACGAAGACGAAGGCACCCGGGCGGACGGCGACCCGACCGGCGACGCGACCCTGCTCGCCGATCTCGGGACGCCCGCGCACCGGCTCCTCGAGCTGTGCGCCGAGGAAGG
>CAYNDD010000499.1:0-1640 GCA_964395425.1 uncultured Frankiaceae bacterium
TCGCCCACGTCCGCGACGCGATGATCCGGTTGATCTACTGGGGCGTCAACGGCCCCAAGGTGCCGAGGCCGCGCTGAGCGACGCTCATCCCGTGCGCGGTGGCGCGTCCAGATTCACCACGACGGTTTCACTGAAGGTCGTCCCGTCGATCTGGAAGCCGTAGCAACCGGCTGAATGCACGAAGACGCTGGCCGGCGGCGTGCGCGAGCCATCGCTCTCCGTGTTCGCGTCGTTCGGCGGGTCCACGTACGAGCTCACCGTCGTGCCGTCGAAGAACGCCGTACCGGGACCGTCGAGTCGATGGCCCCGAAGGAGAACCGGACCCCGATAGGTCGGACTGACGAGCAGAGTGCTCGTCGTCGCGAGCCAGGGCGGCTGTCCCGGAGTGCCGAGCTCGACGACACCGCGCGCGGGGTGGCCCTGGTCACCGAAAATCATCCGCACCGGACCGGCGCCGAACATGAGCCCACCGACGTAGCGACTCGTGCTCTCACGGCCGGTGGTCACCGGGCACGGCGCGCCCGGCGCAAGCCCGGGAAGGTGGAGCGGGCGGCTCACCCCGGCCGGCAGGGTGCCCTTCTCTGCACGCAGGCATACGTCCGGCTCCCGGGCACAGAGCTGTTGGTACGACGGCCGCGCCGACGGCCCGAGGCGCCCGGGTCGTCCGACGACCGCAATGCCCAGCACGGCGCCTGCGACCACCAGAACCGAGAGGGTCGCCGCGACCGCCTGGCGGCGCCGCTGCCGGGCGCGACGGGCCTGCAACTGATCCCACAGGGAGTCGACTCGCGGCTGGGCGGCCGCCGCTTCCACGGACAGCGCCCGCCGCAGGTCATGCTCGGTGTACATGGTCACGATCGTGATCACCTCCGGTTGCCGCTGGATCGGACCCGGTCACCCGCAAGTGGTCCAACGCACGGCTGATCTGGCTGCGAACCGTGGCGACGGAGCAGCCGAGCTGGTCGGCAACAGCCGCGTCGTCAAGGTCGACGAAGTAGCGCAGGACGATCGCCGCGCGCTGCCGGGCCGGCAGGCCGCGCACTGCTCTGATCAGCCAGTCGCGATCGGCCACCGCGTGCTGCTGGTCGCCCACCGAGGGCTCCGGGAGCCGTTCGGTCGGGATCTCGCCCCGCCATCGACGACGCCGGCCCGAGGTCGCGAGGTTGACCATGATGCGGCGGGCGTACGCCGGCGGATGGTCGGCGGCTCGAACCTTCGGCCAGGACCGCCACACCCGGAGCAAGGTGGACTGAAGGAGATCCTCGGCCGACGCGGGATCCGAGGACAGCACCCGGGCCAGCCGCGCGAGGTCGGTGGCCGAGTCGGCCACGAAGGCCGCGAAGTCATCGGCGCCCGGGTCCCTCACAAAGACAAAGACTCCCTGACGCAGCCAAACATTGCCTCTGAATCGGTGCTGGTGAGGGCCGGTCGATATGTTGCGCTCATGATCACCGAGCGCGCAGAGTTGCCCGTCCTGCCTGGCCGCGAGGCCGAGTTCGAGGAGACATTCGGGCGGGCGAAGCTGATCATCAGCGCCATGCCTGGCTTCATCGGGCTCACGCTGTCACGGTGCATCGAGCGGCCCAGCACCTACTTGCTGCTGGTGCACTGGCAGACGCTCGAGGACCACACGGATGGAT
>CAYNDD010000500.1:0-1634 GCA_964395425.1 uncultured Frankiaceae bacterium
ACGGCGGCGCGCATTCGGTGACGGAGCTGATCTCGCTGTTCGGTGGCCCCAGGACACCGGCGGTCGCGGTTCTGAAGGGGGCGGCCACCGGAATCGATGATCCGAGCGGGCTCGCCGTCGATGCGATCGGCGAGCTGGAAGTCGCCGACGCCTCGAGCCACACGGTCAGCGTGTTCGGCGCGGACGCGCACGGCGACGCCGCGCCGATCCGCACGATCACCGGCGTCGGCTCGGGGCCCGGCCAACCGGCCGGGCTCACGGTGACGGGCGCTGCGCCGGCCGCGCCAACCGATGTCCGGGCCGCGGTCCATCATCGATCGGCCACCGTCCGCTGGGATGCGCCGACCGCCACCGGCGGCGGGCTGCTCGGCTATAAGGTCGAAACGGTGGAGAGGCTTCCACACGGCGGCGAAGAGGGCTCGGGTGGTGGCACCGGTGAGTACGGCCTCACCACGACCAGGACCCACACCACGATTCATGGCCTGCAGTACGGCCGGACGTACACATTCATCGTGCAAGCGGTCAACATCTTCGGTACGTCGCCCGCCGGTCGGTCGGCCGAGCTGACGCCGCTGTCCGTGCCGACCGCGCCGGCCCATGTGCTCGCCGTCGGGGGTGATCACGCGATCACGGTCGGCTGGACCAAGCCGAGCGAGGACGGCGGCCGGCCGGTCCGCCGGTATCGGGTCGAGTACGCGACCTGCCGACCCGGCGCCTTGGGCTGCCACTTCGCTTCAACGATCGTCACGGCGTCCCATCGGCGCGTCACCATCACCGGCCTCACCGCCGGTCAGACCTACGACCTGCGAGTGCTGGCCGAGAGCTCGGTCGGCAACGGCCATCCGTCGAAGGTCGTCAGAGCCGCGGTGACCTGACCCGGCGGATCACTCGCCGGTGCGCAGATATTCGATGTAACGGGCGCGGAGCAGCGGCTCGAACGAGCCCTCGTGCCGGCCGAGCAGTTCCTGGGCGAGCTCGACCACGCCACTGATGCTCTCGCCCAGCCCGCCCGCAGAGCCGTCGTCGGCGCCAAGGCTTTCACTGGACGGCAGGTGCTTGAGCAGATCCCAGAAGAAGCCGACGTCGCGCTGGCGCTCGGCGCGGGCGAATGCCCGCTCGCGGAGCTCGGCGGTCGTCAACGCCTCGAGCTCAGCGATCGTGGGCGCTTGATCACTCGAGTCGTTCGGCATGGCAGCGAAGCCTACCGGGCTCACTCGCCGGCCGGTGGTTCCCAGTCGTCGTCGTCCTTGCCCGTCGGCACCCGGCAGACCCGTTCCAGGAACAGCGCGCCGGCGACGAGGACCAGCCCGAAGGCCACACCGAACGCGGCCGTCCGGGTGTCCCGGTTGGCGGCAACCGAGTCGATCCGGGCCACCCAGCCCAGGTATCCGGCGTACCCACCGGCGGCGACCGCGCCGACGATCGACGACGCCTTCGCGAGGGCGACCAGCCGCGCGACGACGAGCGGGTTGATCGGCCGCGTGCCGTGCCGACCGGCCAGCCTGGCCCGGGTCATCAGCGCCAGATAGAGCTCCGCGATCGCGAGCAGCGCAAGCCAGAGCAAGGCATAGAGGGTGGGAGTCGGGAGGTTGTCGAACTGCGACCTCGTAACCAGGTACGCGATCCCGCCGGCC
>CAYNDD010000501.1:0-1626 GCA_964395425.1 uncultured Frankiaceae bacterium
CGCGAGAGCGCGCTGTCGCCGAAGGAGATCCAGGCCCGACTGCGCGCCGGCGAGCAGGTCGAGCAGGTCGCCAAGGTCGCCAACGTGCCGATCTCTCGCGTCATGCGCTACGCCGGTCCGGTGATCTCCGAGCGTGAACGGATCATCGACCAGGCGCGGGCTGCGGTCCTGCAGCGCCCGCGCGGCACCACCGAGACCGCACCGCTCGGCGTGATGGTCGAGAAGCGGCTGGCGCAGACGCCAGGGCTTCGCACCGACACCGTGGCCTGGACCGCCAAGCGCCGCGGGGACGGCGCCTGGGTGGTCGCGCTGACCTACGCGGCCAAGGGCGGAGCGCGGACCGCATCGTGGCTCTGGCAGCCGGCCGACCGGGCCCTGACCTCGCTGAACGCGCTCGCCACCCGCCTCGGTGCGGCTGATGTCGTGCCGCCGCCGCGACGCAAGCGCCCTGCGGCGCCGGCGCGCTCCACCGCGGCGCGGTCCGCGGGCCGGTCCGCGGGCCGCCTGTCGAGTACGCCGACCCCATCTCCCGCGCCGACTCCGGCGACGAGGGCCAAGAACGGCCGGGTCGCCGTACCGTCCTGGTCCGACGTGCTCATCGGCGTGCAGGCGCCGGCCGCGGCACGGGGTGTCACCGCCAAACTGCCGGCGAAGACCGCGAAGCGGGCCGCCCCCAAGGCCACCGCAAAAGGCGCCGCACGGGGCCGCCCTCGGTCGTGACCGAGCCGCTCGAGCCACCCCGCGCTCGCCGCGATCCGAGGCCGATCCTCGCGTTGTTGATCCTGATGACGTTGGGCGCCAGCGTTGCCACCCTGGTGGTGCGCAGCGCAGACTCCGGCGCCGGGCCGGCCAAGCCCCGGCCGCTCGCCACCGATGCGGCGGCGGCCCGGCACGAGCCCCGGCTGGTCGCAATCAGCGCCCTGCTCGAGGCCCGGTCGGCCGCGATCCTGCATCACGACCGGGCCGGGTTCCTCTCGACCGTGGATCCGAGCGAGACCGCCTTCTATTCCTCGCAGGCGAGGATGTTCACCAACCTGGCCACGGTGACGTTCGCCTCGTGGTCCTACACGATGAGCCGACACCCGGCCAGCTATGACGGCGGCAAGCTGCTCGCCTACAACGCGCCGGCGTGGGCGCCGGCCCGGTTCGCACTGCACTACCGGATTGCCGGGTTCGATCCGGTGCCGACCAGGTTGCGGCAGTACCCCACCTTCGTCGAGCGGTCCGGCCGCTGGTTGCTCGCATCGTTCTCGGACTTCTCCTGGCGGGGCCAGGTCTCGGCGACCGACCTGTGGGACTACGCACCGGTGCAGGTCGTGAACCTTGGCAACGTGCTCGCGCTCGGGCCGTCGACCGAGCAGGCCACCCTGCTCGACGTGGCGACCGAGGCGCAGATGGAGATCGCGGCGGTCACCACGGTGTGGGGACCGGGCTGGGCGCGCCGGGTGGTCGTGCAGGTGCCGGCGACCCAGCACGAGATGGCGATGCTCACCGACGATCACGACGACCTGGACCAGATCGCCGCGATCACCAGCGCCGAGCTCAGCGACCGGCGCGGCCGTCCGGAGCCGGTGGGGGACCGGATCACCGTCAACCCCTTCGTCTGGCCGAGCATGAGCGCGCTGG
>CAYNDD010000502.1:0-1622 GCA_964395425.1 uncultured Frankiaceae bacterium
CCCACGCCGATGTGCTCGCCGGAGCGACCGAAACCGAGTTCAGCGCCAGATCGCCAAGTGGCGATGGGTTGTGCTGCTCGGGACCCGCGTTGACGGTTGACATCGCCGCAAACACTGCGACGCAAGGCAGGCCAACGACCAGCGAGAGTTGATAAGAACGGATCCGGCCCATTGCGCCCCCCGGCATTATGCCTAGCGTGCTCGACGTACATCGGGACGTGCCGTCAGCTTGCGTTGAGATAGTGGGCGAGGGGGGAGTTGAACCACTCCACGCGCGCTTCCTGCCTGCCACTTTATATGAACATGCAGGTCAGCGAGGTGGTTTTTCGCGGTCACGAGCGTTTGTGGGCCGTTGCGCGCCGGTCCGTTATGCCCCAAGGCATAACGGATGATCTTGGAACCTCGACGCCGCTATCTCCGCATCTCTGGCCACCGACTGCTGACTCGCTACCTGCAGTTTGGCGGCCCGTTTCGCTTCCTGCCCGGCCTACGTCGGCGCCGTTCAACGCGTAGCCGGTGCTCATGTTGCGAGATAGACGGCGGGAGGCGTGCCGGTCGAGGTGCGTGCCCATGCCGCGTCCTGTTGTGGAACTTGACGCATGGAGTTAATCCGGTACACAGTGTGCGTTGTCGCGCACTTGGGGGAAGACGCCGCGATTGTTGCCCGATCAACACGGACCAGGCAGCAGATTGAGGAGCGGCGGTTCGGCGCCTTGGCTTGTCATATTCGTGGCTCGATGCTGCACTCTCGGGGGTTTGAGCATGCGCATTTACAGGTTCACATTCGGGATTCGGCGTACAACGGATGCGCACTCAGCGAGATTGGCGGGAGCGGCACTGGTACTCGCCGGCCTTGTTGGCTTCGTACCAGTCGTAGCGGCGCAGGCCACGGCGACGGCACCTGATGCGGGCCAGTATGTGCCGTTGGCTCCGGTTCGGGTCATTTCCACCAATACCGGTCTCGGTGGCATCAACACCCTCCAGCCGGGTGCAGCGCCAGTGAGCTTCGACTTCCTCGGTGCTGGTGGAGTACCCATGACCGGGGTGCTTGCGGTGGTGTTGCACGTTGCAACGGATCACGGCACGGGCGGAACTCCAAGTGATGGGTATGTTTGGGTGTACCCGACAACTTCTGGATCTGATCCCCATCCAGGTCCGGACACCGTTGCGAACTCGGGTACCGGCCTGATCATGGACAACACGACAATCGTGCCGCTCGGACTGAACGGCGGAGTGTCGTTCTATGACGGGTCTCAGGCGAGCAGCGTCGATCTCTTTGTCGACGTCGAGGGATACATCACCAGCTCTACGACCACGACAGCTGGCGCAACCTACGCACCACTCCCGCCGACCAGAGTGCTTGACAGCCGGAACGGCACCGGAGGGCACTCCGCTCCGTTGACGTCAACGGCACCGTGGACGTTCCATCTGCTCGGTGCCGGTGGCGTCGTACCGACAACCGGTGTCGCCGCGGTGGCGATGGATCTCGGCGCAACCAACTCTGCGGCCGCCGACTCGGTTGCCGTGACGACGACATCAACGATGCCCGCGCCCACTGGATCTCAGCGGGTTCATACGTACGCTGGCGCGACGTCCGACCAACTGGTGGTGGTCGCTCCTGA
>CAYNDD010000503.1:0-1604 GCA_964395425.1 uncultured Frankiaceae bacterium
GGGCGTGGTCGAAGTCGAACTCCTCCAACGACTTGCGGGCGGGGAACCGGGCGGCGCGGATCCGACCCTCTCCGCCATGGGACTCGCGGGCAGAGACCTCCCGTTGCAGGCAGGCGACCAGGAACTCCTCATGCGACCAGGTCTCCGCCCGGGCCCGTTCAGCGAGCCGGCTCACCGATTCGCGCAGCGTCGGTGCCTTCAACGCCTTGGTCAGGAATGCGATCTCTGCAGTCGTGTCGCGGCTGGCGCTCGAGGTCTTGGTGGTGGCCATCACGCGACCGTCCCGTCGACACCGAGCGCGGTGTCGTAGTCGGCCAGCGACCGGATCTGAACCTCAGTGTCCGCGGGTTGCCGGACCACGCTGAACCGTTCCCGGCGCAGCAGCTTGCCCGCAGCAACGTGCTCCGGGTCGCTGATCGTCTGGTGTTTCGCCCAAACCCGCTCGTGGTCCGCAACGGTGCGGCCGTCGCAGAGCACCCGGACGCTGGACAGGTCGGCGATGACCTCGATCCGCCGACCGATCACGGCGGGGTGCACCGAATAGTCGTTGCTGTCCAAGCGAATGTAGTGATCCCGCGGCAGCCGGGTCGATGACCTCCACCCAGTCGCTGGCGCGACCGGCGGCAGCGACAACATCGCCCGACGGTCCGCTTCGATCCGGTCGGCCGGCGCGCAGCCCAACGCCCGCCTGTTGCGGGTGTTCACGACCGCGAGCCACTCACCGAGCTGGACGTTGAAGTCACCCGGCGAGGCGAACGACCGGCCCGGCAGAAAGGACGTCTCCAAGAAGCCGTTGGCCCGCTCGACCAGACCTTTGGCTTCGGGATCCGCGGGTTTGCAGACGATGACCTTCGTGCCCAGGGTGCCGCGGAACGCCTGACAATCCACGGTCAGCTCCGACCCGCCGCGTCGATACCTGCCGATCGCCCCTTCACCGTCCCAGACCAACAGCCGCGGCACCGCGCCAAGCCCAGCGATCAGCCGCCACCACCCGGCGAACAGGTCCTCGGTCGATCGTGACGGGATCAGCAGAGCCGACAGCCACCGCGAGTAACCGGTCACCATCGTCAGCACCGGCAACAACTTCGGTCCGCGAGACTGCCCGAACCCGACGGGCAGCTCAATCTCCGGGAACCACAGATCACACTGCGCGACCACACCAGCCTCATAGCTGGTCCGCGACGACGGGTCCGGCGGGAGATAAACCGGCCGCAGCTCCACGACCCGCGCCGACAAGGTTCGGATCGAGTGCTCCCAACGAATCCGTTCCGCGATCACCGTCGCCGGCATCGTCGGATAAACCCGCAACAACTCACGGATCCGCGGCTCCGCCTCATCAGCCAGCGACCCCGCCGACCGACGCACATACGCCGGCGGACCATCACTGACCAACGCCGCCCGCACCGTGTTCCTCGACACACCCAACGTCCGAGCAATCATCTTGATCGGCAACCGCTCAGCCCGATGCAACCGGCGGATCTCAGCCCAGTCCTCCACGTTCAACACCCCTTCGTCCTCCCGGCTCGAATTTCGAGCCAGGCTTCACGGACAAGGGGTCAAAATTCGTTTGCCGCGCGGGGGTCAGTATTCAGCTGCCGCGGACA
>CAYNDD010000504.1:0-1603 GCA_964395425.1 uncultured Frankiaceae bacterium
CCGCTGGCTGACGCCGGTCCGATCGGGGACGATGCGCCTGGCGCTGATCCGACCGATTCGCAATAGGGAGAACCGTGACTGACGGAGACCTGGGTGGTCAACCGGTGCGTAGTCCATACGCCCGGCCGCCGGTCGATGCGCCGACCGAATCTCACGCTGCTGTGATCGAGTCGGAGTCCGAAGGGTCACCGGTCGCACCGCCGGAACCTGCGGCTGAGTTCAGCACCGCGACGTCCGTGCCTCGTAGCGTTGAGACAGGTTGGCCGACGGACCCCGGCGATGTGACCGACAGTGCCGCCCTTGCCGCTCCGGCCGCCGTCCGCGCACGGCCGGTGCAGGTTGCGGTTGCCCGACGCGGACCACGAAAGGCGCGATTGGTGATCAAGCACATCGATCCCTGGACCGTCATGAAGCTGAGCTTCGTCGTGTCCGTCGTCATGCTGGCGGTGTGCGTGGTTGCAGTGGCCATCGTCTATGGCGTGCTCGGCAAGATGGGGGTCTGGACCCAGATCAACACACTGGTCAACGAGGTGTCACCCACGACCACGAGCAGCACCCTGCATAGCCCGGTGAGCGCCGGCCGGGTTGTTGGGGTGGCCGCGGTGATTGGCGCGATCAACGTCGTTCTACTGACGGCATTGTCGACGCTCGGTGCCGCGATCTACAACCTGATCTCCGATCTCGTCGGAGGGATCGAGGTCACGCTCACAGATCCCTGAACTGCTCCGGACGGGTCGCGCTCGAGGTTAGTGGGGTACCCACCCGAGGTAGTGGGGTACCCACCCGAGGTAGTGGGGTACCCACCAGACGTCGTGGGGTACCCTCGGCGAGGCACGTTGCCGGGGCCTGTAGCTCAGTTGGTTAGAGCGCATCCCTGATAAGGATGAGGCCGGAGGTTCAAGTCCTCCCAGGCCCACCCCCGTCGTCGAGTCGAGGTGGCAAACGATGAAGAAGATCCTGCTGTTGACGGTCGTCCTCGCGGGCGGTCTGGTGGTCTACCGTCGAGTTCAGGCGGCGCAAGCCGAAGAAGATCTCTGGATCGAGGCGACGAGCGCGGTCGAGCCCGAGCCGGTGGCCTAAGCCGTCACCGTTTCGAGCGATCGCGCGCTCCCAGGGGACGTAGCTCAATTGGTAGAGCACCGCCTTTGCAAGGCGGGGGTCAGGGGTTCGATTCCCCTCGTCTCCACGAACCGGCAGCTTGAGCACTCCTCATAGGCCAACCGCTCCGGGCTTCATTGCTGCCGCCAGTCGCGATTCGAGTGCCGACAGGCGGTCTTCGAGGACGTCGACGCGATGGCGAAGCAACGCGACCTGCGCTTCGGCGTCGAGTCGTCGTTGTGCGGAGTACCGCAGCCGAGGTGACGCTTCGGCGCGCGCGGCGACGACCGCTAGCGGAACCAGCCGGGTCGGACCGTGCGGACCTTCGGTAAGCCGCGACGGGATCTCCCCGTTGCGGTACCAGGTACGCAGCGCCGCGCGAGACGCCCCGGTCTGGCGAGCCGCGACATCGAGGGTGACCCAGTCGGAGCCATCAAGTTGAGCCGACAGCTCAAGCGCTGCGTCCCAGTCGTCGAGGCGGTCGTCCCAATCGATCGGCTCCATC
>CAYNDD010000505.1:0-1597 GCA_964395425.1 uncultured Frankiaceae bacterium
CGTTCGAGTCGAGCGATGCGTCACCGAGCACCTGTCCGTTGTCGTAGAAGGTCACCGTGCCGCTCGGGATCGCGGAGGCACCGACCTCCGTGACCTTCGCGGACAGCGTCAGCGACCCGGCGGCGAGCGACGGGGGGGTTGCGCTCACGATTGTCGTGCTCGCGACGATCGAGGCGTTCTCGACCGTCACGAATTGCGGCCCCGACGTCGATCCTTGCAGAGGGCTGCCGGCCGCGAAGTTCGGCTGGAAGACGGCCTCGACGGGGTATGAGCCGGACGTGAAACCGCTGACGATGCTCTCGGCCTGGGCCGTCGGCCCGGAGCCGACCTGCGTGACCGGGATCGGGCTGCCGGCGGCGACCCAGCCGATGCTGGGGCCGTTGTACTTCTGGAAGGTGATCGTCGCCCCTTGGCAGTCCCCGTCGGTGCAGATCGGGCTGCCGTCCGTGGCGGCGACGGTTGCGAGCAGGTCGACGGACGCTGTGGCTTCGATCGGCATCGGGGTGACGACGCTCAGCGAGACTGCTGTCGTCCCCGCTGTGTCGGCGGACGCGCGGGCGTGGCCGAACGTGCCGAGCAGCGCCGCCGCCGCGAGGGTGACGAGCGCCAGGCGTCCCCATGCGCTCACTGGGGTACGGCCAGGAGTGTTCGGTTGAATGCGCTTCATCTTCCGCAGTCGAGGCGCCCGGTCAGCTGCCACAGTGCCGGTGACCTCGTCATCCCTAGTTTGAGGGATGCCACACCGAAGCTCAATCCCTCAGATGGTGGATTCCTGAATTACTACGGGATTCCCACTTCAGGCCTGTGCGTGCCAGGTGAAGTCGATGACGGCGGCCTTTCCCTGATCCGCGTTTCCCGCGGTTGAAGGGAGGGAGAGCTCGATCACAAAGGTGATCGACTGCCCGGGCGCCACGGTGGTCAAGTCGTTCTCCTGGGTCGTCCACCAGAGAAGCGCCGGCAACGGCGCCGGGGCCGGCGTGTTGAGCTCCCAGACACCCATCTGGAGATCGTTCCAGAGACTGTTCGGCGTCCCGCTTGCCTGGAGTGACAACGTGAATGGACCGTCCGAGTCGTTGCGGATCGTCGTTCGCTCGAACGTCGTGCCACCCGGCGCCATGTTGACCGCGTGGATCACACAGCCCGGCAGGTTGCTGTCGAGGCCGAGACCGATCGTCCCGCACGAGTAGACCGGTGGGGGCGGTGGGGGCGGCGACGATCCGCCGCCCGTCGTTGTCGGTGTTGTCGTCGTCGTTGGTGTGGTGGTCGTGGTCGGTGTCGGCGTTGTCGTTGTCGTCGGTGTTGTCGTTGTCGTGGTCGTTGTCGTCGGCGTTGTCGGCGCTGTCGGCGCGGAGGTGGTCGTTCCCGGTTCGGTCGTCGTCGCCCCCTCGGTAGTCGTCGGCGCGGGCCGTCCGCCGAAGCCTTGGTTCGGCGGCGGCACGGTGTTGTTGTTCGACGGGGGTGGCACCGTCGGTGGTGTGCCGAGGCCCGGGACCGATCCCAGTCCCTGGTCCGGCGGAGTCGAGGCTCCGCCGACGAACGCGAAGACGCGGACGTCGCCGCTCGCCGCCTGGCTGAACTGCGGCAGCTCACTCGTGAG
>CAYNDD010000506.1:0-1577 GCA_964395425.1 uncultured Frankiaceae bacterium
GCGAGCGAGCGACCGAACAAGGCGCCGATGACATCGAGCGCGCTTCGTTCGGCGCGGTAGTAGACCCAGGTGCCGCGCCGCTCGCAGTCGACCAGACCGGCCGAGCGCAGCACTTTGAGGTGGTGGCTGATCGTGGGCTGGGAGACCTCGAACGGGACGGTCAGGTCGCACACGCAGACCTCGTCGGCCGCGGCGATCATCGACATCAGGCGCAGCCGGATCGGGTCCGCGAGCGCCTTCATCATTCCGGCGAGTCGGTCCGCCTCGAGGTCGCTCATCGGCTCGACCCCGAGCGGAGCGCAGCAGGGGACCGGCCCATCCTCGGGCACTTGTTTCGACATACGTCTATATTGACAGTTCTCGAAACAAGGCGCAACCTCTTGGTGACCGCATCCAACAAGGAGCCGCCCGATGTCCCGCGTCCAACTCGCCCTTCGTGTCGCCGATCTCGATGCCGCGATCGACTTCTACTCCAGGCTGTTCGACACCGGGCCGGCCAAACGACGCCCGGGCTACGCCAACTTCGCGATCGCCGAGCCACCGCTCAAGCTCGTCCTGCTCGAAGGCGCTGCCGATGAGGCGACTCGGATGGACCATCTCGGCGTCGAGGTCGAGACAACCGACGAGGTCGCGGCTGCGGCGGGCCGGCTCGCCGCAGCCGGACTGACCACCAGCCGCCAGAACGACACCACGTGCTGCTACGCCGTACAGGACAAGGTCTGGGTCACCGGGCCGGGTGACGAGCCCTGGGAGGTCTACACGGTCAAAGCCGACTTCCGACCGGACCTGGAAGGAAGCCACGACCTCGCCTTGTCGGCGGTGGGCGGGAACGGCAGTTGCTGCACGACGAACGACGACGGCACTGCCCCCTGCTGTTAGGACGGAGGCGTTCGGAGCGGGTTCCGGTCGGATTCACTTGCCTGCATTCCGGTGCTCGGGCAGCCTGGGCTCGTGGCCAAGAAGCAGTGGAACGACCTGAGTCCAGGTGTCCGCCGGTTCATCCTCACCGGTGGCGCCTTCGAAGGGGTCCTCAAGATCGCCGCCCTGATCGATCTTGCCCGTCGACCTGCTGAAGAGGTGCGGGGTTCAAAGGCGCGCTGGGCAGTCGCGATCGTCCTCATCAACTCGGTCGGCGCGGTTCCGATCGCCTACTTCGCCTATGGGCGGCGCAAGCACTGAACGACGTAGCGGCCGCACATCCGGTCGACCACGAGAACCCGCAACGGCCGTCTGACCACGCTAGAACGTGGTCAGACGGCCAAACTCCTTGTAGGCCTTTCGACTCTGGTCGCGAGCGAGCCCTTCCCGCTTGGGTGGTTGCAGACCTCGTCGCACCAGGTCCGGGATTGATCGTCGGGAGGGTCTCATGGCGTACGGCCACGCGGAGCGGAACCTGTTCACGATTCGCTCGCTGGATCGGCAGACCGAACACCTGCTGCAGGAGTTGAAACGAACGAATCCGGATCGTGCGGCGTGGCTCCGCACCCTGTTCACGGACTCGGCATCCATCGCGGACTCAACGCCGCCGGCGAACGGTGTGCACGGCACGTCGGCTGTGAACGGCGCGATGGCCGGCT
>CAYNDD010000507.1:0-1568 GCA_964395425.1 uncultured Frankiaceae bacterium
GTTTAGGTGTGAAGACTGCGCCCGAAACTCCATCAAACCAAGCCGCTAAGCGCGCCAGTTGACCAGGTGGCCGACGGCTCTGGGTCTGTCAGATTCTTTGTGTAAGTAGCTGTGGCGTTCATTAGCCGATCGCCTCGGTGATCCGGTCGCCGTAGTGAGTGCTCAGGGTGTTCAGGATGTGCTTCCAACCGTTGATCCGTCCTGACAGGTTCTCACGGTTGGCTCGCTTTCTGATCGCGACGAGGTAGAGCACTTTCAACGCCGCTTGTTCGTTCGGGAAGTGCCCGCGATGTCGGACCGCTCGACGGAACCTGGCGTTGAGCGACTCGATCGCGTTGGTGGTGTAGACGATGTGGCGTAGCTCGACGGGGAACTCCAGGAACGGCACGAACTCCGCCCAGGCGTTCTCCCAGCTTCTGATCATCGCCGGGTAGGTCGAGCGCCACTCGGCGGCGAAGTCCGCGAACAGCATCTCCGCGGCTGGCACGGTCGGTGCGGTGTAGATCGCGCGCATCGCTTTGGTGATCGCCGACCAGTGCCGCTTGGAGGCGTAACGCAGGCTGTTGCGGACCATGTGCACCACGCAGGTCTGCACGGTCGCTCGTGGCCACGTCACCCGGATCGCGTCCGGCAGGCCCTTCAGTCCGTCGCAGCACACGATCAACGCATCAGCGATGCCACGGTTACGCAGCTCGGTGAGCATCGTCATCCACTGCTTCGCGCCCTCACCGCCGCTCGGTCCGATCCACAAACCGAGGACGTCACGGTCACCGTCGAGATTCACCCCAATCGCAACGTAAACCGGCCGGTTCGCGACCTGGGAGTCCCGGACCTTCACCACGATCGCGTCGATCAGCAACACCGGGTAGAGCTGGTCGAGCGGCCGGTTCTGCCACGCGTTCATGTCCTCGATGATCCGGTCGGTGATCTTCGAGATCGTCTCTCTACTTATCTGGGTGTCGTAGATCTCAGCCAGGTGCGTCTGGATGTCCCCGGTCGTCATGCCCTTCGCATACAGCGAGATGACGTTGTCGGCCAGACCGTCGAGCTGCCGCTGATACTTCGGGACCGTCAACGGCTCGAACGTGCCAGCCCGATCCCGCGGCACCGCCAGCTCAACCTGACCGACCTCGGTCGTGACCGTCTTCGGATACGACCCGTTGCGACTGTTCCCCGAGCCGCGGCCCGACGGGTCGTGCGGGGCATAGCCGAGATGGTCCTCGAGCTCGACCTCCAGCCCGGCCTGCAACACCTGCTTCACCAGCCCGGTCAGCAACCCACCTTCGCCAGTCAGCTCGACGCCGTCCGCGCGAGCCCGGTCGACCAGCGCCTCGGCCCACTCCCGCATCGCGAGATCGTCGTCAGCATCGGTCAGCCGCGGTCGCCGGCGCACCGGCACGAGCACGCCGCGGTCATCATCACGTTGTGAACTCATGAGCATGATCCTGTTCCGCCGCAGCCGCTAAGCCACGGACATCAGGCCACGCCACTTACACAAAGTTCCTGACAGACCCTGGGCCGGAAGTGTTGTGTCTCCCCTGTCCAATGAGCAGTTCTACAACGCACAC
>CAYNDD010000508.1:0-1556 GCA_964395425.1 uncultured Frankiaceae bacterium
TGCCGGACCAGATGACGGTTCAGGCGCGGCGGATTTCTTGGCCGCGGTGCAGCCGGCCAAGAACGTAGTCGAAGCCACGACGGTGCCTGCGGCAACGAGAGCCAAGCGGGGGCCTCGCGCGCCACGCGAGTCGAGGGGACGGCGTTTGGTCGGGGTGTCGTAGGAGCTCATCGGTCCACCCTAACCCGGCGCTCCCGCGGAGCCCTGCTCAGACTCGGGTGTCGGGGTGGGTGTGCGCGCCCGGCGCGGACGATTCGATCCAAGCCAAGAAGCCGGTCAGCGCCGCATCACTCATCGCCAACTCGACGTCCAGCGAATCGCCTTGCCTCGTGATGATGTTGCAGCTGACGACCACGGCACCGTGCGGCGCGGCCAGCAACTCGGCTCCGTGCGGGTAGCGACGGCCGGTGATCGCGACGCTGCGGCGCACGAACGTCCATCTGGGTTGGTAGCCCAGGCTCAGCAACGGGAACCACTGGAGGTCCTCCGGGGTGTAGCGGGCGATCCCGGTGTGCCAGCCACTGGTTTGCCACCACCTGCGCGGGCGCGCACCTTCGAGGCGTAGGCCGCAGTGCAGCGTCGCGCCACGACGGCCGAGCAGTGAACGACGCAACATCCAGGTGAGCACGAGTAACCCGAGGAGCAGCACAAACCAGCCGGCGCCATCGAGAAAGTCCAGAACGGCTCTCATCGTCGGCCCCCCTGCCCGCGACCGTCAGAGCGGCTGGCCGGCGGCCGCGAGTCGCGCCCGCGCCCGCGCAGCGGCGGACTCGGTCGACTCGTCGTCAGCCGCATCGCCAGCCGTCATGGCCCGTTCGAGTGCGGCCCGTGCCCGCTCAATGTCGATCTCGTCGGACAGTTCGGCGGTCTCCGTGAGGATCGTCACGACGTCGTTGCTGACGGACAGGAAGCCGCCATGGGTCGCTGCCTCGATCCCGTCGCCCGCCTCGCCGCCGCTGATGCGAACAGTGAAGCCCTCTGCGAGCACACCCAGCAGCGAGATGTGACCAGGCAAGATGCCGAGTTCGCCGTCGAGTGTGCGCGCGACAACGAAGTTGGCCTCCCCCGACCACACCTTGCGCTCGGCCGAGACGAGCTCGACGGTCAACGGCACGACAGCCCTCCCCTGGTCACTTGCCGGAGAGCCGCTCGGCGTTGGCCTCGACATCGGTGATGCCACCGGCCATGAAGAACGCCTGCTCAGGCAAATGGTCGAAGTCGCCGTCGCACAGCTTGCGGAACGACTCGATCGTCTCGGCGAGCGGAACGAACGACCCCTTCTGCCCGGTGAACGCCTCGGCGACGAACATGTTCTGCGACAGGAAGCGCTCGATCCGACGTGCGAGGCCGACGAGAACCTTGTCCTCTTCGCCGAGTTCGTCGATGCCGAGGATCGCGATGATGTCCTGGAGGTCCTTGTAGCGCTGGAGAATCTGCTTCACCCGGTTCGCGACATTGAAGTGCTCTTCGCCGATGTACTGCGGGTCGAGAATGCGCGACGTCGAGTCGAGCGGGTCGACGGCTGGATAGATGCCCTTCTCCGAGATCGGACGCGA
>CAYNDD010000509.1:0-1554 GCA_964395425.1 uncultured Frankiaceae bacterium
CCCAAGGCGGATGCCCCGAGGTCCTCTAGTGCCGTGACCGGCGACGGTTTGCCTTGGTTGCGACCTGCCAGGTGGCAAAGCGGCGATCCGAGAGTTGATCGTTCGACGCTGTTGTCCGTGGCCGGCGGCTGTTCGTTTGGTGGCCCACTTTCTTGGCCCTGCCCCATCCCTGCCCGCCCGTGCATGGTGCCCCCGACAGTGTCCTGGCTCAGGACATCGGAATGGGGTGTCTCGCGACATCGGAATAGCGTGTCGCAGGTCATCGGAATAGCCGGTGGCTTGCAGGCTTCGGCATGTCGAAGCGTCGTCTTGTCATCACTGCTGTTCTCGCCGGCCAGTCGCAGTCACAGGTAGCCCGCACCTACGGCGTCTCCCAGGGCTGGATCTCCCGGCTGATGGCCCGCTACCAGCTCGAGGGAGAGGCGGCGTTCGAGCCGCTGTCACGCGCACCGAGAACCTCGCCTGCTGCGACGGCGCCAGCAACGGTGGAGCTCATCGTCAGGTTGCGCAAGGAACTCCTCGAGTCCGGGCTGGATGCGGGCGCTGACACCGTCGGCTGGCACCTCAAACGCCACCATGGCATCGAGGTGTCGCGGCCGACGATCAACCGGATCCTTACCCGTGCCGGCCTGGTGAGCCCGGACCCGTCGAAACGGCCGAAGAGTTCCTACCTGCGCTTCGAAGCCGAGATGCCGAACGAGTGCTGGCAGTCCGACTTCACCCACTACCGGCTGACCAACCGTGACGGCTCACCGGGCGCGGATGTCGAGATCCTGAGCTGGCTGGACGACTGCTCCCGCTACGCCCTGTCGGTCACCTCGCACGTCCGGGTGACCGCGGCGATCGTGCTCGCCACGTTCCGCGCGATCGTTGCAGTTCATGGCATCCCGGCCTCGACGTTGACCGACAACGGGATGGTGTTCACCACCCGCTTCGCCGGCGGCAAAGGCGGCCGCAACCATCTCGAGCACGAGCTGCGTGAGCTCAACGTCAGGCAGAAGAACGGTCAGCCCAACCACCCGCAGACCCAAGGCAAGGTCGAACGGTTCCAGCAAACCCTGAAGAAATGGCTCCGCGCCCAACCGAACCAGCCGGCCACCCTCGGCGAGCTCCAGGCACTGATCGAGACGTTCACCGCGATCTACAACACCGCCCGACCGCACCGCTCACTGCCCAAGCGGGCGACCCCCGCCACGATCTACACCTCGCTGCCCAAAGCCACCCCGAGCGCTGACCGCGCGGCCGACACCCACGACCGGGTCCGCCGCGACCGGATCGACAAGACCGGATGCGTCACCCTGCGCGTTGCCGGCCGCCTCCGCCACATCGGCGTCGGCCGGACCCACGCCGGAACCCACGTCATCCTGCTCGTCCAAGACCTCCACGTCCGCATCGTCGACGCCGCCACCGGTGAGCTCCTCCGCGACCTGCTCATCGACCCACGCAAGGACTACCAACCCCGAGGCGTGCCACCCCGGCCCACCCCCCAAAAGAAGTAGTACGGACACACCAAATTGAGGTGTGGGGGTGTACCCCGTTAGCGGGCACCACCTG
>CAYNDD010000510.1:0-1545 GCA_964395425.1 uncultured Frankiaceae bacterium
GAGGTCGGCAACGCCGAGCAGTCCAACATCAACTGGGGCAAGGCCGGCCGGATGCGCTGGAAGGGCAAGCGCCCGACGGTTCGAGGCGTTGCCATGAACCCGATCGATCACCCGCATGGCGGTGGCGAAGGCAAGAGCTCAGGTGGCCGGCACCCGGTCAGCCCCTGGGGTCAGCCGGAAGGCCGTACCCGCCAGGCTCACAAGGAAAGCGATCGCCTCATTGTCCGCCGCCGCAAGGCGACGAAGAGGCGCTAGGAGCTTATTGATGCCGCGCAGTCTGAAAAAGGGTCCGTTCGTCGACGACCACCTGAGCAAGAAGGTGGACGTGCAGAACGACAAGGGCACCAAGAACGTGATCAAGACGTGGTCGCGACGGTCGATGATCGTGCCGTCGATGCTCGGCCACACCATTGCGGTGCACGATGGCCGCAAGCACGTTCCGGTGTTCGTCACCGAGGCGATGGTCGGCCACAAGCTCGGCGAGTTCGCGCCGACCCGCACGTTCCGAGGCCACATCAAGGACGAGCGGAGGGCGCGTCGTGCCTGACACCGATGAGGGCGCGACGACCGAGCCCGAGGTGAACGCCGAGGTGAGCGCAGCCGAGACCACCGAGGTCGAGGCCGCGACCGCCGGTGCCGAGACCGAGACCACGGCCGAGCCGGCCAAGCCGGCCAAGCGAGCGGCTCGCGCGCGCAAGTCGGCCGAGTCCTCGCCGGCCGAGCCGGCGTCGAGCGGCCGGACCGCGACGGCAACGGCGACCAAGACCGCCCAGCCCCGCCGGCCTGCCTACGATCACGTCTACGACGAGGACATCGTCGGGCGCGCGACCGCGCGCTACATCCGGATGACCCCGACCAAGGTGCGCCGCGTGGTCGACCTGGTGCGCGGCATGCCGGCTACCGACGCCCAGGCGATCATCAAGTTCGACCCGCACTCGGCCAGCGAGCCGGTCGGCAAGGTGCTCGACTCGGCGGTGGCGAACGCCGCCAACCTGGCCCACTTGCGCAATCAGCGGCTGGACCCCGAGGACCTGGTCATCATCGAGGCCTACGTCGACGACGGCCCGACCCTCAAGAGGTTCCGGCCACGCGCGCAAGGCCGCGCGTACCGAATTCGCAAGCGAAGCAGCCACATCACCATCGTCGTCGCGCCGGCACAGTCGGACGCCGCGATGTCGACGGGCTCGAGCAGGAAGGCCCACTGATGGGTCAGAAGGTCAACCCGAACGGCTTCCGCCTCGGCATCACCACCCGGCACAAGAGCCGGTGGTACGCCGACAAGCTGTACCGGGACTATGTCAAAGAGGACGTCGCGATCCGACGCCTGCTCACCAAGGGCATGGAGCGCGCCGGAATCAGCCGGGTCGAGATCGAGCGCACCCGCGATCGGGTGAACGTCGACATCCACACCGCGCGGCCGGGCATCGTGATCGGCCGCCGCGGCGCCGAGGCGGACCGGATCCGCGGCGACCTCGAGAAGCTCACCAATAAGCACGTCAACCTCAACATCCTCGAGGTGAAGAACCCCGAGATCGACGCGCAGCT
>CAYNDD010000511.1:0-1532 GCA_964395425.1 uncultured Frankiaceae bacterium
CACACGGACTAAATCTGCCATGGCAGATTTACACACTCGCGCTTGGCCTTCTATGCCTGGGGATCGTAACCGCGGGTATCTCGCCTTCGCTCAAGTTCACTCTCGCTGCACTATCCATCGAGATAGCCATCTTTACGCTTCTCTCGCTGATCATTCTGATCAAGGGCGGTGCGAATGGATGGTCCGCGGCCCCCTTCAACCCAGCCAATAGCACCACGGGATTCTCCGGGATAGTATTGGGTAGTGTATTTACTATCTTCGCCTTTGTGGGCTTTGAGTCAGCGACAAGTCTATCCGAAGAGGCTCGCAACCCCACGCGCACCATCCCGCTAGCTGTCATGCTTACGACGATTGTCGTGGGGTCCTTTTATGTCTTTGCCACGTACGCTGAGGTGATCGGCTTTGGCACGAACGCAGAAGGTATCAAGGCGCTACAGACGAATGCATCGCCGTTTACATCTCTTGCATCGACGTATGTTGGCGGTTGGCTATCCGTCCTCGTCGAGTTGGCCACGATATCGAGCCTAGCTGCGCTCGGAATCGCCCAAGTGCAGGCCGGTTCACGGGTGTTCTTCGCAATGGGTCGCGATGGATTCTTCCCACGTCGTCTTGCGACTGTAGATAAGCGCGGGACTCCTGTAATAGCTATCAGCGCAGTTGCCGCCTTTGGATTCCTTGTCACAATTATCGGTGGCAGCGCCTGGGGAGCAGAGAGCTTTTCTTCGTGGGCCGCATACCTTGGGACGCTTCTCTTCGTGGGGGCGTACGCGCTACTCCTGATAGGGATTGTTCGGTACGCACAGATGCACCCGGCGACAGACTTTCACCTTATTAGGCATCTCGCCATACCTATTGTAGGTTTGATTGGCATCGGCGTTGTCCTTTACGGAAATGTGCATCCAGTGCCACCCCGGCCCTTGAACTACCTAATCTGGGTCGCGGTGGCAGTCGCCATCATTGCTGTCGCATTGGTCGATACCCTGGAGAAGAGAAGGCCAAGCAAGATACTCGAGGCCGGGGCAGTTCTCGGAACCATGGAGCACTAACTATGGTCTCGGTCCGCTTCGCTTCGGCGTCTCATCGGCTTAAAGTGACAGTCCCTAGCATCCGCAGCGGTTGTTCGGCTCCGCGTACAGGTGGAGGCAGGCCATGAGCAGAACACGTGCACCTCAGCCATTGAGAGTTGTCCTTCGGGAAGCAGACAGCGCTTCCACCCAGCCACGAATGGCCAGGCCTGGCAAGATTTCCGAGCAGGAGGCGACTGAGGGTCGCAATGCAGCGACCAGTCTCCTCGCTAGCTCGACCTCTTCCAGTCGTCCTCCGATGAGTGACGAAGGCCCGACGTTCACGGCGCCCTGGGAAGCGCGCGCCTTCAGTATGGCCGTTGCTCTGCATGATGCCAAGCAGATGGAGTGGGGCGAGTTTCAGAAGACGTTGGGGACGGTGCTAGATCGTGGGGCGCAGGAACAGGATGGCGAGGAATGGAGCTACTACATTGCCTGGTTGCTCGCGCTGGAGACTCTATTGGTTGG
>CAYNDD010000512.1:0-1514 GCA_964395425.1 uncultured Frankiaceae bacterium
ACGCCGGGGCCCATCGCTCGACAGGAACGCCCGCGCATCCGCAACCTTCCCCGGCTCCGCCGCAGTGCCCCACGCCCGACCGTCCTCGAGGATCAGCCCCGACAAGATGTCCAGCGGGGCAGTCACGACTCACGCCCCTCGAGCGCCTCACGGCCCGCAGCCGCCAGCCGGCTAATCGCCTGGTCCGCGATGCTCTGACCCACCGCGACATCACGGCCCAACCTCGCCCGCGACAACGGCGACAGCCCCAACTTGTCCGCGAGGTTGCTCGCCGCGACCAACAGCGAGCGATACAGGTCAATCGGCGCCCGCGCGTTCCGGTTCGTGCCCTCCGGCGGCGTCGCAGCCTGCTCCGCAGACATCCCAGCAAGCCACTGCTCGAACAACACCAGACGCGACTGAGCGAACGCGTAGGACCGCAGCAACGGGTGGTAGGCAGCGCCAGCCAGGTACGACGTCGACGGGTCGCCAGCGATCTCCTCGATGATCTGCTGGGCGAGCGGGTCGACGTGTACCGGTGACCAGGCGCCCGACTTCAGCGCGAGCTCGTTTCCGGGCTCAGCCGGCGACCACGAGTAGCCACGCGCGGGACGCCGATCCGACACCTCACTCACGAGTTCGACCGCCATCCGAGCAACCGCTCCGCGCAACCCGCGGTACCGCGGAAGCGGTGCGCCTCAACCTCTACTGATCCGCGCGTCATGCGGCACGCTCGACCGCATGGAGAGCTACGAGGAGCTGACCGGATTCAGTGACGAGCAACTGATCGCAACCTTCAATGCTGGCCGCGATCAGGTGGTCGTTGGCAAGCAGTGGTACCTCGACGAACTCGTTCGCCGGCGTCAGGACCGCGCGAGTAAAGCGCTCGAGCGACTCACACGCCGACTGTTCTGGCTGACGGTGGCGATCGCGACGCTGACGGCCCTCGGAACTGGCGCGGCGGTCGTTGCGGCCGTCAGGTCCTAGGCAGAGGGCTGTAACGTCTGCGATCGTCTCCCCATGGTCAGCAGCACGACCGCAGCCGAGCTCGTGCTCGTCGGCACGCTCGGCGGCGCCGCACTCGGGGTCATCGGTTCGATGGGCGTCGCCTGGTTGACGTTCAGACACCAGCGACATCTGTACTGGCTCGACGCGAGACGCGCAGGCTACACCGCAGTCGTGGCGGTCCTCGGCGAGTTCCTCTCTAGCGCTGACAGAGTGCGGCGCGGCGTCGAATTCCTCGGCGATCCAGAGCAACTGCCTAGAGCCCTTCTCCGGGACTACATCACGGCCAACGATCGAATGGTCCAAACCATCAAGGCCAACGAGCTGCTCGCCGGGACGGGGACTGTCCGAACCACGATCGCCTCCATTGCGGCTAGCCATGACCAGGTCAGTTTCTGGATTGCCGACGTGACGAATAACCGTCTGATGGGCCCCACGGCCATCGAGCGCACTACCGGTGACATCACGGAGGCACTTGGCGCGCTGCGCGGGATCCGCGACAGCCTCATCGCCAACGCACTGCAGGCGCT
>CAYNDD010000513.1:0-1511 GCA_964395425.1 uncultured Frankiaceae bacterium
CTTCGCCTCTGACTTAGCTCCGGAACGCGCGCGTTCGAATCCGGGCGCACCCGGATACCCGTTCGGGGCATGCCGTCCCGACCGATGTCAGATGAAGCGACCTACGTGACGGGAAACCCGAGGTTGACGATGCACGCCGGGTACCCCGGCGCAGTGACCCTGACGACGGGGTAGATCGTCCGCTCGACCGGGTGCGGCGCGTGGGGATTCGTGAGCAGCTCCCTCTCCTTGAAGGTGAACGAGAACGGATGCCCCGTCGGGCCGGTGTGCTGGACGGCGCCTCCGAGCGAGATCGTCACCGTTCCGGCGACCGTCGCCCCGCTCGTCTTGTCCTTGGCCGTGATGTCGACCGTCACCTGCTTGTCGAGGGGCATCGGGTGCGGCGAGTACGTGCACACCAGCGCCTTCGCCGGCGCGGGCGGCGCGACGTTGTTCTTCGTCGAGTACAGCCGGTAGCACGTCGGGTTGACGGGCGTCCCTTGCTTGGAGCTTCCCGCGGCCACGTTCACCGTGCCCCAGCCGGCGTTGCCCTGGTCGGGGATCTGGGCGCTGTTCCACGACACCGACCAGGTGCCGTTGCTCTGCCGTACACCCGCGCCGACCGGACGCCATGCCACCGTGTGGATGTCGTTCGGGTCGGTCGCGTAGTACGCGCTGAAGTTGACCGCGTCGACGTCGGGGAAGGGCTGGAACACGAAGTCCGCCACGCCTGTGAGCACCGCTCCGCTCGCCGGCGACTGCCAGCCGGGCGGCGGCGTCGTTCCGTCCTCGAACAGGTCGGACGGATCCGCGGCGCTATAGGGAACCGTGAAGAAGCCGAGGACGTTGTGGTCGCCGGTGGAGTAGTTGAACGTCGTCGTGTGCTGCGGGTTGGTGTGATCGAACGAGATGGTGACGGTGTCGTCGTCCGGATGGTTGGAGTCGTAGAGCCACACCGTCGTGGTCGAGCCCTGGTCCTCGTAGCCGTAGGCCAGAACCTGGTGGTTCTGCCCGAGGTCCACGGGGTTCGTCGAGTGGATGCAGACGAGGCCGAGCGGGCACGGATGACCGCCGTCGATCGTGTTGCGCAGGATCGGCATCGAGTCTTCGATCGTGTGGTGTGCGAGCCCGACCACGGTCGTGACGCCCAATACCTGGTCGTCGTGGCCCGGCAGGTTCATCCACGTGTAGTACTGAGCCACGCCGCTCGGGATGTCGAAGCTGTCGAAGAGCCGTTTGACGATGTAGTTGAACGCCGGCGAATTGCTGTCCGGGTTCGTCGTGGTCGCCGGCGGCAGCCGATGGGCCTCGAACAGGTCCCTCACCGCGAACGCCATCCCGCCGCACAGCCCGTTCGAGGCGTCCCCGATCGAAATGTCGCCGAACGGCGTCCCGATCTTCAGGTCCGGGACGCTCGGCCAGGAGTTGGGATAGTGCAGGCCGTTCTGACTCGGCAGGAAATTCGACAGCTTGCCCACGTGTGCCCTCCCCAAGGTCTTGCCTGCCTCGGTGGTGGGACGACCTTACGACAG
>CAYNDD010000514.1:0-1511 GCA_964395425.1 uncultured Frankiaceae bacterium
TCCCGGTCGCCACCGCCGAGCTCGACGACGGGTTCTTCCGGGTCCGCACCGGCCGGACGAGCGACCCCGAACGGGCCTACCTGCGCGCGATGGCCGAGCTCGGCCCGGGCCCGGTGCGCTCGGGCGAGGTCGCGGCCCTGCTACAGAGGAAGACCACCGCACTCGGGCCGACCAGGGACGGGCTGATCCGCAAGGCGCTGTGCTACTCGCCCCGGTACGGCGAGATCGACTTCACCGTTCCGCTCTTCGACGGCTTCATGAAGCGCTGGCTCCCCGACCTCAGGATCCTCGGCTGAGCTTCTACCGTCATTAGCCGCTTATAGCCCAACGCATATAAGTCGCGGGCCCGGCGCGCACCGACCCGGTTATTCTTCGACGTATCAGCGCGACCATCACCGACATCGACGAGGCCGCTTGGCTCGAAGCCGGGCCGGCCCGACCGATCACGCGGGTCGCAGGACTGGCGAAGCGGCTCTACCTTCCGTCGTTCGGTGTGGCCGCGGCCACGGGCTGGGTCGTCTGGGTGGCCGTCACCCGCCTCGAGCGAACCGGCAACGTGCGCAGCGTCCTGTCCTCCGGTTGGGCCGAGCTCGCCGCCCCCGCTTTGGTGGTGTTGATCGTGGCAGTCACCGTGTGCGAGCAGGTCTGGCCGGCCGAACCGCACCCGGTGCTGGCCAGAGGCCATGTCCAGGACGCCTGCTTCCTCGCGGTGTACGCCGCGATCGTGGTTCCGCTGATGACGCTTCTGGGAGTCGGCTTCGCCACGTTGATCGGGGATCATGCCGGCTGGATCGAGCTTTCGTGGACCGCCGCCTGGCCCACCTGGCTCGCGGTCGCGGTGACGCTGGTCGCGATGGACGGCGCCAACTGGCTGGCCCACTACGCCGACCACCGGGTGACCCCGCTCTGGCGGTTTCACGCGGTCCATCACAGCCAGGAAGAGCTCAGCCTCCTGACCTCGTTCCGCGCCCACCCGCTGGTGCACACCACCGGGTTCCTGCTCGCGACCGTGCCGGTCGTGGTGCTGATGGGCGGGCGCTCGATCGCACCCGTGCTCATCACCGCGTACGTGTGTGTGGGCACCTTGACCCACGCAAACGTCCGATGGAGCTTCGGGCCGTTGCGACGGATCATCGTCAGCCCGACCTATCACCGGTTGCATCACCAGGCCGACGGCCCGCAGGGAATCAACCTGGGCATCGTCTTGACCGTCTGGGACGTGTTGGCTCGGCGCGCGCGCTTCCCGTCGCCCGGCGACCCGGCTTGCCGCACCGGTCTCGCCGGCCGCCCGCTCGCGGTCGAGCAAGCCGGCGCTCGCCCGTTGCCGCTCCTCGCCCGTCAGCTGATCGAGCCGTTCGGGTCGGCGCGCTAGCGGGCGATCGTTGACAGCGAACGACGCCGGGTGCAAACGTCGCGGGTGGTCGTCGAACGCCAGGCTCCGCCCGCGGTCCGGGTAGCGATGTGGTCGGGCCCGCGAACCCTGTCGACCGCCTTGCTGCGCTCGTGGGGCA
>CAYNDD010000515.1:0-1508 GCA_964395425.1 uncultured Frankiaceae bacterium
TCGGGCCCGACAGCATCGGGGTGCCGAGACCGGACGCCATGTCGTAGCCGGTCTTGGTCGCGTAGTTCTGGCCGGCGCTGATGTTGTAGACGTCGTTGCTGCCGTCGCCGGCGCCGAGGTCGGTGAATGACGCGGAGTAGTCAGCCGGGATCGACGCGACCGCATACAGCGACGGGCTGGCGAAGCCGACGTTGGCCGAGCAGCCGCTCGAGGCGTTGATCTCGGCCATCATCCCTGCCCACAGCGGCGCGGACGACGAGGTGCCACCGATCGTGGTCCAGCCACCGAAGGCCGCGATGTAGATCGTGATGCCACCGGTGTATTCGTCCGCGTTCGCGGACACGTCCGGCACCTCACGGCACATCGCGCCGTCGGAGGACGACTCCTGGCAGGGGGTGAGCCCGCCGTTGGTCACGGCCGCGGCCGCCGACGCGGTGTCGAGGAACGGTTGCTGCCAGCTCGGCGCGCCCCAGACCGACGACACGCCGCCACCGGCGCCACCCGCGACGTTGCCGTCGTTCCAGACCTGCTCCTGCGGCGGCTGCTGGGCGTTCGTCGTGGTCGTGCCGCCCACCGCGGTGACGAATGGCTGGCTCGCCGGGTCATCGGTGGACAGCGTCGGGGCGACCGGCACCGGCGCGTCCTCGGAGCAGTCGTCAGAGCCGGAGTCGCCGGTCGAGGCGAACACGGACTGGCCCTGAAGCGCGGCCTGCTCGAACAGCTCGTTCTCCACGTTGAGCACGCCGGGCTCACTGGACTGCGCGAGCGCCTCGCACTCGCCCCAGCTGGTCGACACCACGTCCGCGAGGTCGTCCTGAACGATTGCGTTGTAGAGGTCGATCGGGCCGGCCACGCCGTTGGGAGCCTGGTAGACGTCGATGTTGGCGCCCGGTGCGATTGCGGAGACGTTCTCGATGTCGAGGATCGACTCGCCGCTGCCCGGGCCGGTGCCCGGACCGCCGTCGACGTTCTTCACCGTGACGTTGCCGGTCATCGTGGTGGCCTGGGTGTGCCCGAAGTAACAGGTGTCGAAGGCGGTGAGGTCGGACAGGTCGAACGGCTCGAGCTCATAGATCGCCACTGTCTGGCCGGCCCCGAAGTCGCCTGCGCCGTAGAGGCTGTCCAGGCCGTAGGAGTGCGCGATCTGGTCGTCGGTCAGTCCGCCGAACTCAGCGGCGATACCGGTCGCGGCCGCGCACGGGGTAGCCGAGTTGGGCGGCGGGGTGAAGCGGTGCGTCACCGCCTTGACCGTCGCCGGGTGCGTCGCGCGCTTGATGTTGCTCTGCGGCTCGGCGAGGGTGTTGAGGCCGACGACGGCGACGACCTGCGAAGCCAGCGACGCCGGGAACGAGACGGCCTTGGTCGTCGCGATGGCCATCCGGCCACTCGCCAGGCGGACGTTGGCGATCTGGGTCCGGAACGCGCTCTCGGCCGCCGCGACCGTGCCGCTGAAGCGCACCAACAGGTGGTTGCCCGACAGCGAGGTCACCGTCAGGTGGGCGGCCTTG
>CAYNDD010000516.1:0-1508 GCA_964395425.1 uncultured Frankiaceae bacterium
GACACGCTGAGCCTGCTCGACGGCGCCCGATCGCTCGGATTCGTCGAGCGGATCGACTGGGCGTTCCGGGCGCTGGCGGTCGAGGACATGCTGAAGCACCCCGGCGTCGAGCTGCACCTGACGCCGGAGCCGGAAACCTTCGCCTCGTTGTGCCCGCCGCGCTTCGCCGGGCTGATGAGCCGGGCGGCGCGCGAGCTCTCGATCGCCGCAGAGGTGCATGCCGAGGCGTTCGTCGAGGGGGTCGCCCTCGACGTGGGACTCGCCGAGGTCCGCGAACGTGGCTGGCGGGTGGTGCTCGCGGACGTGGCCGATGACGACGAGGCACTGGCCCGGGCTCGCGTCCTACGTCCGGATGTGGTCCAGATCGACCTTCGGCTGCCGGGACGCTCCGCCAGCGGCGACCATCGCGGGGTCAAGCGGCTGCTAGCGCTGGCCCGCGACAGCGGCGCGGTGACGATGGCACTCGGGGTGGATTCCGCCGCCGCCCATGACACCGCCGAAGCGCTCGGCGCGACCCTTGCCCGAGGGCTTGAATACGGCCAGCCGGGGCCGCTGCCAAATGGCTGACGCCGATCTCAGATGCAGGCATGAAATGCACACAATTTGGGTATCAACATGGTGCTCGACTCGCCGTTCGACCCCCCCGAGGCTGACATCAGCACTCAGATAAGGCATCATGGAAGGTCGCACCGCGGAACAAGCAGCGGTGCTGTGAACGTTGCACCGTCTGGGCAGGTCGCCACAGGTGGACCGCCACGAAGCATACGTACCGACGGAGCAGACGCAAAACTGAGCACCAACCGACCGCATAACCCACGCCGACCACGAGGATCTGCGCACGCCATGAGCACCGCCACGATTGCCCGAGCCGCCGACGCCGACGGCCTGCCTGCACCTGTTGAGGACCTCCTCGACGGGGTTGCCGAGGCGGGTGCGTTGACGTTTGCCGAGGTGCGCACCGCACTCGATGAGGCCGGAGTCGGCCCCGTCGAGGCCAAGCGCGTCATCACGGCCATCCGCCGCCGGGGCATCACGATCGGTGCCGACGCCCCTGGCGCTGCTCCGACCGCGGTCGTCGAAGAGGAAGAGGTCGACGACACCTGGGACCACGAGGTTCCGACCACCGACCTGGTGCGGGTCTACCTGACCGACATCGGCCGGGTCGCCCTGCTGACCGCCGAGCAGGAAGTCGACCTGGCCCGCCGGATCGAGGCCGGCCTCTACGCCTCCGAGAAGCTGCGCCAGGCCGACGCCAAGGAGATCGCCAAGATCCCGGTGAAGTTGCGCCGTGACCTCACGGCGGTGGCCGCCGACGGCGCTCGGGCGCGCAACCACCTGCTCGAGGCCAACCTGCGCCTCGTCGTCTCCCTCGCCAAGCGCTACCAGGGCAAGGGCCTGACCCTGCTCGACCTGATCCAGGAAGGCAACATCGGCCTGGTTCGCGCGGTCGAGAAGTTCGACTACACCAAGGGCTACAAGTTCTCGACCTACGCCACCTGGTGGATCCG
>CAYNDD010000517.1:0-1482 GCA_964395425.1 uncultured Frankiaceae bacterium
TGTGTTGCGGTCGGACAGGCGCAGAGCAACGCAGAGGTGAACACCGGCTTTCTCCTCACGCTGAAGCCGGGCAACAGCCGGACGAAGCCGGCGTCGTGGGTCGCTAAGCGAGCGCCCGAGAAGCCCGGCGATGGCCCCTACGAGGATGCCGGGCTCGCCGGCGTCTCCTGCGTCAGCGCGGGGAACTGCCGCGCGGTCGGCTTCGCCCACGACGACTCGAACTACTCCGACTTCATCCCGTTGATCGACGAAGAGAAGAACTACGTATGGGCCTACGGTGGTTCTCCGATGCCCAGTGGCGCCAGCTCCGGGCAGCTGACCTCGGTTTCCTGCATCGTGGGTTCCACCGTTTGCATGGCGGCCGGCAACTACAACGTCAACCAGCTTCCAGTCATCGTGACCATCAACACCAAGACCGACGGTTCGCAGGCTGCAGGCGAGGGGTTGGCGTCGCCGTTCACGTCCGGGGAGCTGTTGGCGACCTCATGTGCGCGCGACAAGCAATGTCAGGCCGTTGGCGTGGCATACGCCAACAGTGGCCCGCAGTATGGCTGGGACGGCTTAATCGTGAGCGAGAAGTACGGTGCCGGAAAGCCGTCCGGCACCGCGGCAGCGGCCAAGAGCCCCAGCGACGCCAATACCGTCCAGCACAACGAGACCTTGGTCGCCACGTCGTGCGCCTCCGGGGGTTTCTGCGTCAGCGTCGGCAGCTACCTGGACAACAGTGGCCCGAGCATGCAGGACCAAGCGTCGGTCATCGACACCAGGATCTATACAGACAGCGGCAGCATCGCCCGCGAGACCGACATCAAGGCTCCGGAGCCCGCCAACGACACCGCCGCTGACGACCAGAACCTGTTGGGCGGCGTCATCTGCAACAACCGAACCCACTGCGCCGCCGTGGGCAGCTATTCCAACGACACCGACAATTCGCGCGGCGTCATCGACACCCTTGGCAAGACGTCGCCATCGAAGGCACCGATCGTTACCAAGGTCAGCCCGTCGAACGGCAAGACCGCCGGCGGCGAGACCGTGACCATCACCGGCTCAAACTTCAGCGGGGCATCCGCAGTGAAGTTCGGCGCGAAAGCCGCCTCGCACCTGCACGTCATCAGCAGCACCAAACTCACGGTGAAGGCACCAAGCCATTCCGCGGCCCGAGTGAACATTCGCGTCACGACGGGCCGGGGCACGAGCGCGGTCACCAAGAACGATCGCTACACCTACTCGCGGCACGGGTGACATCCGAGTGACCACCGCCGGCGGGACCAGTGAGAAGGTCCACGCTGATCGCGTCGACTACTCCTGACCCCTTCGGAGCCGACTAGCCCGGTGCCGTACCCGCCGTTTTCGCCGCCGCTGCGGCTGACCGCTCGCGGGCGAAGTCGAGCGCCTCGGCCCAGGTCGCGCCCTTGCCGATCATCAACCGGTACTTCATGATCTGGCCCCGCTGCTCGAGCCCGAGCGCACCGATCAGCCGGT
>CAYNDD010000518.1:0-1466 GCA_964395425.1 uncultured Frankiaceae bacterium
GCACGATGCCGTGGTCGACACCCATGTCGATCAGGCTGCCTTCACGGCTGATCCCGTGACCCCACATGATGTCGAACTCTGCTTGTTTGAATGGTGGTGCGCAGTTGTGCACCACGACGTCTTGCGCCACCAGGTTGTGAAACTCGCTCACCTCGACGTCATACGTCGGCACTTCCCGCGCCGGCAAGATCGCCCGGATGACGCTGTAGGACAACTCCTCGGCCAACAGCTCCCGTAAGAACGGGTCGTCCAACGCATCGGCCAGGATGCTCAACCGGTCGCGTCGGATCCGATGCGCACCGAGCACGGTCGGCATTCCGCCACGGGGGTTACCCGCCGACTCGCCGATGAGCGCCGCAGCCTGCTGGGGGCTGACCGCACGATTCTTCAAGTGCTCGAACACCTCGGCGGACACCGATGCCGAAAGGTAGTTCTGCTGCGATCCGCGGTAGCGGCCAGCCAAGCCGGCGAGCTCCTTGACGAGGACCCGGCCACGTGGTCCCCACATCGGGATCACCGCGGCGAAGGTCGACACGTTGTCGATCCCGGCGATCCGGACCTCCCAGCAAGGACGCACACTCAGTACCCGCCGGCCGCCGATGAGGCTGGACCGCTGCGCGTTGGGCTGACGCACCCGTACCGAACTGGAGATCCCCCATCGAAGCAACAGCCAGTGCAGCTGGTGGGCAAGTTGCTCGGAGGTGGTCGCGTAGCCGATCCGCAGGCCGCCGGTCTGCTCGCGCGACACCCAGCCGTCGGTTTCCAGCAGGCCGAACACCAGGTTGGCCGCGACATCTTCCGCGACATCTGGGGCCAAGAGGTTGGCCGGAATCGTCTTCTCCCAGGCCAACTTGCCGTAGATCCCGGCCTCGCGGCACATCTGGAGGACGCCATTGGTTTCACCGGGCCGATGCGACAGAGCGATCGAGATCTTCTCGGGCGCCCGCTTGCCCTCGCAGCCCAGGTCCGCGGCGATCGCTGCGGCGTCGTCGATCAGATCAGGCGACACGTTGATGAACGTGACCGGCGTCTTGCCGCCGACGTACCCGTCGCCGATCAGATAACCCAGCAGCCGAGCCTGTTCGGCCGTCATCGGCCGCTCGGCACCGAAGCCCATCAGTCGACGCGGCCGGGCCACTCGATCGCCGGCCGCGAGATCCCCCGCAACTCGCCAACCGCGATCGGTCAGCACCCGGTGGTCAGGCGTGACCCACAGCTCGAGGCCGTCGCGGATCTTCAGGCCGATCACCTCTTGGACACCCTGGTCGAACCAGCCGACCACCGGGCGCACATGCAGACCGCCGGCTTTGTCGGCAGCCACTACGGAAACTGGGAGCTTCCCGGCCACGATGTCCTCGATCGTGTGCGTCACGCCACTGATCGGGTCATACACCTGGGTGCCTGCGGCCAGGCACTTGTTCTTCACGACCTTGACCCGGGTGCGGTTGCCGACCGCGTCCTGGCCG
>CAYNDD010000519.1:0-1462 GCA_964395425.1 uncultured Frankiaceae bacterium
GCCGGCCTGCTTCAACAGGCTCTGCGTCTCCGCCCGGCGCTCCTTGTCGAACTTCATGCCGTCGCCCACGACCAGGTGCGGCGCGACCATGAGGAACCGGGCACCGCTGGTCCGGTTCTGCAGCTCCTGGTAGGCCGCCCACCGCTGGTTGCCGAGCCCCCAGTGATTGCCGGCGCCGACCGCCTCGAAGTCCGCCGTCTTGTAAAGGATGTAGCAGCCGGTGCGGAAGTAGTGCGGCTGGCTCGGCGGGATCTCGGTGTCGGCCAGGGAGTACTCGCCACCGAGCTGCTTCACCAGCGAGTCGATCTGCCGCGGACCGCGTGGTGCGCCCGTCCAGGCGGCGGCTTCCTGGATCGACACGACGTCCGGATCGGCCTGGCGGATCAGCTTCGCCGCAGCGACGACCCGTTTCGACCACGGGGCGACCGTCCCGTCGCCTTCCTTGTGGCCGTCGTTGAACGCCTCGAGCACGTTGTAGGTCATCACCTTGACCGGCTGCTCCGACGCGGTCGCCGTGGTCGCGACCGGTGCGGTGGCCGGTGAGGGTGTGCTCGCGTTCAGCGCGCGGACCTGGAAGTAGTACGTCGTACCCGGCACCAGGTGGTACGGCGTGAACTGCCGGTCCGGGCCGGTGATCGTGTAGACCGTGCGGTTCTGCGTCATCGTCGGGTCGGTGGCCTGGACGATCGAGTAACCGGTGGCCGCGCCGCTCTGCCAGTGCAGTGACGTGCCTTCGGAGCTGCTGCTCGCCGAGACGTGGGTCGGCGTGGCCGGCCGAAGCCCCACGGATCCGATGACGGCGGAGAAGCTGCGGCGTGAGCCGTTCATCGCCTCGACCCGGTAGTAGTACGGCGTGGATGTGTAGTGCAGACCGCGCAAGCTGAGCAACGGGGTCGAGGACAAGCCGGACCGCTTCGCCGATTCGATGTTGCTCACGAAAAGGTCACGTTTGTTGGTCGACGCGAACAGCCGGTAGCGGTTTGCACCGGACGACTGCTTGCCGGCCACCGTGAACGACGACGAGGACACCTGGACGACGTGCAATCCGTGCGGCGGCGCAACCCGGTCGGTGCCTGCTGACGCGAGCGACGGCACCAAGACCCAGGCAAGGCCGATCAGCGACGCCGCACCGAGCGCCACCCCTCGTGCTTTCCGGCCTGCCATATCACTGTTAATCGGTCACCCGGTTGCCAAAACCGATCGCCCAACCGGACCAAGCCGCTCGGCAAAATGCCTAACCGAGTCCGGGTCGTATGCACCGGCGCAAAGGTCCCTAGTAGGGAAATTGCAGATTGGCGACGACCGGATTGTGGTCAGAGGGGATTACTCCAACCAGGTGACCGTGATGCAGTCGCATGACCATTCGCCACGATTGCACCGTCACATCCGGAGACGTGAACACGTAGTCGATGTGGTCACCGAACTCCGGCGGCCGGCGCATGTACTGGGTCGCCGAGTTGTA
>CAYNDD010000520.1:0-1462 GCA_964395425.1 uncultured Frankiaceae bacterium
CCTCGGTCACCTCGAACGGCCGCACCGTCTCGCCGGCCGACAGGCCGAGCACACCCGGTACGCCGACCTCGATCACGAAGTGACCGCCCGGCACGAGGTGGCGAGCAACGTTGCGGAAGCAGGCGACCTGCTCCGCCTGACTGGTGAGGTTGCCGATCGTGTTGAACACCAGGTAGGCGAGCCCGAAAGCGCCGTCCACAGTCGCGGTGGCGAAGTCGCCGATCACGACCGGGATGTCCGCCCCACCGGGCTTGGCTCGCAGCTGCTCGACCATCGCCACCGACAGGTCCACGCCGTGTACGTCGACGCCGCGGTCGTGCAGCGGCACGGCGACCCGCCCGGTCCCGATGCCGAGCTCGAGCGCCGGCTGGTCGCCGGCCAGCGCCACGAGGAACTCGACCGCCGGCTCGAGCGCGGCGGCTGCAAACATCGCAGCCTCGTCCTCGTCGTAGCGCGCCGCGACCTCCGGTCCGAAGTGATCCGTCGCCACCCCAGAACTGTCTCAGCCGGAGTCGCTCGAAAGCCACCGCTTTCGGACCCCCGCCCGCACCGGTTGGCGAGTCACGCAGCCGCCCGGGACACAGCCACCGGTACGCTCGCCGAACCTTGTGACCAGGTGATCGAAACGACCCAATGCAGGAGGCACCGCACCGATGTCCATGCCGACGCTGGTGGGCTTGCGCAACGTCAAGGTTCCGGTCACCGATCTTCCGGTCGCGATCGACTGGTATGTCAGGGTGCTCGGCTTCCGGGTGACGATCGAATTTCCGGATGGCAACGGGGTCGTTCGCGGGGTGCACGGCGAGCTGCCCGGCATCGGCGCCGTCCTTGCGCTGCGGGAAGACCCGGAGGCGGCGCGCGGACTGGGCGTGTTCGCGATCGCGAACTTCGAGGTCGCGGACCGGGATGCGCTCGAGACCTGGGCCACATACCTCGACACGCTCGACGTGGCGCACGGGTCGATCTTCGACTCCGTGCATGGGTCAGTCCTCGTCTTTGACAATCCGGACGGTCAAGAGATCCACCTGTACGCCCCCGCTCACCCGATCGGCGCCTCGTAGAGGTCCGGAGGACGTCGCCCGGCGCGACGACGAAGGTCGCCATCGAGCGCTGATCGCGCCATCATGGCCGAATGACCGAGCCCAAGCAGCGCGATGAGCCTGGGTGGCTCGGTCGGGCTCAGTGGATGCCGACGGTGGTTGATCAGACGCCGCCGACATCACCATGGGCGGTGGCGCTCGCCATTGCGGCGACGGCCGCATTCCTCGGGCTGGGGGTTGCACTTCCGGCCTACCTGACGTGGGATGCCACCCGGGACAGCGGGTGGGCGTGGATGGCGGGCATCGGCGGCTTCTTGGTTTCGTTGATCGGCGCGTCTGCCTTCGGGATCGCACACGACCTGCGGGCCAACCGCAGGTCCGGATCACCCTGACCGATCGGAGCGCTTCAGCCGGCGGTCAGA
>CAYNDD010000521.1:0-1435 GCA_964395425.1 uncultured Frankiaceae bacterium
GACGCCGACCGGGGCGCCGTTCGGCTTGGAGATGGTCTGCAGCAGGACCTTCTGGTGCAGCTCGTCGTGGAAGTCGACGATGACGTCGGCCCGCTGGGACGGCCCGAGCAGGATGTCCTGGCGGATCACCGGCCGCGGCAGCAGGTCGTCACCGGTCCCGATCTGTACGAACGGCCGGCCGTCCGACAGCGCGAAGTCGTAGGTCTCGCACGGCGAGGCGTTGAGCAGCCGAAGCCGGTAGCGGTGGGTCGAGACGTTGAGGTACGGCGCGAACCGGCCGTCGACCAGGACCTGCTTGCCGACCACGCCGTCGCCGGGTGGCGCGGCCGGCCCGGTCTTGCCGGTCATCGACGGCGAACGGCCCTTGAACGGGTTGGTCAGCTGGTTGGTCTTGGTGAAGCTGCGATCCGAGAACAGAAGCGGGACGTCGTACCGGCCGCCCGGCAGCCGCAGCTGTCGCTCGGCCTTGTCGGTGACGATGAACATCCCTTGCAGGCCCATCCAGTTGTTTCTGGCGGTCCGGTTCATCCGGTGGTCGTGATACCAGTCGAAGGCCTCGGGCTCGGGCTTGCCGGCGTCGGTCAGCGGATAGTCATAAGTACGCCGGTCACCGTGGTGGATCAGGAAGCGGTCCGGCTGGCCGTCGTCCTGCCACGGGTGGTGGTCGCCGTGCAGGTGGACGGTGATCGCGCCGGCCGACTTCGGCAGCTTGTTGACGAAGGTGACCGTGGTGTCCTTGCCGGCCGGCCGCCGGATGGTCGGGCCGGGATAGCTTCCGTCGTAGGTCCACATCCAGGTTTTCGGGCCGTGCGGAAGCACCCGGACCTGCGCGCGCTTCACCGGGATCGTGAGGTGTGAACCAGTCAGGACCTTGGGCAGCTTCAGCGGCTGGTCATAGCTGAGTTTGACCGGGTGCGTGCCGCCACCACCGCCGGCAACCTTCTCGACGATCAATGTGCCGCGCATCACCGACGGGTGGAAGCGGCAGTAGAACTGGTAGCGGCCGGGGGCCAACTTGCTCGCACCCGGAATCGACGACGTCGAACCCGGGTGCGCGAAGTGATCGAACAGCGGCAGGCTGTTGCTGCCGAGCCCGACCGAGGTGACGGTGTGCTCGATGTTGTCCTCGTTGACCACCGTGAGGCTGGCGCCCTGGGAGATCGTGACGACCTTGGTCTTGTAGCCGTGGTCGGCCGCGTCCTTGCCGATCACGATGGTCGCCGAGGTCGGCGCCGGCGCGGTCGGCACGTGCCCGAGGATCACGCCGGTCGATGCGATCGCCGACTGCGACGGCAGCGCGGCATACCCGCCGGCCGCGGCGACCAACGTAACGCCGAGGGCGATGCCTCGCCAGCGATGTGCCACGAGATCCTCCTCCACGGTGCCGTTCTGATTGCATCGGGTCCGGCCGGCCAGGTTGCGGCCGGCCGGACCC
>CAYNDD010000522.1:0-1428 GCA_964395425.1 uncultured Frankiaceae bacterium
TGAGTGGCCGCGTCGTCCTGATCACCGGTGGCACCAAGGGCCTCGGGCGCGGGCTCGTGCAGGACTTCCGGGCCGCCGGTGCCGACGTGATGACGTGCGCCCGCCACGCTCCGGCCGAACCGGTCGAGGACTTCGTCACCGCAGATCTCCGCGACCCGGCAGCGGCGGCCGGCGTGGTCGATGCCACCGTGAGTCGATTCGGCCGGCTCGACCTGGTGATCAACAACGCCGGTGGCTCGCCGCCGTCGGCATCGGCGGAGGTCTCGCCGCACTTCGTCGAGAAGGTCATCGCGCTCAACCTGCTGGCACCGTTCTACGTCGCGCAGGCCGCGAACCGGGTAATGCAGGGCCAGGCCGACGGCGGATCGATCATCAACATCGGCAGCCTGTCCGGCCATCGGCCCTCCCCCGGCACGGCGGCGTACGGCGCGGCCAAGGCCGGACTCGCGAACCTCACGACGACCCTCGCGATGGAGTGGGCGCCGAAGGTCCGGGTCAACATCGTCACGGTCGGCTACCTCGAAACCGAGCAGACGGCGCTTCACTACGGAAGCGACGAGGCGTTCGAGGCGGTGGTGGACACAATCCCAATGGATCGGCTGGTCCGGCCGCACGACGTGGCCCAGGTGTGCCTGTTCCTCGGCTCCCCCGAAGCCGCCTTCATGACCGGCGCCGACATCGCCGTCCACGGTGGCGGAGAGCCGCCGCCGTTCCTGTTGGCGGTCGAGCCATGACCCGTCGCCCAGCGACTACGATCGCGACCGTGCCGAAATCTGACGCCCCGTCAAATCCGCGGAGCAAGCGGTCGGCGCCCCCGCTTCGAGCGGTCGACGGCCGGGTGCCCGGACGCCGCGGCCTGGCCACCCGCCAACGGCTGCTCGACTGCACGATCGAGCTGCTGAGCAGCACGCCGTACCGCGATCTCAAGGTCACCGACATCACCCGGGCGGCGGGCACTTCACCGGCGACCTTCTACCAGTACTTCGTCGATCTCGAGACGGTGTTGCTCGCGGTCGCCGAGCGCACCGCCGAGGAAGGCCAGGCGCTCGTCGCGCTGATCGCCGGCCAGCCGTGGAAGGGCGCCGCCGGGGTCGCGAGCGCCGAGCGGCTCGTCGATGCGTTCATCGAGTTCTGGCGGACGCATCGACCGACCCTGCGGGTCATCGACCTGCTGTCCACCGAGGGTGACAAGCGGTTCCGGCACACCCGCGTGCTGATGCTCAACGGGATGACCAAGGCGCTGGCCGCCGAGATCGTGGCCGTGCAAGGAAAGGACTGCGAGGTCGACCCGATGGCGATGGCCGGGTCCTTGATCGGCATGTTGCCGCAGATGGCCGGCCACCAGGGCGGGTTCGAAGCCTGGGACATCTCCTTCGCCCACGTCCGCGACGCGATGATCCGGTTGATCTACTGGGGCGTCAACGGCCC
>CAYNDD010000523.1:0-1426 GCA_964395425.1 uncultured Frankiaceae bacterium
TTCTACCAAGTCGGCAGCCATGCGGTCGGCAACCGGCTGCTCCCGCTCGAGCTGCAGTCCGTGCAGTCCGAGACCGACCGGGCCAACGCGATCACGTGCGGCCATCGGGCCTGCCGCGGCTGCGGCGAGGCCCTCGGCGCCCGGTACGCGCTGGACACGGCGCTGGAAGCCACGGACGGAAAGCTGGTCGTCGTCAACGCCACCGGCTGCCTCGAGGTCTTCACCACGCCGTACCCCGAATCGGCCTGGCAGGTGCCGTGGTTGCACTCGTTGTTCGGCAACGCCGCAGCGGTCGCAACCGGCGTCGCGGCCGCACTGCAGGCGCAGGGTCGCACCGACACCCGGGTCATTGCCCAAGGTGGCGACGGCGGGACGGTCGACATCGGCTTCGCCTGCCTGTCCGGCATGTTCGAGCGCAACGACGACGTGCTCTACATCTGCTACGACAACGAGGGCTACATGAACACCGGCGTCCAGCGCTCGGGCGCAACCCCGCCGGCAGCAAGGACCGCGACGACTCCGGCAGTCGGCCCGCATCCGGGCAACCGGTTCGGACAGGGCAAGGACGTGCCGGCGATCGCGATGGCACACCGCCTTCCGTACGTCGCAACCGCAACCGTCGCCGACCTGCGCGACCTGGAGGCAAAGGTTCGGCGGGCGATGGAGTTCCGCGGGGCCCGCTATCTGCATGTCCTGGTGCCGTGCCCGCTCGGTTGGGCGACCGACTCGAACCAGACCATCCTGATCGCCCGCCTCGCGACCCAGACCGGGCTGTTCCCCGTGTTCGCGGCCGAGGACGGCGCAGTTGTCGATGTCACCCCGCTCCGCCGGCCGGTTCCGGTGACCGACTACCTGAAGTTGCAGGGACGCTACGCCCACTTGTTCCGGCCGGAACCCAACGAAGAGGTCATCGCCCGGATCCAAGCCGACGCCGACCGCAACATCGCGCGCTACGGGCTGATCAGCGAAGGCGGCGCACGATGAGCGAGAAGCCGTTCGCGATCACGCTCGACATCGCGACGAGCAAAACCAACCTCACCGGCACGTGGCGGACCGAGCGGCCGCTGTACGTCGACCTCATGCCCCCGTGCAACGACGCCTGCCCGGCCGGGGAGAACATTCAAGGCTGGCTTTACCACGCCGAGTCTGCCGACTACGAGCAGGCCTGGCGGCAGATCATGGTCGACAACCCGTTGCCGGCAGTGATGGGCCGGATCTGCTACCACCCGTGCGAGACCGCGTGCAATCGCGCGCAGGTCGACGAAGCGGTCGGTGTCCACTCAATCGAGCGCTTCCTCGGTGACCAGGCGATCGCCAATGGCTGGTCGATCACAGTCGACTCCGCACCGACCGGCAAGCGCGTGCTTGTCGTCGGCTCCGGCCCGTGCGGCCTGTCGGCGGCGTACCAGCTGCGGCGCTACGGCCA
>CAYNDD010000524.1:0-1373 GCA_964395425.1 uncultured Frankiaceae bacterium
TGAGTCGCCCCGGGATTGATGGAGGCTTTCAAGTCACGGGAGGCTTGGAGCATGCCAGCACCGAGGAAGTACACGAGCGAAGTGCGTGAGCGGGCGATCCGTCTGGTCACGGAGGCGATGGCCGGCGAGCCGGAGTTGTCGATGAACGCGGCGGTGGAGCGGATCGGTCCCCGCGTCGGGGTGAATCCGGACACGCTGCGTGGGTGGGTCAAGCAGCATCGGATCAACACCGGTCAGGCGCCGGGGACCACGACGAGTGACGCGTCGCGGATCAAGGCGTTGGAACGGGAGAACAAGGAACTTAAGCGCGCGAACGAGATCTTGTTGGCGGCGTCGTCTTTCTTCGCGCGGGAGCTCGACCCGCGACTGCCGTGGTAGTGGTGTTCATCGATGAGCATCGTGACCGGTTCGGGGTCGAGCCGATCTGCCGCGTGCTGCGCCAGCACGGCGTGCCGATCGCCCCGAGCAGTTACTACGCGCACAAGAGCCGGGGACCGTCACCGCGGTCGGTCCGTGACGCCGCGGTGCTCGCCGAGATCCGGCGGGTGCAGGCCGATCGGCAAGCCGGCAGGGGGTTGTATGGCGCGAAGAAGATCTACAAGCAGCTCGTCCGGGAACGCGCAGCCGGGCTGGCGCAGGTGGTCGAGTTGGGGCCGGTGCCGCGCTGTCAGGTCGAACGGTTGATGCGCGCGGCCGGGATGCGTGGGTCGAGCTGGCGGCGGCCGGTGCGCACCACTCGGGCGGACCCAGCTGCCCTCCGGCCAGCGGACCGGGTGAACCGGCAGTTCAGCGCCCCGCGCCCCAACCTGCTCTGGCTGGTCGATTTCACCTACGTCTCGACCTGGTCGGGAATGGGGTTCACCGCGTTCGTCTCCGATGCGTTCTCCCGCAAGATCGTCGGGTGGCGCACCACCGCACACATGCGCACCGACCTGCCACTCGACGCCCTGGACATGGCGTTGTGGGTCCGCGGCCGCGACGGGCAAACCACCGACGGACGCCTCGACGGGCTGATCCATCACAGCGACGCCGGCAGCCAGTACACCGCGATCCGCTACCACGACCGGCTCCTCGACGCCGGCGCGCTGGCCTCGATCGGGACCGTCGGAGACAGCTACGACAACGCGCTCGCCGAGAGCGTAATCAGCCTCTACAAGCTCGAGTGCGTCCGCCACGACGGACCATTCCGCACCGTTGACGCCCTTGAGCTCGCGACCTGCGACTGGGTGCACTGGTTCAACCACCACCGCCTCCACGGCAGCATCGGCCACATCCCACCCATCGAGTTCGAGCAGAACTACTACCGTCAGATCAACCCCCGACAGCAGCCGCTAGCGGGATAACCGAGCCTCCACGAAAGCCGGGGCGACTCA
>CAYNDD010000525.1:0-1366 GCA_964395425.1 uncultured Frankiaceae bacterium
AGGCCTCGATGAGCCCGCGCACCGCGCTTGCCTCGGCCGGACACACCCTGGTCGAGCTGTTCGGCCTGGCCCGAGAGCTCGACGAGAACGCCGAGGGCGTGGAGATCGGCCCGTCGCCGACCGACGCGCAGCTGATGGCCGACCTGGCGCTCCCGATCGAGGAGCTCGACCTCACCGTCCGCTCCTACAACTGCCTCAAGCGTGAGGGCATCCACTCGGTCGGCGAGCTCGTCGCACGGTCCGAGGCCGACCTCATGGACATCCGCAACTTCGGCCAGAAGTCGATCGACGAGGTCAAGGGCAAGCTGGCCGGTCTCGGGCTCGCGCTCAAGGACAGCCCGCCCGGCTTCGACCCGACCTCGGTCATCGCCGGGTACGACGAGAACTACGACGACTCCGGCGATGCCGGGTTCGCCGAGACCGAGCAGTACTAAGCGACCCCGCAGCGCCCGATTGCCATTGAGCACAGGAGCACGAAATGCCTACGCCCACCAAGGGACCGAGACTCGGTAGCGGCCCGTCACACGAGCGGCTGATGCTGGCCAACCTGGCCACATCGCTGTTCGAGTACGGCCGGATCACCACAACCGAGACGAAGGCCAAGCGGCTGCGCCCGCTCGCCGAGCGGTTGATCACCTTCGCCAAGCGTGGCGACATTCACGCCCGGCGTCGGGTGCTCACCGTGGTTCGCGACAAGGCCGTCGTGCACACCTTGTTTGCGGAGATCGGGCCCGGATTCGCCGACCGCCAGGGTGGCTACACCCGGATCACCAAAGTGGGCCCGCGCAAGGGCGACAACGCACCGATGGCGGTCATCGAGCTGGTGGAGTTCCGTACCGTGGCGCAGGAAGCGGTAGCCGAGGCCGAGGCGGCCCGCGGCACCCGCTTCGCGCGCCGCCGTCGCCCGACCGGCGCGACCGCGGAAGCCGCGGCCGAGTTGGCCGGCGAGTCCGACGTCGCGGCCGGAGTGGCCGCCGACGCCGAGGCTGCGGATGCGGCCGAGTCCGATGCAGCCGAGGTCAGCGACAGTGACGCCGATGTTGCCGACGCTGAGGCAGGCACCACCGACGAGGCCGCAGCTCCCGAGGCAGCTGCCGAGGAGCCGGCCGCCGAGGCCCAGGAGTCCGCGGACGAGCCGACCGACAGCGCCGAGGGCTCGACGGATGGCGCCGAAGACTCTACGGATGGCGCCGAAGGCTCTACTGACAGCGCCGAAGGCGACACCCCGGCGGAGTGACCATCTCGAACGACGCGACCGAGCCCGCCGCCCCGACCGGGGACGGCGGGCTCGTCCGTTTGCGGATCGACCTCAGCTACGACGGCACCGACTTCTCCGGCTGGGCCCGCCAGCCGGGCCGGCGAACCG
>CAYNDD010000526.1:0-1337 GCA_964395425.1 uncultured Frankiaceae bacterium
GCCGGCGTATCTCGGCGGCTGTGCACCGACGCTGGAGGAGGCCCGGCCGATCGAGCTCGCCGCGCTGGCCCGCAAGCGCGCGAAACGAAAGCGGTGACGGCACCCGCCGGCGAACCGACCGCGCTTGCGCCGTCGGTCGATGTGCGTCCCGCGACCGGCGCCACCACCGCGGTCGCGCTCGTGCTCGCCGGTGGCAAGGCCAGCAGCTACGCGCCGAGCGAGACGGGCCACCTCGCGGTCGCCCGGATGCGGCCGTTCGCGGCGCTTCTGCACCGCCGCGGCCGGCGCCGCGGTCTCGCGGTTTGGCTGGTGCGCTACCGATATCGCGGCTGGAACGGCGCGGACCGTTCGCCGGTCGCCGACACCCGGTGGGCGCTCGACGAGGTCCGCCGACGGCACGGCGACGTCCCGGTCGCGCTGGTCGGGCACTCGATGGGTGGCCGGACCGCGTTCGCGGTCGGCGACGACCCGTCGGTTCGCGGGATCTGCGCGCTCGCCCCGTGGGTCGAGGACGGCGACCCGGCCGATCAGCTGGCCGCCGCGACCGTGCTGATCGCGCACGGCAACCTCGACGTGGTCACTTCGCCGCGGGCGTCCCGGCGGTACGCCGACCGGATCATCGCCGCCGGTGGCACGGCGGGCTACCTCGTGGTGACCGGCGACATGCACGCGATGGTCTTCCGCTGGCGGCGCTGGAACCGGATCACCGTGGGCTTCACCTTCGGAGTCCTCGGGCTGGCTCCGATGCCCCGGTGGCTCGACCGGCTACTCCAGCGCGGCCCGACCGAGGTCGGGCGGCTCGCGGCCGGCGACCAGCCAGGCAACGACTCCGGCGAGCACGGGTAGGCCGACCAGCAAGAGCACCAGGTCGAGGACCGGCACATGGCCGAGCGGGGTGAGGTTGCTGCGATACCACGCGAGCAGTGCCGCGTAGGCACCGGCAGTGCCGAGAATCGCGCCGAGCAGCGCCAGCGTGGCGGCAGTCGCGGCGGTGATGGTGCGGCGTGCGGTGCCGCTCGCGCCGTTGGCGGCCAAGGTCCGCAGGTCGCGCCCGGTTTCGCTCCGAATGAGTCCAACCGTCATGGCCAGTACACCGAGGGCCAGCAGCAGACCGGCCAGCGTCGACCAGGTCTGCAGTGCGGCCAGGCTGTGCTTGGAGTTCCTCGTCTCGATGTAAAGCCCGCCGACGGCGGCGGCTCGCTGCGCCGTACGGATCTGGCTTGCGGTGAGCGGGTGTGCGGTCTGCACCAGCCATCCGGCCGGGATGGGCCGCAGTCCGAGCACGCTCATGGCGTGCCGGGTGATCAGTGCCCCGGGTGCAGAGGTGTACGCCGGCA
>CAYNDD010000527.1:0-1329 GCA_964395425.1 uncultured Frankiaceae bacterium
CAACCGCAGGTCCGGATCACCCTGACCGATCGGAGCGCTTCAGCCGGCGGTCAGAGCCTCGGTCAGCAGGCTGACGAGGGTCTCGAGCTGGACATCAACGCTCGCGACCTCGACGTCGGCGCCGTCAAGTGCGCGGGCGGCGAGACTCTCCTTGGTGCTGATCAGCTCGGCAACCCGCGCGTCGACGGTTTGCGTGGCGATGACCCGCCACGCGGTGACCGGCTGGTCCTGACCGATGCGGTGGACCCGATCGATCGCCTGCGTCTGCTCGGCAGCGGTCCACGACAGCTCGGCGAGGACGACGTTGGAGGACACCTGAAGGTTGATGCCGACGCCGGCCGCAGTCAGAGAGCAGACAATGACGTGCACCTCCTCGTCGCTGACGAACGAGTCGATGTTCTGCTGCCGCACCCGGGTGGTCTGGCCGCCACGGATCGACGAGTAGCCGATGCCCCGTTTGGCGAAGACCCGCTCCGCCGCGTCCATCACGTCGATGTGCTTGGCGAAGAACACGACCTTGCCGGCGTTGCGGGAGAGCTGGGCGGTGTAGTCGGCCGCGAGCTCGGCCTTGGCCTGGCCGATCTGCCGCATCATCGAGAAGATGTTCCCCCCGGCGTCGTTCTCGTCGGAGTTGCGGAGCTCCCGCGCGCAGACCTGGCGGACGATCGACGCGTCGACACCCACGATCCCGGCGCCGTCCTTGCGCGCCGCCACCGCGCTCTGGTAGCGCTTCACCAGGCGCTGGACCAGCTTGCGCTCGGCCTCGCGCACCGACGACCCCGCGGCGCCCTCGAGCTCGACCGGTACGTCGGCGATCCGGCGTTCCGGGATGTCCTTGGCGACGTCGACCTTGCGCCGCCGGACGACTCCCATCTCGATCACCGACTCGCGCGCGGCCGGGTAGAAGCCGGGGTCGAGCGGCGTCATCTCGTTGGCCTCGAGGGCGTGCAACAGCTCGAGACCGACCTCGCTGCCGGCGATCCAGCCGAGGAACTCCCAGATCGCCAGGAAGTCCTCGATGTCATTGATCAGCGGTGTGCCGGTGAGGGCCATCAGCAGCGGCCGCGTCGTACGCTCGCGAATCTGGCGCGAGAGGTTGAGCACGTTCTGCGAGCGCTGCGAGGACTTGTTCTTGATGAAGTGGGCCTCGTCGATGACCATCCCGCGGAACCCGAACCGGCCGAGCCACCCGACGTGCCGGTCGAGGATGTCGTAGTTGACGATGACGATGTCGCAGAACGCGTCGACGGTCTCGCCGTCGCCGTGAATGACGGTCGCGCCATGCGACGGCGTCCACATCGCGGCTTCACGGGCCCAGCTGGTCTTGAC
>CAYNDD010000528.1:0-1319 GCA_964395425.1 uncultured Frankiaceae bacterium
CCACCTTCGCCGGGGGCGCATCGAAGAGCTGGGTCGACCGGAAGTCGTGGGCGGTGGGGATGAGATCGGTTGTCGTGGTTGTCATTGTTCGCTCCTCGTTTCGTTCTGACGTTGGCAGTTTCTACAAGGAGTCTCTTTCACAAGTAACTACTTGTCAAGTACGACCAGAGCCCGTTGACCGGCGGGGCGTGAAATCATCTCGGGTCATGGACATCAACCCCGGTCGCTGGACCGCCGAAATCGACGGTGACTTCGTGGTCTTCCTCATCGGAGCGGACCTCAGGGATCCGGAGCAGACCGGCCCGGCCGGAGAGCTGCTCATGGCGATGATCGACATGCTCGGCGAGCTCGAGCAGGACCCGTCGAAGGGCCTGCTCGGCTACCACGTGTTCGGCGCGGTCGGCGGTGTGATCGTGCAGTACTGGCGGTCGTTCGACGCGCTCGAGGCGTACGCAAGGAACCCGGACGCGAAGCACGCGCCGGTCTGGCGGGCGTGGAACCGGCTGGCCGAGGGCGAGCTGTCGGCCGCCGGCATCTGGCACGAGACCTACCAGGTGTCCGCCGGCCGTTACGAGGCGGTCTACCAGAACATGCCGCTGACCGGCCTGCAGAAGGCGGGACGCCCGATCACGGTTTCAGAAGCACGGACGTCGGCGCGCCAGCGGATCGGGGTGTGACCCGGTGGAGGTCAAGGAGCTCGGGCACGTCGTCCTCTACGTCCGGGACGTGCAGCGGTCGGCGGCGTTCTATCGGGACACCTTGGGCTGGCGGCAGATCGGGCCGACTCCGGCCGACGGCCCGGATCTGCCGTTCGCGGCGTTTTCGGCGCCGTCGGGGCGGACGCACCACGAGCTGTTGCTCATCGAGGTCGGTCCCGATGCCGCTGCACAGCCCGAGGGCAGACGGGTCGGGCTGTATCACTTCGGGTTGAGGGTCGGCGACAGCGACGATGAGTTGCGCGAGGCGCTCAATCGGCTCAACCGTGACGGTGTCACGGTGCTCGGTGCGAGCGATCACACCGTGACCCACAGCCTCTATATCGCCGACCCGGACGGCAACGAGATCGAGTTGTACATCGATGTGCCGGGGGTCGACTGGCGCAACGATCCCGCGCTCGTCATGGCGCCGATCCGCCCCCTCCGCCTCTAGCCAAGCAATGTCACATTGCCCAGCCAATCCGGGGGGTGATGTCACATTGCCCCCACGAAGTGCGGGGCAATGTGACATTGCTTTGTCCGGGGGTTGAGCGCGCGGGGGTTGGGGTGTCAGTTCGCTTCGGTGCGGGCCCAGCGTGCGCCGGTCAGCTGGATGAATGTCGT
>CAYNDD010000529.1:0-1317 GCA_964395425.1 uncultured Frankiaceae bacterium
GTGGACGGCCGGGCTCGCGGCCGGCACCCGCGCGAGGGCCGCCTCGCGTTCGGCTGTTGTGGGGGCTGAGGTCCTCGCGTCCGCCACACCGTCGAAAGCGCGGGCGTAGACCCGCCGCACGTTGGTGTCGAGAACGGCCTGCCGCGCGCCGAAGCCGAAGGTCGCCACCGCCGCCGCGGTGTAGGACCCGATGCCGGGAAGTGCGCGCAGCTCGTCGACATCGGCGGGCACCGCCCCGCCGTGGCGGTCCACGATGGCAACCGCGGCTTCGTGCAACCGCAAGGCGCGGCGCGGATAGCCGAGCCGCCCCCATGCGCGGACCGCCTCACCGGGTGAATCCGCGGCGAGCGCCGCCGGCGTCGGCCACCGGGCGAGCCACTGTTCCCAGCTCGGGATCACCCGGGTGGCCGGCGTCTGCTGGAGCATCACCTCGCTGACCAGCACGCCCCACGCGCTGACGCCCGGGGCCCGCCAGGGCAGGTCGCGGGCGTTCGCGGCGTACCAGGCGGTGACGGTGGCGGTGAACGACGATGCCATGACGGTCGGAGAGTCTGTCACGAGGACGCCGGGGATTGGCCGGGCTGGACCTTACGATCAGGATCGTGAGCACCGTGCTCTGGCCGGTAGGTCCGCACGAGCCGCGGGTCTACTGGATCCGGCGCGGGGTGTTTCTGGTCGTGATCGTGGCCATCATCGTCCTGGTTGTCAGCCTGCTCTCCGGCGGCGGTTCGAACAAGCCCACCAGCGGCCCCCACTCCTCGCCGAGCCCGTCGACGTCGACGTCGTCACCGCCGGTGACCCCGCCCGCGGTCGCGGCCTGCAATCCGAGTGTGGTCACGCTCGTGCTCTCGACCAGCGCGTCCGGCTACACCTCGGGGGAGTCCGCCACGCTGATCGGCGCGTTCAGCAACCCCTCGACCACGCCCTGCCGGCTGACCTCGACGCCGTCCGATGAGACCTGGACCATCACGTCGGGCAGCGATCACATCTGGACCACGAAGGGCTGCGCCAGCACCCTGCCGGCCAAGACGATCAAGATCAAGGCCGGTGGGACGAAGTCGATCCAGATGGTGTGGGACGGCCACCGGCTCAACTCCGGCTGCACCGCGGGCAGCGCGGCTTTGCCGGGCGAGTACGTGCTGCACGCGACGTTGGACGGCGTCAAGGGCAAGCCCGCGGTGTTTCACGTCACGTCTTAGCACGCGAATTGTTGTGAACCGGGCGGATTCGGGCGCGCTGCCCGCTCAAGCACCTTCGGTTCAGCGACGACACCTCAACAGTGAGCGCGCAGCCGGAGAGCCCAGCTCCGGTCTCCAT
>CAYNDD010000530.1:0-1283 GCA_964395425.1 uncultured Frankiaceae bacterium
CGCCTTTGTCTTCACCGACGCGGTGGCCTTGCGCCGGGACTTCGCCGGCGTCGGCCTGCCGGTGCGCGCGGACGTCGACGTACGTGCCGCGACGATCGACGACCTCGGCGCGATCACCGAGATCTACAACCATTACATCCTGGATTCGATTGCCACCTTCGATGTCGCGGCGATGACGGCCGAGCAGCGGCGCGGATGGTTCGACCACTACTCGAGCGATGGGCCCTACCGGCTCCTGGTCGCTACTCGGGCCGGGCAGGTTGTCGGCTACGCGGCGAGCAGCCGGTTCCGGCCGAAGCCGGGGTATGACCCGTCGGTCGAGGTGACGGTCTACCTGGCGCCGGACGATCTGGGCCGCGGGGTGGGATCGCTGCTCTACCAGCAGCTGTTCGCCGAGCTGCGGGCCGAGCCGCTGCACCGCGCGTACGCTGCCATCGCGCTCCCGAACCCGGCATCGATCCGGCTGCACCGGCGATTTGCCTTCGGCGAGATCGGCACGCTGCATGAGGTGGGGCGCAAGCAGGGTCGCTGGGTCGACGTGCTCTGGATGCAGCGCCGCCTTCCCTAGCGCCGGTAACCTCCGCTTCGTGAGCGACCACGAGGACCTGAGCGAGCAGCGCGCGCTGATCGAGGCCGGCGGCCCGCCGAAGTACCACGAGGCGAACCGCGAGAAGGGCAAGTTGTTCGCCCGCGAGCGGATCCACCTCCTCACTGATGACCGGTCGTTCGTCGAGGACGGGCTGTTCGCCAACGCGCTGGCCGGCGACCTTCCGGCCGACGGCGTGGTGACCGGGATCGCCCGGGTCGACGGCCGCCCGGTCGCGGTGATGGCCAACGACTCGACGGTGAAGGCCGGGTCGTGGGGCGCGCGAACGGTCGAGAAGATCGTGCGGATCATCGAGCAGGCCTACCGCCTCGGGATCCCGATGGTGTGGCTGGTCGACTCGGCCGGCGCCCGGATCACCGACCAGATCCAGATGTTCCCCGGGCGGCGCGGTGCCGGGAAGGTGTTCGAAACCCAGGTCCGCGCGAGCGGTTCGATCCCACAGGTGTGTGCGCTGTTCGGTCCGAGCGCCGCGGGCGGCGCCTACATCCCGGCTTTCTGCGACGTCGTCGTAATGGTCGAGGGCAATGCGTCGATGTATCTCGGCTCGGCCCGGATGGTCGAGATGGTCACCGGTGAGGTCACCACGCTCGAGGAGATGGGCGGCGCGCGGATGCACTGCACCGTGTCGGGCGTCGGTCACTTCCTGACCCCCGACGAGCCAACCGCGATCGAGACC
>CAYNDD010000531.1:0-1283 GCA_964395425.1 uncultured Frankiaceae bacterium
GGCGCAGGTCCGGGTGGTTGCGCGAGGCCGTGACCAGATCGACCGCGTAGCGGCGCACGCTGTCGGCGACGTGCACCGTGCGTACCGCGCTGACCAGCCGGGCCACCTCGGCGCGATCCGACACCGGCTCGAGATCGGCGAGCGGCGACCGGACCCCGTGGGTGTCGATCATGGTCAGCTCGGCCTCGATCGACGGATAGCCCAGTGCGATCCGCGCGGTGAACCGGTCGCGCTGCGCTTCGGGCAGCGGATAGGTGCCCTCCATCTCGACCGGGTTCTGGGTGGCGATGACCATGAACGGCGCCTCGAGGTGGTACGTCGTGCCGTCGACGGTGACCTGCCGCTCCTCCATGCACTCCAGCAGCGCCGACTGGGTCTTGGGGGAGGCTCGGTTGATTTCGTCGCCGACGACGATGTTTGCGAAGATCGCACCCGGCTTGAACTCGAAGTCACGGTTGTTCTGGTTGTAGACCGATACCCCGGTGATGTCGCTCGGCAGCAGGTCGGGGGTGAACTGCACCCGGCGTACCGTGCAGTCGATCGAGCGGGCGAGCGCCTTGGCGAGCATCGTCTTGCCGACGCCCGGGACGTCCTCGACCAGCAGGTGTCCCTCGGCCAGCAGCACGGTGACGGCCAGCTTGACCTCGGCGGTCTTGCCCTCGATCACCGTGTCGATCGCGTCCACGATCCGCGCCGCGGCGGTGGCGACCGCTTTCAACTCCAATTCGGGCGACCGGGTCGAGGACTGCGGGGTCACTGGCTGGACCTCCTAGAAGCGGACCGTCGCTCGACGGCACCTGCCGACACCTGCTGATCAGTCTTACATCCCAGCCGCTGGTCCGTCCCGGCTCCGCTGATAACGCCTGGGTGACGGGCTTGCAACGCACAGACGGTCGAGGTGGGGGCGCGGTTGGGTGAACTGTGGCCAAGATGGTTGACAGGGGAGTGAAGTGGAGTACGGTGGCGCGCTATGGGGAGTGATGTGGGGCGGTCGCCCGCATCACCGCAAGAACCGGCGGCCAGGTGGGGAGGTGGGGCGTGTTCCTCGGCACCTTCACGCCCCGCCTGGATGAGAAAGGCCGGCTGTTCCTGCCCGCGAAGTTCCGCGAGGGCCTGGCCGGTGGCCTGGTGATCACAAAGGGTCAGGAGCGCTGCCTGCGGGTGTTCCCGCTTGCGGAGTTCACCCGGATCACCGAGCGGCTGCGCGATGCGCCGCTGACGACCAAGAGCACCCGGGACTACCAGCGGATGATCTTCGCCGGCGCGCACGACGAGGTGCCCGA
>CAYNDD010000532.1:0-1283 GCA_964395425.1 uncultured Frankiaceae bacterium
AGACCCTTTTGACCAGGGAGGGAAACGCGCAGAGGCGGGTCATCGAGAGTGAAATCTGACAAAAAACGCTCATCATGTTTCACCATCGCGGCAACTCCCGTCTGGTCGATGTGCCGTACCAGTCCCGGGAGGGTGTGCCTCTGCCGCGCTTGGCTCGTTGCCTCTGGTTGCCTTTGCGTGCACCGGCGGACTTATTGCACGTTCCATGACTAAAGCCGAGGTAGGTGATGCCGTCTTCGGCGTGGTCGTAGTGCAGCCAGCGGCCCATCGGTCCGAGTGGCTGGTGGCAGCGGGCGCACGGGTCGGTGTCGCGGTGCCGGTATTTGGCGGCGTTGCGGGCTTTCTGGTGTGCCCAGCCGTACCGGGTCGGGTCGTGGTCGGGTGGCGGTGCGGTGCGGAATCTGTGGTCAGTCACGGGCGTCGCTTTCGTCGGTCTCGTCGTCGAGAGTTCCGGTCGGTGTGCCGCACTTGCAGGTGACAGCGCGCAGAGCGCGTAACCGGAGTTCGGCTTGTTCCGGTGGGTTAGCGGCCAGAAGGTGGTTCACGGCGTCGCAGAGCGGTTGCGCGGTCGACAGGTGGAGCAGTTCGGCGCACAGCCGGGTCGTGGAGCCGATGACGAATCCGTCGATGACCGCATCTGGCGGCGTGGTGTCCTCCGCGTAGTCGGCGAGCTGGTTGACAAGCTGCTCATAGAGGTCGTCTGCGAAGTTCGCTTCGTCGCGGGTGATGTCGTTTACGTCGCGCATGTACGGCACGAGCCACCGGGCGACCCGGTACCGAATGCCTGTCATGCCGGCACCGCCGAACGCAAACGGGTTTCGCTGTTGCTGCTGTTGAAGCGCTTTTCACCCGTGAACGTCGGAGAGTCACCCAGCGTCGGAGGGTTACTACTGGCTGAATGGACGTGTGTACCAAGCTGAGCGTGGGCGTTGGTGCGGACGTGTGTACCCCTGGCTTGGTACTGCTTATCGACCTCTGAGGTACGGACGTGTGTACCCCTCCGCGTGGTTCGGACGTGTGTACCAACCGGATTGGTTGCCACGTAGGTCGCGGTCCTGCCGGGCCGGCCCTGCTCCACCGTGAACAACAGGCCGACTTTGTGTGCCTCACGGACCCGTTCAGTGATGCGAGCCGGTGCAACACCTAGCCGACGCGCCAACGTCGACCGTGGAACCGACACATACCCGCGCCGGTCCATGTCGTCGCACAAGACCAACAGCAACACCTTCGTGGCGTTGCTCACCGCGGTGTTCGCCAGCAGCTCGCGTCGCCAATTGGCGACA
>CAYNDD010000533.1:0-1270 GCA_964395425.1 uncultured Frankiaceae bacterium
CACCACAGGCGCGGCAGGACCGAGGTCAGGAATAACCAGACCGGTGAGACGAGGCTCGGGCGCCGCGGCGTGATGTTCGGCAGCATGCTCGACGAGATCGGCGAGGGTCCGGGCCTGCCGTGCCCGAAACACGGTAACCGGAAACTTCCCCCGAGCGCGACGATGCTCCGGTTGCTTGCAGATCCACCTGCGACGCGCGTCGTTCCCATCTGATTGTCGGTAGAGCGCTGTACCATTGAGGCGCTGGAAAGTTTCAGCACCGCCTGCGCGCCACGCTGGATAGCGGAATGCAGGCGAGGAACCGACGACAGGGCAGCCGTCATCTCGCAAGAGGTGACGCATGCCCGCAAGAGATCCCGCGCACCGCGCACTCATCTCGTCGATCGGCGCCCACTCCAGTTGGGCGAAAACTAGCGACCGCGCAGCTCGTACCGCGCCCGCTCGCCAGGCCGTGTTCGACAAGTACGAGCGCGAGGTCGATCCCGATGGCGTTCTGACCCCCGAAGAGCGCACCACCCGGGCGGCGCACGCCCGGCGCGCTTACATGTTGCGGCTCGCGCTGAAGTCCGCAGAGGCTCGTCGTCGTCCGGCGATGGCGCCGTGAATGACAGAAGCCGCCCGAAGGCGGCTCCCGAGACCCCGGCTAAGACGTCTGGCTTAAGTGTAAGCGACAGCACGGGAATCGGCACTCAACTCCGCCGCCGATTCGACGCTTCGCTGCGATGCGAACCGCTCGACGACGGTCGCCGCGATCCATGGACAAGCCGTCGTCGTAAGTCTGCGCCGAACCTGACCATCGAGCCGTTTTCGAGGTACACCGCGGAGGTTCACGGTACGGGCGCGTTCCGGGTGCTTGCTGCTGCGGGCGTCAAGGGGATGTGGGCGCACGAGAGGACAACTCGACGGCCCTCCTGCTGGACGATTCCGCTTTGGTCGGTGCCGGCGATCGTTGATGCGGCCCGACGACTCGGTGGACACGCGGAGATCGCCGACGCACAGCTAGGTCTCTTCGAGTGACCCGCGAGAGCGCGGCCGTGAAAGCGCGGCGCTATCTGGCCGAGGGTCGCCTGACCGTCGAGCGGGTCGACGACAAGGTCATCATCGCCACTTGCAAGGGCGCGGGCGAGGTCTATTTCGTCGCGTTCAAGCGAGGGCGTTGGCAGTGCGATTGCAGGGCTCGAGGTTCGATGTGCGCACATCTGCTCGCGCTCCAAACGGTGACGGTCAACCCGCGCTCGTCGAGGCGGGTGATGTCGCGATGATGACGATG
>CAYNDD010000534.1:0-1235 GCA_964395425.1 uncultured Frankiaceae bacterium
CCGCCGCCCGACGATGACGGCGACGCCGTGGACCGGGTGGTGGATCGGGCGGTCGCGGCCGGTCCGGGCCCGGCATCGTTGGCCTGGCTGTCCGCGGTGCCGGCCGAGGTGTTGGGCGAGACCGCCCGCAGCCTCGCCCTGCGCGAGCTGACCGCGATGACCGGGCATGTCGAGTCGGTCCGGGCCGAGCTGACCGCGGTGATCGCCGGCCCGGCGCCATCGAGCCTGAACGATCGTCATGAGGAGCATTTCGCCGCGCACGAGGTAGCGGTCGCCACCACCAGCAGCGTGTACGCGGCGGACGGGCTGATCGCGCTCGCCCGCCACCTTGCCGGGGCACTGCACGCATCCCGGGACGCCATGCGTCGCGGTGAGCTCACACTTGCCCAGGCCCGGGTGCTGCACTCAGCGACCGTCATACTCCCAGACGAGATCACCCACGCCGTCGAAGCAAGGGTGCTGCCCCGCGCCCGGTTGCAGTCCACCGCCCAGTTCACCGCCAGCGTCCGCCGCGCGGTCGCGGCGCTCGACCCGATGTTCACCGCCCGCGCGAAAGCCGCCCGAGCGCAGGTCACGGTCAGCCACACCGCGCTCGACGACGGCACCGGCGAGCTCTACCTCCGCGGACCGCTGGAGATCACCACCGAAATCCACATGGCCCTGACCGCCTACGCCGCGAAAACCAAGCCTGAGCTCGGCGGCACCGTCGATCAGCGCAAGCTCGCCGCCCTGCGCGACCTGACCGAAGCCTGGCTCGCCGGCCCGGGGGTCCCGACCCGGCACGGCCGCACCCCCACCGTCAACGTCGTGATCGAGCTGCCCACCCTGCTCGGGCTGAACAACCACCCCGCCGAGATCCCCGGCATCGGGCCGATCCCCGCCGACACCGCCGCCTGGCTACTCGCCGACGGCGCCCCACTACGCCGACTCATCACCGACCCGCTCACCGGGCACCTGCTCGACTACGGCATGACCACCTACCCCGTCCCGCCCGCGCTCGCCGACTACCTGATCGCCAAACACATCCACTCCGCCGCCCCCTACAGCCAGGTCGACGCCCGGCTCACCGACATGGAACACAACACCCCACACCACCACGGCGGCCCAACCAACGAACGAAACGCCACCCCGGTCGACCGGCGCTGGCACCGCGCCAAAACCCACGGCGACTGGACCTACACCAAAGACGACACCGGAGTCCTCACCTGGACCAGCCCCACCGGACTCACCGTCCG
>CAYNDD010000535.1:0-1220 GCA_964395425.1 uncultured Frankiaceae bacterium
TTCCCTACAACGACGCTCTTCCGATCTCCCTGACTCAGCAGCCAGGCGATCGCGATCGCCGGGTCGTTGTAGACGCAGAAACCCGAGGCCCGATCGGGCATCGCGTGGTGCAACCCGCCGGACACACTGACGCCGTGCTCGTGCGAGCCCTCGAAGACCGCCCGGGCAGCCGCGAGCGTTGAGCCGGCCACCAGCGCGCTCGCCTCGTGCATGGCTTCGAACACCGGGTCGTCCGCCGTACCGAGCCCGTGTGACGGATCGGGTCGCAGCGTCGCCCCGGCCCGGCGCACCGCCTCGATGTAGTCGGCGGTGTGGACCAGGCGCAACATCTCCTCGGGCGCCGCGTCGAACTCCGCGACATCGAGCCGGTCCACGACGCCGAGCTCGGTGGCCAGCGCTATCGTGAGCTCGACCCGGACCGGTGCGAGCGGATGAGACGGCCCGAAGTCGTAGCCGAGCAGCCGGGGATCCCAGGGCGCGGCGACGGAACAACCCACCGCCTCAGCCCGCCCCCGCGGCTAGCTCCCGCGAGCGGTCACGGGCAGCCTCGAGCGCCGAGAGCATGGCCGCGCGCACGCCGTGGTTCTCCAGCTCTCGAATCGCGGCGATCGTCGTACCGCCCGGGCTGGTGACCGCCTCTCGCAGCTGTACCGGATGCTCGCCGGAGTCGCGGAGCATCACCGCGGATCCGTACGCCGTCTGCACGATGAGCTCGGCGGCGACCGCGCGCGGCAGGCCGAGCAGGATGCCGGCGTCGATCATTGCCTCGACCAGGAAGAAGAAGTACGCCGGACCGCTGCCCGACAGTGCCGTCACCGCGTCGAGCTGCGACTCGGGCAGCCGGATCACCTTGCCGACCGGGCGCAACAGGTCCTCGGTGTGCTGCAGGTGTTCCTCGCCGGCGTGTGCGCCGGCGGAGATCGCGCTCATCGCCTCGTCGACGAAGACCGGCGTGTTGCTCATGACCCGCACCACCGGCGTGCCGTCGGCCAGCCGCTTCTCGATCGCCGTGGTCGGGATGCCCGCCGCGATCGAGATCACCAGGTTGCGCGGCGTGACCACCGGCGCCAGGTCGTCGAGCAGCGCTCCGATCTCCTGCGGCTTGACCGCGACCAACAGCGTGTCGGCCCGCTCGGCCGCGACCCCCGTGCTGACCGACTCGATGCCCAGCCGCTCGGTGATCTCAGCGGCCCGGTCGGGATGCCGCTCGGTGAACAGCA
>CAYNDD010000536.1:0-1204 GCA_964395425.1 uncultured Frankiaceae bacterium
GGATCAACCCGACCAGCTCGTGACCACTGCCGGCGCCGGAGCTCCAGCACCCGCAGTCCGTACCCGGCGCGGTGGCATCCGCACTCAGCTTGACCGTTGCGGGATCGATCACACCCGGCGACCAGTACCGGAAGAACGCATAGCCGCGGTCGTCGGTGACCTCGGTGGCGGTCGCACCGCAGCTCTTCTGGTCGCGGGACACGCCGGTCGGGTCGGTCACACTGAGGGCACAGACCTGCCCAACGAACCCGGACCCCCTCGGATAGGGGTACGTCGTGCTCTGCGGCAGCCGGTCGAACTCGACAGTCACCGTCGCGTCCTTCACGGCGCTGTCCTGGTCGTTCGGGTTCGTCACCCGCACGGTGACGTTGACGCATCCGGTATCGCACTTGTGCGTGAACGGAGTGCCGCCTTCGGCGGAGGCTTGGGTACCGGGTGCGAAGAACGCCGCCGACTTCGTTCCGCGTTCGGAGTGCAGCCCGGTCTTGACCCCGCTGTACCGATCCGGCGTCACGGTGACCGTCAACGGGCAGTGGAACGGATTCGTCAGGTCAGGGCGGGTCGGCGGGACCGGCGCCTGCGCCACGACCGGCCGCACCACTCGCGTGGCCGGAACCGCGCGGCCAGCGGCCGCAACGGTCATGCCGTTCGGGCGACTCGACGTGAAAGTCGCTCGCTCCCTGACAGCACGGATCGAACGAGCAGCTGCCGCGGCGGCGGCGTCGGAGATCGGCCCGCAGAGGGCGTAACTGATGATTACCCGGCCGTTAGCGGTCGAGAACGAGTTCGACCCGACGACGCCGACAATGTCGTTCGCCAGGTCCCGGAAGGTTGGGTTCACGACGTCGGGCGCTGCGTAGCTCGAGCCGCCGCCACCTCCGCCACCCGGGGTTCCACCGCAGCCGCCACCACCGCCGCCGTAGTAGCCACCTCCGCCGCCGCCGCCGGCGGTCGCGTAGCTGGTGTTCGGGTCGCTGTAGCCGCAGTTCGCTCCGGCCGCACCACCTTGACCGGGTGCCGCGAGCGACGCCGGGCCGCCGCCGGACACACCGGGCGCGTCCACTGCCGAGCCGACGTCGGGCTGCGGGTTGTCACCCTCGGCGCCGGCCACGCCTGGCGCGGAACCGGTGGCACCACCGCCACCGGACTGACCCGCCGCGGAGTCACCGTTGCCACTACCGTTGTTGTCCGCGCCGCCGCCTGA
>CAYNDD010000537.1:0-1197 GCA_964395425.1 uncultured Frankiaceae bacterium
CGTTCAGCGGCGGATCGGCCGCCGATCTCGTCGCGCTGATCGGCGCGGTCTTCACCCATCGTGACGACGTGGCCGAAGGGACCGCGCTGCTCGAGCGCCCGCTCGGCTCAGCTCCCGCCACCCCCGGGTCGGGCCCGCGGGCATACCTGCACACTGCTGGGGTGGCGACCGCGGATCAGCACGGCATGGTGGTGTCGTCACTGGTCAGTGTCTTCGACGACTTCGGCTCGGCCGTGTTCGTGCCGGAGGGTGGCTTCGTCCTCAACAACCGGGCCGGCGGATTCACCTCCGGCCACAACGCCTTCCGGCCGGGCAGCCGTCCGGTGCACACTCTCGCTCCGGCGATGACCACCACCGCCAGCAGTACGACGGCCCTCGCGACCCCAGGAGCCGACGGCCAGGTCCAGACCCTGCTGCAGGTGCTCTGTCGAGTTCGGGACGGCCGTTCGCTGTCGGACGCCATCACCGCACCGCGGTGGCGCTGCGAAGACGGCCAGGTGCTGGTTGAAGACGATCACTGCGAGATCGGCGATCTCAGCGATCACGGCTGCGACGTACAGATCCTGCCCGCCGGCGACGATCGGTTCGGCGCGGTGGTGTGCGCGGGAGTCGACGACGACGGGCCGTTCTGCATCGCCGACCACCGGCGCGGCACCGCGTGCGAGGCGGCATGACCAGCGTGCGACTCGTCGACGACGTCGTCGCGGAAGTGGCCGGCCGCGAGCGCGACCTGGTTGACCTGTGCCGCCGGCTCGTGGCCGCGGACAGCGCCAACCCGCCGGGTGACACCAGGCAAGTGGCCGACGTCGTTGCGGCGTTCCTGACCGAGGAAGGCCTCGCGCCGCAGGTCGCGGCGACCGACCCATCGATGCCGAACGTCATCGCCGTCATCGACTCGGAGCAGCCCGGACCGCACGTCGTCCTCAACGTGCATCTCGACACGATGCCGCCGGGCGACCACGATGCGTGGACCGTGCCGATCTTCGAGTTGACCGAGTCGGCGGACCGGCTGTACGGCCTCGGCATGGGCAACATGAAAGGCGCGGTCGCCGCGATGTGCGTCGCGGCCGGCATCCTGCACCGGCGCAAGCCCGAGTGGACCGGGCGGGTGACCTTCACCGCGGTCGCGGACGAGTGCGTGTTCGGCGACAACGGCTCAGCCTGGCTGCTCGACACCGTGCCCGACCTGGCGACCGC
>CAYNDD010000538.1:0-1172 GCA_964395425.1 uncultured Frankiaceae bacterium
CCGGTGGGAGTGACCTAGTAGGAGCCTGGCTAGAGGCCCCGTCCCTGTCCTGTCCGACCGTCGGCTTGTGCGTGCCTGCCCTGCTCAACTCGACTGAGAGGACTGGCATGACCACGATGGCATTGACGACGAGAGTTGTCATTGGTGGTGTGGATACCCACGCCGATGTTCACGTTGCTGCGGCGTGTGATGGGCTCGGTTCGGTGCTCGGCACGGCAAGCTTCCCGACCAGCGCGGCCGGCTACCGCCGATTGCTGGGCTGGCTGCGGGGGTTCGGTGAACCGGACCGGGTTGGGGTGGAAGGTACCGGTTCCTACGGCACTGGCCTGGCGCGGCATCTCGCCGATCAAGGTGTCGAGGTGATCGAGGTGCACCGCCCGAACCGGCAGGTCCGGCGCCGGCACGGCAAGACTGATGTTGTCGACGCGATCGCCGCCGCGCGCGCGGTCATCAATGGTGACGCGACCGGGAAGCCCAAGAGCCATGACGGTGCGGTGGAGGCGTTGCGGGCATTGAAGATCGTGCATCGCAGCGCGCACAAGTCCCGCACGCAGGCGCTGAACCAGATCCGCGATCTCATCACCACCGCTCCGGATGATCTGCGCGCCGAACTGCGGGCGCTGCGTCGCCGCGAGCTGCTGGCGACCTGCGCCAGCTTCCGGCCAGGTGACCGCGACGACCTGGTCACGGTGACCAAGCTGGCATTGCGCGGCCTCGCCCGCCGCGTCACCGACCTCAACGAGGAGATCGCGCTGCTCGACGCGCGGCGACGGCGCATCACCACCACCATCGCGCCGCAACTATGCGCCGCGCACGGCGTCGGACCCGACACCGCAACCGGACTGCTGCTCGCTGCCGGCGACAACCCCGAACGGCTCCGCGACGAACGCAGCTGGGCGGCGCTGCTCGCCTCCAACCCGATCGAAGCGTCCTCAGGCAAAGTCGTCCGCCACCGGCTCAACCGCGGCGGCGACCGGCAAGGCAACAGCGCACTCTGGCGGATCGTCATCGTCCGGATGAACAGCGACCCACGCACCAAGCACTACGTCGAACGACGCACCAAAGAAGGCCTCAGCAAAACTGAAATCATTCGCTGCCTCAAGCGCTACGTCGCCCGCGAGACCTACGACCTACTGCCCAAACACCTCCGCGTTTGACAGTAGGAGCATCAC
>CAYNDD010000539.1:0-1171 GCA_964395425.1 uncultured Frankiaceae bacterium
GCGGTCATGTTCAGCCGCTGATCCCTGCTGCCTGGCATTCCGCCTTGTAGGCGGAGGTGCAGAGCTGCTTGGCCGGGACGAAGTTGTCCTTGATGACGGTCGCGTTCATGTTCGCGGTGGTCACCCATTCCGGCTTGAGCAGGACTGAGGGCATCGGGGTGTTGTGGTTGTTCGGGTTGTTCGTTGAGCCGTTGACCAGTGCCGCTGGCGGGGTCTGACCGGCGCGGACGAACATCGCGACGGCTGCTGCGGCCTGTGCCTCCAGGTAGATCGGCTTGTAGGCCGTTCCGCACTGGTAGCCCGACAGGATGTTCTGCAACCCGATCAGGGTCGAGTCCTGCCCGGTGATCGGGAAGGTCTTCGGCTTGATCCCGTGGTTCTTCAGGTAGGTGATGATCGGCGCGGCGTTCTCATCGTTGGGGATGATCGCCGAGTTCACCCCCGAGTTCGCGGTGTAGGCCTGCTCGAACTCGGTCAGCGCGGTCCCTGGGGTCCAGGTGCCCGGAGGCTTCGCCGCGACCTTCCACGACGGGTTGGCCTTGATCACCGACTCATAACCTTCCGCGAACAGCGTCGCGTTGTTATCCGTCGGGTCACCCTTCATCTCGATCAGGTTCGGCTTGGACACGTTCCACTTCTTCACACAGTCCGCGAACCCGGCACCGATCAGCTTGCCGACCTCGACGTTGTTGAAACTGATGTAGTACGAACCCTGAGTGATCCGGTCATAGTCGATCACCGACACCCCGTGCTGCTTGGCGTAGGTCTCGACCCGACCACCGGTACCCGGGTCCTCCGGGTCGATCAGCAACACCGTCGCACCATTGGTGATCATCGCCTGCGCGTCGGTCACGAACGTGCTGTCACTGCCCTGCGCGTTCTTGATACTGATCTGCGACTTCGTCAACCCAGCCGCCTCGAACGCCTTGGTCAGATACGGCGCATCGAACTCCGCATACCGCGCCGAGGACGTCGTGTCCGGCAAGATCACCCCAACCGAACCCTTACCCGCAGCCGCCAACGGCGCGAGCTGCGCCATCGCAGAGAAATCGCCGGTAAACGAGTTCGCAGTGATATTGATCGCGGCCGGGCTCGACGCGGCCGGACTCGCCGCCGGACTCGAACTCGTACCCGCGGGTGGCGTACCGCCCGACGAGCTGCTCCCGCACGC
>CAYNDD010000540.1:0-1167 GCA_964395425.1 uncultured Frankiaceae bacterium
GCCCGGGATCCCGCCGCAGCTCGACGCGCTGGTGACCTGGGCCGCCTCGCGCGACCCGCAGGAGCGGCCCGCCGACGCCGGCGAGTTCCACTCGTCGCTGGTCGACGTACGCGACCGGCTCGGCCTGCACGACAGCGTGCCCGCGCTGCCGACGACCGCCACCACCCGGCTGGTGCGGCCGCCCAACGGCGCGCGCCCGGACGACATGACGCGACAGGTCGGCCGCGGGCGACCGGGCCCACCGGTCGCTCCCCCGCGCAAACGACCGCGCCGCCGCCGGCGCGGGCTCGTGGTCACCGCCCTGGTCGCCGTCCTCGCGTTGCTGGCCGGTCTCACCGGCTGGTGGTTCGCCGAGGGCCGCTACACCAAGGCGCCGAACGTCCTGCACCTCAGCCGGACTGAGGCGGACGCGAAGCTGAAGGCGGCCGGCCTGCACGCACGGTGGCTGCCGTCAATCCACTCCACCGTGTTTCCGACCGGCGAGGTGGCGAACGAGTCGCCGAGCGGGCGGATCGTGCACGGCGGCACCGTGTCGCTCCAGCTGTCCGCCGGTCCGGTCACCCACCCGGTGCCGTCCGTCCGGACCATGTCGGTGACCGAGGCCACCGCGACGCTCGCAGCCCAGCAGATCCAGGTCGCCGGGACCACACAGCGTTACAACGCGTTGCCGAAGGGCCAGGTGATCGCGACCCAACCGAAGGCCGGCCAGACCGTCGACGCCGGCTCGAGCGTCACGCTGATTGTCAGCCGTGGTCAGCAGATGGTCACCGTCCCGCCGGACACCGGGATGCCGGCCGAGCAGGCCCGAGCGGCGCTCAGACATGCCAACTTCCAGATCGACGCGACCCAGGCCTACAGCAACACCGTCACCCAGGGCTGGGTGATCTCCTCCAAACCGAAGCCAGGGTTGGCGGCAGTGAAGGGCTCGACCGTCACGATCGTGATCTCCCGCGGGCCCAAGCTCTTCCCGGTGCCCAACGTGCGGGGCGACTCGCTCGCCGACGCGATCAAGGCGATCACCGAGGCCGGGTTCCACGCCGATCCCAAGGAGTTCCTGCCCGGCGGACCGGGCCAGGTCTTTGCCTACAGCCCGAGCAATCCGCAACCTCGTGGTACGACGATCGTCCTCAACTGGTACTAGTAGGCGGTGCCCCCGCGCAAGCCGTC
>CAYNDD010000541.1:0-1166 GCA_964395425.1 uncultured Frankiaceae bacterium
GCTATTACGCACTCTTTCAAGGGTGGCTGCTTCTAAGCCAACCTCCTGGTTGTCTGTGCGACTCCACATCCTTTCCCACTTAGCGCACGCTTGGGGGCCTTAGCCGGTGGTCTGGGCTGTTTCCCTCTCGACTACGGAGCTTATCCCCCGCAGTCTCACTGCCACGCTCTCACTTACCGGCATTCGGAGTTTGGCTGACGTCAGTAACCTTGTAGGGCCCATTAGCCATCCAGTAGCTCTACCTCCGGCAAGAAACACGCGACGCTGCACCTAAATGCATTTCGGGGAGAACCAGCTATCACGGAGTTTGATTGGCCTTTCACCCCTACCCACAGGTCATCCCCCAGGTTTTCAACCCTGGTGGGTTCGGTCCTCCACGCGGTCTTACCCGCGCTTCAACCTGCCCATGGGTAGATCACTCAGCTTCGGGTCTAGAGCATGCGACTGAATCGCCCTGTTCGGACTCGCTTTCGCTACGGCTGCCCCTCACGGGTTAACCTCGCCACACACCACTAACTCGCAGGCTCATTCTTCAAAAGGCACGCGGTCACGGCCGCACACGAGGTGCGACTGAGCTCCCACGGCTTGTAGGCACACGGTTTCAGGTACTATTTCACTCCCCTCCCGGGGTACTTTTCACCTTTCCCTCACGGTACTTGTCCGCTATCGGTCACCAGGGAGTATTTAGGCTTACGGGGTGGTCCCCGCAGATTCACACGGAATTTCACGGGCTCCGTGCTACTTGGGATGCCACTAAGGAGGTGCGGTCGTTTTCGCCTACGGGGCTCTTACCCGCTATGGCGACCTTTCCCACGGTCTTCGGCTAACGCCGCACTTTCTTACTCCTTGCCAGTTCGGCAGAACTGGCCAAGTGGTCCCACTACCCCAACCACGCAACGCCTGCCGGCTATCACACGTGACTGGTTTGGCCTCTTCCGAGTTCGCTCGCCACTACTTTCGGAATCGCGGTTGCTTTCTCTTCCAGTGGGTAATGAGATGTTTCACTTCCCCACGTTCCCTCCACTTGCCCTATGTGTTCAGGCAAGGGTGACAGGACATGACTCCTGCCGGGTTTCCCCATTCGGAAATCCTCGGATCACAGCTCGGTTGGCAGCTCCCCGAGGCTTATCGCAGCCTCCTACGTCCTTCTTCGGCTCCTGGTGCCA
>CAYNDD010000542.1:0-1115 GCA_964395425.1 uncultured Frankiaceae bacterium
CGCCGAGGATCGGGTGTCTCACGCGATCCGCGCCATCGCGAACGCGCATGGCCGGCCGCAGCGGTTCAACCGCACGGTGACGGACTCCTGGGTCCGCATCATGCGGCACTGTCGGGCTCATGCGACGGGCGCCGGTTTCGACGACGCGATCTCGCAGTACCCGTGGCTGCTGGACAAGCGGTTGCTGATGCGCCACTACAGCTCGTCGCGGCTGGCCGGGGTCGCCGCGAGGGCGCGCTGGATCGAGCCGGATCGCCTGCCGATCCCGGCCTGATCGTTACAGCTAGAACGCGGGAACCGCTGCCACCTGGACCGTGGTGCCGTCGTACGGCGGTGACCAGCGGGTGCCGACCGCGGAGAAGTGGGCGGGGAACGCGGAAGCGCTGACGACGGCCCCGTTGGATGCCTTCGCCAGCACCCGGCAAGGCTTCCATGGCGGCCGCCAACTCGCGGCGAGCGGCGATGACACATGGGGGCGAGGCAAGTGGCAGTCCACCCGCGTCGGGTTCAGGCCGGCTTGTTGCATCGCGGTACGAAGCGGTGACAGGGCCTGCGACGGGTGGAGGGTCGTCGTCAGGCACTTCAGCATCGCCGTCGTCTTGCAGTCCATCGAATCGGGCGCGCGGCGAAGTGACCCCGGGAGGGTGACCGCCGCGAGTGCATCAGCAGCCTGGGTCCGCGCCTCGGACATCTGGGCGAGCTCCACGTGGCTGGCCGCCGACTTCAGCTTCTGGTCTCCGTGCTCGCTCGCGGTGTGGATCAGGAATACGACACCGAGCAGCGCTGCGCAGACCAGGGCGATCAGGTAGTGGCGGCCAAGCACCATACGTAGGCTTCGACCGGTCCGTCAGAAGCCTTGACCCGATTCATGACCTGCTGTCCGATTGGGCCGCTGCTCACTAGCCGGGCGGCGGTGGGGGGTTGCTGCGCTGAGGGCTCCGGCGCGGGGTGCGGCCGCCCATCCGCAGCAGGATCCGCCAGGCCAGGAAGCCGAGAACGACGACGACGTAAACGATCCGGATCGCGTCGTACGCGTGCCCTTGATGGTGGAAGATCACGCCGCCGATGACGACCGCCAGCAGCAGTCCGATCCGCATCATTCGGTAGTTCGACAT
>CAYNDD010000543.1:0-1079 GCA_964395425.1 uncultured Frankiaceae bacterium
CAGAGCCGCGTACGCCGCGACGGTGGTCAAGCACCCGGCGCATCGCCCGGCGTTCGACCGGCTCTTCGACCTGTGGTGGCCGTCGGCGCTCGGTGACGGCGAGTCCACTCAGGACGACTCGGGGAGCGGCGATCTCGACGACGGCGACCCGGCCGACCTCGCGGCAATGCGCGACCAGCTCCGCGACCGGCTTCGCGACGTCCTGCTCTCCGGTGACGCCGAGTCGCTGCGCCGGCTCGCCCGCGAGGCGGTGAACGGCCTCGGCCGCACCGAGGGCGGTCAGCCCGGCCGGCAGTCGTGGTTCACCTACCGCGTGCTTCGGGCGCTCAACCCGGAGACGCTGATGGCCTCGCTGCTGGAGTCGGTCCTGCGCGGCCAGGAGCGCGGCGGCCTGGCCGAGAAGGTCGCCCGGCAGATGCTGACCGAGCGGATGAAGGCGTTCGAGGAGCTGGTCGAAGCCGAGGTGCGGCGCCGGCTCGCCGAGGAGCGCGGCGCCGAGGCAATCGCGAAGACCGCGGTGAAGCCGCTGATCGACCAGGTCGAGTTCCTCCGCGCGTCCCGCGACGACCTGGCCGCGCTACGGCGCGAGGTCTACCCGATCGCGCGCCGGCTCGCGACCCGGCTGACCGCGCGCCGGCGGCTCGGCCGGAGCGGCCGGCTGGACGTGCGTCGTACCGTTCGGGCGTCGCTGTCGACCGGCGGGGTGCCGCTGACCACGATCTTCCGGCCGCACAAGCCGCACAAGCCGGAGCTGGTGGTGCTCTGCGACGTCAGCGGCTCGGTAGCCGCGTTCGCGCACTTCACCTTGCTGCTCGCGTTCGCCTTGCGTGAGCAGTTCGCCAAGGTGCGGGTCTTCGCCTTCGTCGACAGCACGGACGAGGTCACCCGGTTCTTCGACCGGGGCGGTGACGTCGTCGATGCGCTGGCCCGGATGTCGTCCGAGGCCGACGTGGTCTGGTACGACGGTCATAGCGACTACGGTCACGCCTTCGAGGTCTTTGCGCAGAAGTGGCCGGATGCGGTAGGCCCGAAGACCTCGCTGCTCGTGCTCGGCGATGCGCGGACCAACTACCGCGCGC
>CAYNDD010000544.1:0-1068 GCA_964395425.1 uncultured Frankiaceae bacterium
CGACCGCCCCGGCCGCGCGCGCGGCCGGGGCGGTCGCCGTGCTCACCGACGCCGGCTCCGCGGCCGCCGCGCTGGCCAGCGGGGTCGAGGCGGTCGTGGTGGTGGCCGATGTACCCGCGGTGATGGGGGCGGCGGCGGCGTGGGCCTACTCCGACCCGGCGGCCGCGATGCTCCTGCTGGGCGTCACGGGCACGAACGGCAAGACCACGACGGCCTACCTAATCGAGTCGGGCCTGCGCGCCGCCGGCCGCACGACCGGCCTGATCGGGACCATCGAGACCCGGGTGGCCGGCGAGGCGATCCCGAGCATCCGCACCACTCCGGAGGCGACCGACCTGCATGCTTTGTTCGCGGTGATGCGCGAACGCGGCGTCGACTCGGTCGCGATGGAGGTGTCCAGCCACGCGCTGGCGCTCGGCCGGGTGGACGGGATCGACTTCGATGTCGCCACCTTCACCAACCTTTCGCAGGACCACCTGGACTTCCACGCCGACATGGCGGACTACTTCGCGGCGAAGGCCCAGCTGTTCACTGCCGAACGCGCCCGGCACGCGGTCATCTGCATCGACGACTCGTGGGGCGAGCAGCTCTTCGCCCAGGTCAGCATCCCGGCGCTCACGGTCGGTCACGGGCCGACCGCCGACTGGCGCCAGGTCGACGACTCCGATGCCGGTGCTCAAGGTGGACGAACTACGGTGGTCGATCCCGCCGGGGCCCGCCACGAGGTGCGGTGCCGGTTGATCGGCGCCATCAACCTGACCAACGCAGCGCTGGCCTACGTCACCTTGACGGCCGCCGGCATCGACCCGGGTCTGGCGGGTGCCGGCATCGCGGCGCTGACCGCCGTCCCGGGCCGGATGGAGTCGATCGATGCCGGGCAGCCGTTCCTCGCCATCGTCGACTACGCCCACACCCCGGAGGCGGTGAGCACCTTGCTGGCGGCCGCGCAGGCGCTCACGAGGGGAAGCGGTCGGGTCATCGTCGTGCTCGGCTGCGGAGGTGACCGCGACCGGGCCAAGCGGCCGCTGATGGGCGCCGCGGCGGCGAACGGGGCCGATCTGGCTATCT
>CAYNDD010000545.1:0-1060 GCA_964395425.1 uncultured Frankiaceae bacterium
TCAAGGGCAACGCGTCGTTCGCGCGGAGCCGTCTCCTTCACGACCCCAACGCTCAGCTGGTCCATGCATCCCTTTCGCTCGGCGGTCTTGGTAGCACATCATTGTCGTCGGTCCGGCCCGAACCCGGCACTGGGTAGGCGTCATCCGAACGGGGTGTCGAATCGGACCGTCCCGCTGATCGGCCGAGGTCGTTGCAGTAGAGTGTGCTGATACAAGGAGTTGCGGTGCCGTTCGGTGAGGACGATCTCCGGCCCGGGCCACCGGCAACGTGAGAGCTAACGCGGATCGAGGCACGTAGCGCCACCATGCTTGCCCAGGACTGCAGGTGCGCCGCGTCGCGATGAGTGCCAAGGAAACTCAGCAACGCGACCGGGTCGTCATCCGCTTCGCCGGGGATTCCGGCGACGGCATGCAGTTGACCGGCGACCGCTTCACCTCGGAGACCGCTGAGCTCGGCAACGACATCTCGACCCTGCCCGACTTCCCGGCTGAGATCCGCGCGCCGGCCGGAACCCTCGCCGGGGTGTCTGCGTTTCAGCTGCACTTCGCCGACCACGACGTGATGACCCCGGGCGACATCGCCGACGTCCTGGTCGCGATGAACCCGGCCGCGCTGAAGGCCAACCTCGGCGAGCTGCGGCCCGGCGGCGACCTGATCCTCAACACCGACGAGTTCACCTCCCGCAACCTTTCGAAGGTCGGGTACGCCGCCAACCCGATCGACGACGACACACTCGCGGCGTACCAGGTGCATCCGGTCCCGCTGACCTCGCTCACGGTCGAGGCGCTGAAGGAGTTCGACCTCACCCGCAAGGACGCGGAGCGGGCGAAGAACATGTTCGCCCTCGGTCTGTTGTCGTGGCTCTACAGCCGGCCGACCGAGACCACCCGGGAGTTCCTCGGCCACAAGTTCTCGAAGTCGCCGCTGCTCGCGCAGGCCAACCTGACCGCGTTCAACTCCGGCTGGAACTTCGGCGAGACCACCGAGGCGTTCACCATCCGCTACGAGGTCAAGCCCGCGGTCATGGCACCCGGGCTCTATCGCAACATCACCGGCAAC
>CAYNDD010000546.1:0-1043 GCA_964395425.1 uncultured Frankiaceae bacterium
TCCTTGTCGAGCCCGGCGTCGAGGTGGTCCCACGGGAGCACCTCGGACAGCACCCGCTCCCGGGTCGTGTACCAGTCGAGCGAGACCGGCTGGCCGTCGAACACCTCGGTGCAGGCGTCGTTCCACCGGTCGAAGGAGAAGTACTCGCTCCACCCGTCGAAGCGCTGCCCGTTCTCCCAGACCTTGCGGATCACCGCCGAGACTCGCCGGTCGCCGCGGGAGAGCAAGCCTTCGATCGTCGACGGCTTGCCGTCGTGGTAGCGCACGCCGATCGAGCGGCCGAACTCCCGGTCGTGCGTGATCGCGCCCTTGAGCGCGCGCAGCCGCCGGTCGACCGTCTCGTGGTCGAGCTGCGCGGCCCACTGAAACGGCGTATGCGGCTTCGGCACAAAGGCACCGATCGACACCGTGCACCGGATGTCCTTGCGCCCCGCCGCCTCCCGACCGGTCGCGATCACCCGCCGCGCCATCCCGGCGATCGCGAGTACGTCGTCGTCGGTCTCGGTCGGCAGGCCGCACATGAAGTAGAGCTTCACCTGCCGCCACCCGTTGCCGTACGCCGTCGCGACCGTGCGGATCAGGTCGTCCTCGCTGACCATCTTGTTGATGACCTGCCGCATCCGCTCGCTGCCGCCCTCCGGGGCGAAGGTCAGGCCGCTGCGCCGGCCGTTTCGCGAGAGCTCGTTGGCCAACGTGATGTTGAACGCATCGACCCGGGTCGACGGCAGTGACAGCGAGACGTTCTCGCCTTCATAGCGATCCGCGAGGCCCTTCGCGATCTCGCCGATCTCGCTGTGGTCCGCGCTCGACAGCGACAGGAGTCCGACCTCTTCGAAGCCGGTGGCGGCGATCCCCCGCTGCACCATCTCGCCGACCGTCGTGATCGACCGCTCGCGCACCGGCCGGGTGATCATCCCGGCCTGGCAGAACCGGCACCCACGGGTACAGCCGCGGAAGATCTCGACGCTGTAGCGCTCGTGCACGGTTTCGGCCAGCGGCACCAACGGCTTCTTCGGGTAGGGCCACTCGTCGAGGTCCATCAC
>CAYNDD010000547.1:0-1040 GCA_964395425.1 uncultured Frankiaceae bacterium
CTCGGCCAGCGACCGCGCGTCGGGCCGGTCGTGCGGATCGTGCGAGAGCGCGGCTTCGATCGCGGCCACCAGCGCGGCCGGAAGCCCGGGCAGCACCTCATCCAGCGCCGGCCGGATCCCGACCAGTGCCCGGCCCTGGACCTGGTCGACCGTGCCGGTCCCCCAGTACGGCTCACCGCTCAGCGCCAGAAATCCGATCGCGCCGAGGGCGAACACGTCGCTCGCCGCGGTCGGCACCGCCCCGCCAAGGACGGCCGGATCCATGAAGTCGACCGTCCCCTCGACCGGCTCGACCGGCCCGTCCGACGCCCCGATCGCGCGAGCCACCCCGAAGTCGGCCAGCAACGGCCGGCCGTCGGCGGTGAACAGGATGTTCGCCGGCGTCAGGTCGCCATGGACCAGGCCGCGCGCGTGTGCCGCGGCGAGCGCGGTCGCCAGCGGCGCCAGAATCGTCACCACCTCAGGGGCGGGCAGCCGGTCGCGGGCCGCGAGCAGCCCGGCCAGGCTGCCACCGGGCGCGAGGTCCATCACCAGCACGGCCGCGCCATCCTCGACGACGAAGTCGCGGACGCCGATCACGTGCGGCCCGGCCGCCGAAGCGAGCACGGCCGCCTCTCGCCGAAGCCGCTCGGTCACCGCCGCACCCCGGCCGCGCAGCAGCTTCAGCGCGACCGGGTCGCCGGTCGCGACGTCCCGCCCGCGCCAGACCTCGCCCGCGCCGCCGCGGCCGATCAGCTCTTCGACGACGTACCCGGTGACTGCGAACCCCTCGTCCATCGCTGCATTCGAGCAGGGATCGCGGCCGCGGCGGCGTCGCTATCCACAGGCCCGCGCCCGGGATCGCCCACGCCGCGCCCCCGTTTGAGCACACAACGCCCGCCACATCCGGCGCCAAACGCGACACTCGACGACGTAACACCGCCTGGACGGGCCGGTCGTGTGCTCAAGCGGGGCGGCGCGCGACGTACCGTAAAGGGGTGAGCGCAGTGCAGCTGGTCCGGCTCGGCCGGGTCGGGTACGACGAGGCGTGGGCGATGCAG
>CAYNDD010000548.1:0-1030 GCA_964395425.1 uncultured Frankiaceae bacterium
TGACCGGCGCGGCACCGACGAGCGCGACGCGGTGTGGTCGCACCCCGACCTGCTGCCGAGCAGCGACGACCTCGACGACCCGGCCGCGTGGGTCGAGCGGGACGGCACCGAGACCACCCTCGACCTCTCCGAGCTCGAACCCCCCGCCGACCCCAGCTGACCCACTGACCAAGCTCGGGCAGCGGGTGCTGGGCGGTCAGGGCTTGGGGACCGAGTCGACCCCTTCGAGGAAGCCCTGCGCCCGCTCGAGCCGCTCGAACCCGGCCAGCTCCCGCCAAAACGCCGGACCGTGCGAGGGGACCAGCAGGTGCGCGAGCTCGTGCAACAGCACGTAGTCGATGACGAAGCCCGGCATGCCGAGCAGCCGGCGGGACAGCCGGATCGTGCCGTCGGCCGGCGTACACGAACCCCACCGGACGTTCATGGTGTCGACCCACCGCACGCTCGTGGGCACCGCCCGGCCGCCGAGGTAGCGCCGGGACAGATCACTCGCCCGATCGTCGAGCTCGCCGTCGCTCGGCCGGTCCTTGCGCTCGTTCGCCAGCACCCGCGCCACCAACAACGCGACCCAACGCGACTCCTCGGCCCGGCTGATCCGCGCCGGTACCGAGACCACGATCGTCTCGCCCACCCGATGGGCGGACACGGTGCGGCGCCGGCGCGTGCTGCGCACGATCTCGACGGTCGGGGCGACCGGCGAGTCCGCGCTCACCGGCATGGCGAGCTGGCCCTGATCGGGCCCGGGGTTGTTCCTCACGGCGCTGACCGTAGCCCCCCCCACAGTGACCAAAATGATCGCCGTACACAGGCGGTGCAGGGTGTCGCCGCAGGTCGCCTCGGCGTGGCGCGATGCGCACAGCGGTTGTCCACAATGCGCGCACGCGGTCGTCCACAGCAACACTCCGGGCTGTCCCCACCCTGCCCCCAGCGTCATCCACAGCGAGCCTCGAACGGCCGTTGACGCACACCCTCAGCGGTCCGTACGGTCATCCCCAACGAAGCCCCCGTGGCCCAACGTTCGGACGTTCGC
>CAYNDD010000549.1:0-1019 GCA_964395425.1 uncultured Frankiaceae bacterium
GACCGGCCAGGAGATCGACGGCGAGGTGTTCCCGTTCGACGACCGGGTCGTCGTACGCGACGCACTGCTCGCAGACGGCGCGGGGATCACGTGATCACGATGAGTGCCGGCGATGTTGCGGCTTTGACCGGCGGCCGGCTCGAGGCGATCGCGTCGCGCGCCATCATCGACGGACCGGTGGTTGTCGACTCGAGGGTGTGCACCGCCGGCTCGTTGTTCGCATGCGTGCCCGGCGAGCACACCGACGGCCATCTCTACGTGACGGATGCGTTTCGACGCGGTGCGGTCGTCGCGTTGGCGAGTCATCCGGTCGACGTGCCGTCGATCGTCGTCGACGACACGGTGCGCGCGCTGGGGTTCCTGGCCGGCGGGGTGCTACGGCGTACGACCGGCTGCCGGGTCATCGGCGTGACCGGGTCATCCGGGAAGACCTCGACCAAGGACCTGATCGCTGCGCTGGTCGCGCGCGCCGGCAGCACGGTGGCAGCCAAGGCGTCGATGAACAATGAGATCGGTCTCCCACTGACCGTGCTCGAGGTCGAGGAGTCGACGCAGCACCTGGTGCTCGAATACAGCGCGCGCGGAATCGGCCACATCGAATACCTGTGTCGCATCGCCCGTCCGGCGATTGCGGTCGTGCTCAACGTCGGTACGGCGCATCTCGGCGAGTTCGGCTCTCGCGAAGTGGTCGCCGCGGCGAAGGGTGAGCTGATCGAGGCGCTGCCGAGCGACGGGCTTGCGGTGCTCTGCGTCGATGATCCACTGGTGGCCGCGATGCGTGCCCGGACCAGCGCGCCGACGGTCGGGTTCGGGCGCGCACCGGACGCCGACGTACGGGTGGAGGACCTGACCCTCGACGAGAGCGCGCGGCCGCGGTTCCGCCTCGTCACGCCTGACGGTTCGACCCCGGTCGCGATGCAGCTGACCGGCGCGCACCAGGCCATCAACGCGTCAGCGGCGGCCGCGGTCGGCCTTGCGGTCGGGATGTCCGTCGACGAGATCGGCGACGTGCTGTCCGA
>CAYNDD010000550.1:0-1012 GCA_964395425.1 uncultured Frankiaceae bacterium
GACGCTGATCCCAGGGCTGCGCCGGTCGACGATCAACAGGGTCAGGCCGCGCGAACGGCTCTCGATCGTGCCGGTTCGGCACAGCATCCACAGATAGTCGGCCCGGTGCCCGCCCGAGGTCCATCGCTTCTCGCCGTTGAGCACGTACTCGTCGCCGACGAGCTCGGCCCGCAGCCGGACCGCGCCGAGGTCCGACCCGGCCTCCGGTTCGGAGTAGCCCAGGGAAAAGAACGTCGTGCCCGCGCGAAGCCCGGGCAGGAACCGCTCGCGTTGCTCGTCGTTGCCGTGGCTGATGATCGTCTTCGCCACGATCCCGGACCCGAGCGGTGGCCGCGCGGCCCGGGCGTAGGCCATCTCGTCCCAGAGCAGGTATTCGTAGACCGGCGACTTGGCCGCGCCGCCGGCGCTTTCGGGCCAGGCCAGCGACAGCCAGCCGCGCTCGCCGAGTGCCTTGTAGAGCGCCCGCACGCCCTCGTCGTACGAGCCTTCGTGGTGGTAGAAGCCGTCCAGGCCCTGGTAGTCGCGGAGGAAGTCGACCACCTCGAGCCGGAACTCCTCCTGCTCAGGCGCGAGCGTTGGGTTCACGAATGCCCGTCGGTGTCGCGCGGCGGCTCGTACCACTCGGGCGTCCGCTTCTCCGCGAACGCCTTGGGTCCTTCCTTGAAGTCAGGGTGCCCCCAGTGCATCCGTGCGAGCGCCCAGCCGTACTCCATCGAGTGCGTGTATCCGGTCTCGAGCGAGTTCCACAGCGCCTGCATCGACAGCGTGACCGCGGCCGGCGAGTTGGCCGCGATCTGGTGCGCGATCTCGTCGGCGGTCTCCTGCAGCTTCTCCAGCGGTACGACCTCCTCGATCATCCCGAGCTGGTACGCCCGCTCCGCGGTCAGCCGGAATGCCTTGCCGCACAAGGTCATTCGTAGTGCGGTGCCGAGCGGAAGCCGCTTCGCCAGCCCGATGTTCTCGATCGCTCCGACCATGCCGACGTTGACGTGGGTGTCGACGAAGGTCGCGT
>CAYNDD010000551.1:0-1012 GCA_964395425.1 uncultured Frankiaceae bacterium
GCAATGTCACATTGCTAGGTCGTGTCGATGCAGCGGATGGTCAACCGCTGGCGGTTGGCGTAGTCGACGACGCCTTCGCCGGCTAGATCGGGGTTGTCGCGGATCAAGCCGGCCCAGTCGGAGAAGCGTTCCACCTCGAAGTCGTAACCGGCCAACAGCATCCGGATCGCTCGGAGGCTTGGTTGGCCAACGATGACGGAGTCGCCGTGTGAGTAGCGGTCGACGAAGGCGTTCCCTTCGCGGCTGACCGGTTCCCGGACCAGCCACACCGCCGGTCGGCGCGCCCGCATCGGCCGGGCAACGGTGTCGATGATGACGTGCTTGGGGTTCGCCTTCCTGATTCCGTGCATCAGGGCGTTGTAGCGAAGCGTGTGGTAGAGGTAGCCGAGGCAGAGGACGACGTCGAAGTCGAAGGCTTGCTCGTTCAAGACGTCGCAGACATCCCCGACGACGAAGCTGTACTGATCGGAGTTGTAGCCGTACAACTGCAGATTGGCCGCGGCGTGCTCAACCAGGTCTGGGCGGGCTTCGATGCCGACGACCGACTTGGCTCCGCAGGCCAGTGCGGCGAGCGACCAGCGCCCGTCGTGACTGGCGATGTCGAGCACCCGGGCATCCCCGAAGAGGTCGCGGTTCTCGGCGAAGATCGCCTCGTACCGCAGATTCAGGCGGTTGTTGAACGCGCTGGTCTCGCTGGTCTCGAAGAACCGCGGATGGTCGTCGAAGAACATCGAGGCCTTGCGCGACCCGGGTGGCGAGGCGGATCCCGGCCCCTGGCGACGACCCCGGGGTGCTGCCGCCGGCGCCGGGCTCTGGTCGATCCTGTTGGCGATTCTTCGGAGCGCGCTTGCCGCCGAGTGCCTGGTTCCCATCACGGCGAGCATACGGAGTCGGCCCCGCCCGCCCGCCAAGCAATGTCACATTGCCCCCCACTTTGTGGGGGCAATGTGACATCACCCCCACAGAAGCCCATGCAATGTGACATTGCTCGGGGCGGCTAGGGGTCGGGGGT